>CAKVBV010000010.1 GCA_934725535.1 uncultured Bacteroidales bacterium | reverse complement strand
TTGTTACACTATTGGGGATAGTGACAGAGGTAAGACCTGTGCAACTATCGAAAGCACCATATCCAATACTCGTTACACTATTAGGGATAATGGTTGCTTTACAACTATATTTCAATGTGTTTGTGGCCGTTTCTATAATTGCATTGCAATTATCACGGCTATCATATGTTGTATTACCACTTTCTACAATGATAGATGCAAGACCAGTGCAACCAATGAAAGCACCCCATTCCATCCTTGTTACACTATTAGGAATAATGATAGAGGTAAGACTTATGCAATCGGAGAAAGCACTACTTCCAATACTCGTTACACTATTGGGGATAGTGACAGAGGTAAGACTTGAGCAATCACGAAAAGCACCATATCCAATGCCTGTTACACTATTAGGAATAGTGACAGTGGTAAGTTTGTTCATTCCCCTGCATAATTCGCGAGGAATGAATTCTACCTCATTACCAAAAGTAAAAGATTCGATGTTTGTAAGATACGCTATACTATCTTCATCATAATAACATGAAAAGGGATTAAGCCCCAAGGTTATAATGACACCATTGACGGCAGTGTTGTACTCTGTACATTTCTTTGCATTCCATATTACAGAAGTAAGACCCGTGCAACCAGCAAAAGAACCCTCTCCTACATGTGTCGCACTACATGGAATCGTAATGGATGTTAGACCTATACAACCATGGAAAGCATACATGCCTATGTCCGTCACACTATTTGGGATAGTGATAGAGGTAAGACCTGTGCAACCAGAGAAAGCTAACCAATCAATACTTGTTACGTTATAAGTTGTGCTGTTGTATGTTACGGATGCAGGAATGTTTACGGAGGTCAGCATTTCATAATCGCTATGACTTGTAACTTTAACCGTGTTGTCACCCATAATTTCGTAATACAAGTCGCCAGACTTGAAATCGTATGCCCAAAGGGCTGTGGTGGCAAGGAGTGCCACGAATAATGAAATAAATTTTGTTTTCATACTCATTGATTTTGATTGTTAATTTCGGTGATAGCGGTCATTACAGCCTCCATAATTAGTTGCGTGAAATCGTCAAGTGCATTATTAGGTTCACGGTCAAGAACATTTTCTATGTTTACATTAGGAATAATTGGTGGCAACATAACGATTTCATGTCCTTGGTCTTTCAAAGCATCAAAAACACGTTGTTGATAGAGGTTCCGTATTCTTCCGAGACTCATTCCCACGACAATGATTTCTGCACCTTGACGAGATAGCAAATCTATACCATTCAAGATACGTTGTGGTTCTTGCCTTGTACAAAGGATACCTACATTTCGTCTGAGCATTTCCATCAACGACTTGAATTTGCAAGGGGTGCTCTGTAATGTTAGAAACATTGGTTGTTCTACATTGAGCATTGCGTGCTGATTGCCGTACCAAAAATGGTGTGGCATTGTGGCTGGGTGGTTTGCTAATGCATGATACACCTGCCATGAGATGTGGTCACGAAGAACTTCGTTGGCACATCGGGAAATAATAATTTTTGCCATAAGCAATAAAGTTTTTGCGGGTGGCGGTTCCAACCGACCCATACATAAAAACAAAGCGTGGAACCCTTACCTTTGCTCATTCCCCAAATCAGGCTCTGGTAAACCTTCCACAAGAATAAACAATAACGCCCACGCCGATATGTATGTGTACACCCAAAAACAGTGTACAGAATACACACCTATGGGCATTTATTGCACCTCTTGTTTTGGGCGGATGAAATTTACCAGACTTCGATTTGCCAAAACAAGCGCAAATAAACGCCGTTTAATAACAATATATATGCAAAGGCTTCTTGTCAGGGCGTTATTGTCGCGGTTTTTACCCACCTAAACTATCCCCAAATCACCTTTGCGGTGCAAAATTACAATAATTTTTACGGATATACAAAAAGGGCTGGCGAATTCATTTACGATGTACAAACTTACGATGTACAATTTGTTTCGTTGTTTGGTGAATATGTACGATTAGACCTGCTTTTCTATTTGATATTTATCCGATATCCTCTCGGCAATCACATACTAATCACATACTAATCACATACTAATCACATACTAATGTCATAGTCTTAACCCGAAGACAAGCAGATGGAGGATTGAGAAAGGATGTTTTAAGAGGACTATAGCAGCGAAAATAAACAGGGTGTTGCATATCCGGAAAAAAAGTATTACCTTTGCGCGGTTTTGTGGTGTCCATTAAAAGCGATGTGTGGCTCCATTAAAAGCCATATAAAGAGCCATTAAAAAGACTCCGTTAATTACCATTAATTGACCGTTAATGTAATCTACTCCATTAGAGACCATTAACTGGGAACTGAAGATACATATATGCGGATAGCATTGATAGGATACGGGAAGATGGGGCATACCATCGAGGAGGTGGCGCGGGAACGCGGACATCAGGTGGTGTGCGTGATTGACAAGGATAACCAAGAAGCGTTTGACAGCGAGGCATTTGCATCGGCAGATGTCGCTATCGAGTTCTCCATCCCTGCCACGGCAGAGGCGAACATTCGTCGTGCGTGGAGCAAAGGGAAGCCCGTAGTATGCGGGACGACAGGTTGGGCGATTGAGCAGTTAGCCGTGAACGATGAGCAACTGCTCCACAACCGCAGGACATTGGTATGGTCGAGCAACTACAGCGTGGGGGTGAACATACTGTTTGCACTCAACAGGCAGTTGGCAGAGATAATGAGCAAGTACCCTGAGTATCAACCGAGTATCACCGAAGTGCACCATGTGCATAAGTTGGACGCTCCGAGCGGGACGGCGAAGACATTGGCATGGGCAATAGAGAATCTCCTGACCTCCCCAACCCCTCCAAAGGAGGGGCTCGACGGAGGTACTGAAAGCCCCCTCTATGAGGGGGTTGGAGGAGTCGAGGGCAGGGCTGTTGATGTGCCTATCACCTCCATACGGGAGGGGGAAGTGCCCGGAATACATACCGTGACATGGGACAGCGAGGTGGACACCATCAGCATCAGCCACTCCGCCAAATCGCGTAAGGGCTTCGCACTGGGTGCCGTACTTGCCGCCGAATGGATAAGAGGGAAAAGGGGATTCCATACGATGGATGAAGTGTTGTTTAATGCGTAATGCACAATGCGTAATGCGAAATGAAGATATTGATTAATGCGACATCACAATGCGTGAGGTTATAACGACGCGAGCCGCGTCGTCTCCCAAGTACGCAACGAGGATATACATAATTAAAGAGTAAGATAATGAAAAGTTTTCAAGATAGGATACGTGAGGTGAAGGTGAAAGGTTGGGTGGCAGCAGGTGTGTGGAGTGCTGTGTTTGTGGCGTTTATCGTATGGTGCGCGTGGGACGATAGCAAGAGTCTGTGGTGGCTATGGTTGTTGCCCGTCATCGTGGACATGTTCACGACCAAATACATACCGTGGAACTGGTGGCGCAAATACAAACCGCTGACCAAAGAGGAACGTGAGGCAGGCAAAGTGAATCCGCACGAGAGCAGTTGGAAATACACGGTATGCTCGTGGGTGGACGCTATATTGTTTGCTTTGATAGCCGTGTATTTCATCAACCTGTATATATTCCAAAACTATCAGATACCCTCGTCGTCGTTGGAGAAGACCTTGCGCGTGGGTGACTTTCTGTACGTGAGCAAGATGAGTTACGGTGCGCGTGTGCCTAATACCCCGCTCTCGATGCCGTTGGTACAGCATACGTTCCCTGCATGGTTGGGAGGGGGAAAGAGTTATATCGACAAGCCACAGTGGGCGTACAAGCGTCTGCGCGGTTGGGACACCCCCGAGAAAGGCGACATCGTGGTATTCAATTTCCCTGCGGGTGATACGGTATGCACCAAGATGCAGAACCCCGACTATTACCAGTTGTGTTACAAATTTGGTAAGCGGGTAGTGGAGAACCGTAAGGATGTGTTCGGCGACATCGTGGTGCGCCCTGTGGACAGGCGTGAGAACTATGTGAAACGCTGTGTAGGTACGGCGGGCGACACACTGCAAATCATTGACAATGTGGTGTATATCAACGGCGTGGCGGAACCGCGTCACGAGGAGTTGCAGTACAACTACATTGTACATACCGACGGACACGTGTTGGGTAACTCGTACCTGAGCAAGATAGGCATATCGAAAGACGACCGTGAGAGCAACGGTGCAGGAGTCTATCACCTGCCGCTGACACAAGCGATGAAAGCCGAAATAGAGAAGAACCCGCACGTGACGAGTATCGAGATAGAGCCCGAGACAATGGGCGGAGAAGTGTATCCATACGGGCATAATAATTGGACGCGGGACAACTACGGTCCTATCTATATCCCGCGGAAAGGCGACACGGTGATGATAACCGAGGAGAACTATTGGCTGTACAAGCGTATCGGTGACGCATACGAACACCAACCCATGCGCATCGGTGAGCCGTACACCTTCGCAATGGACTATTATTGGATGATGGGAGACAACCGACACATGTCGTCAGACTCGCGCTACTGGGGCTTCGTGCCGGAAGACCATATCGTAGGAAGACCGGTGTTTATATGGTTGAGTATCGAGAAGGATAATCCGTGGGGGAAAGGACGTGTGCGGTGGCGCAGACTGTTTCAGCCTGCGGCTGAGTAATAGTTAATAGTTAATAATTAATACTCCATGGTAGTACCTACTGCATATTTGGCACCGATAGCGTATTACAGTGCGGTGTTGCGTGCGGGGGAGACGGTGGAGGTGGAGCAATGGGAGTCGTTTCCGAAGCAGACGTACAGGAACAGGTGTCGGATAGCCGGTACCAACGGTGTGCAAATGCTGAGTATTCCCGTGGGCAAGTGCGAGCGGAAACAATACACACGGGACGTGAAGATAACGTACCAGGATAAGTGGCAGCACCGCCACTGGATGGCATTGGTCAGTGCGTACCAGCATACGCCGTACTTCGCGTACTACGAGGATATGTTCCGTCCGTTCTACGAACAACGGTATGAGTACCTGATAGACTACAACGAGGCTCTGCATGATGTGGTGATGCGTTTGCTGGGGCGAGAGCAAGTGAAGATGACGCGCACCAAGGACTGGGCGCAAGAGGAGTTGGAGCAATACTGGGAGGGAGCGGCAAAGCCCTACTACCAGATATTTGCCGACCGACAAGGGTTTAAGAACAATTTGAGCATTGTGGACGTACTCTTCAATATGGGTCCCGAAGCAATCTTGTATATATGACAGATAATAAGACAGACAGTAAGCATATAGACTGGCGTCAGTTGAGTTTTCACTATACGGAGACGGACTATATCGTCCGTGCCGCTTGCCGCAACGGTGTATGGGAGAAGCCCTACGCTGCGAAGGACAAATACATGCGCGTGCACGTGGCATCGACAGGCATACAGTACGGGCAGGGTGTGTTCGAGGGATTGAAAGCCTTTCGCGGTGTGGACGGCAAAGTGCGCGTGTTCCGTATGCACGACAACGCCAAGCGTATGCAACGCTCCGCCGAGGGACTGCGTATGACACCCGTACCCGAGGAGTTGTTCTGCGAAGCGATACTGCTGGCATTGGAGATGAATATGGATTTCCTACCGCCTTACGAGACAGGTGCCACCCTGTACTTCCGCCCTGTGCTGTTCGCCACCACGCCTGAGATAAGCGTGGAGCCCGGGAAGGACTGCGAGTTTGTGGTGATACCCACTCCTATAGGTTCGTATTTCGCAGGGGGCTTCCATTGCACGCCTTTCATTGTGAACAGGACTATCGACCGTGCCGCTCCGCTTGGCACAGGACAATGGAAAGCGGGCGGTAACTACGGCGCATCGTTCCGCGCGAGTGAGGCTGCCCATGCGTTGGGCTATGACTGTATGTTCACCGATGCCAAGACACACCGCTATATAGACGAGTGCAGTGCCGCGAACTTCATAGGCATACAGCAGACCGAGAAGGGCATCACGTATCTGACTCCCCGCTCCACGGCTATACTGCCGAGTATCACCAATGATTCGCTGATGACGATAGCCCGAGAGAAGGGTATGCGCGTGGTACGCCGACATATACGCGTGGAGGAGTTGGCAGATATGCAGGAGGCTGCTGCGTGTGGTACAGCGTGTGTGGTGTCGCCTATAAACAAGGTGTATGACCCCGACAAGGAGGTAACGTATCACTTCGGTGAGGTGCCCGGTCCCGTGATGACAAGTCTGTATGAGGCTTTGCAAGATATACAATACGGTCGTGCAGAGGACAGGCACGGCTGGTGCACTGTGATAGAAACAAATAGACAACCCTAATATAAACCATTAAAAAACAATTTTTTATGTTCAAAAATCACCCAAAAGGTCTAATTCCTGCCGCACTCGCGAACATGGGCGAGCGTTTCGGTTACTACATCATGAACGCAGTGCTGCTGCTGTTCCTGGTATCGAAGTTCGGTTTGCCTGATGCTACGGCAGGTGCTATCTACTCTGTGTTCTATTGTGGTATCTACGTATTGAGCCTTGTCGGCGGTCTGATAGCCGATAAGACACAGAACTACAACAAGACCATTCAGTGGGGCTTAATCATTATGGCTCTCGGTTATGTGGCATTGTCATTCCCTGTGTTCAGTGAGGTGGACGGTGACGGCAAGTGGTGGGGAATCTTGGTATTCACCTGCTTTGCGTTGCTGCTGATTGCCTTCGGTAATGGTCTGTTCAAAGGTAACCTGCAGGCGATTGTAGGCAAGATGTACGATGAACTGGAGGCAGAAGCAGAGAAGAAAGGTCCTGAGGCATTGGCAAAGGCAAGAGACAGCCGCGACTCGGGTTTCCAAATCTTCTACGTATTCATCAACATCGGCGGTCTGATTGCTCCGTTTGTGGCTCCGCTGCTCCGCCAATGGTGGCTGAAAGCACATGACTTGATTTACAATGCCGATATGCCTGCGTTGTGCCACCAGTACCTGGCTAACGGTGAAATCACCAACAAGTTTACGGAGACCATGAAAGCCGCTATCGGTGACGGTTATGTATTTGAAAACATGAGCCAGTTCTGCCATGAGTACATCGAAGTGTTCAACACCGGTATTCACTACTCGTTTATCGCGTCGGTGGCTGCCATGCTGATTTCGCTGATTATCTTCCTGTGCACGAAGAAGATGTTCCCGCAACCTGCCAAGAAAGAGGCAAATACGGTAGTGGAATACACGGCTGCCGAGAAGGCTGCGATGGCGAAAGAGATTAAGCAGCGTATGTATGCGTTGTTTGCCGTACTAGGCGTGGCTATCTTCTTCTGGCTCAGTTTCCACCAGAACGGTCAGTCGTTGTCGGTATTCGCGCGTGACTTCGTACAGACAGAGAGCATTGCTCCTGAGATTTGGCAAGCACTGAACCCGTTCTTTGTGATAGTGCTGACCCCGATTATCATGTGGATATTCTCGGCATTGACCCGCAAGGGCAAGAGCATCAGTACTCCCCGCAAGATTGCTATCGGTATGGCTATCGCGGGTTGCGCTTACCTGTTCCTGATGATATTCTCGGCTATGAACCACTATCCTTCGGGTACTGCTTTCCGTGAGATGGACGCAGAGCAGATGGCTGCTGCCGGTTTGGCAAAAGCCGGTCCGTGGGTGTTGGTAGTTACTTACTTCTTCCTGACTGTGGCAGAGTTGTTCATTTCTCCGCTCGGCTTGTCGTTTGTGAGCAAGGTGGCTCCGCGTCACATGGTAGGTCTGTGTCAGGGTCTGTGGTTAGGCGCAACGGCACTTGGCAACCTGATGATTTGGATTGGTCCCGTTATGTACAACGCTTGGCCGATTCAATACTGCTGGGCTGTATTCCTGGGCATCTGTCTGGTATCGATGGGCGTGATGCTGGGGATGGTGAAATGGTTAGAACGCGTTGCGTGCTAACCATAGTAATAGTTAATAGTTAATAATTAATAATTCGTTTATGAACGAAGAATTGATTCAATCCTTGAATGCGTACACCAATGCTCTGGAGCAGAAGATATCTGCTCTGGAGCAGCGGGTGACGCTGTTGGAAAACCAGTTGTCTGCCAATTCGCAGACTGACCAGTCGGTGGCAGGCGTGTTGGAGCAGATGCAACAACAGATAACACAGATACAAGCCACCAATAACGCAATAGAGGAGAATATCCACTTGGTACGTGAAATATCGAAGGCTGTAGAGGCATTTGGGAATGCTCAAACGGCAGGGGGAGAGTTAATAGTGGGTGAGGACGAGGATACAGCAGATGAGCCGATGGCAGAGGCATCCGCAGAAGAGGTGGTAGAGGAGACGAAGGCACCCGAAGCAGAAGCGGTGCCTGAGGTGCAGGAGCCTGCAGTTCAGCCGAAAGAGGAGGTACGCGAGCCCGTGGCAGAGCCCGCCAAAGAGGAAAGCGCACCCGCAGCGGAACCGCAAAAGGAGGTAAAAGAAGAACAACCGCAGGCGATGCCTGAGATGAAGGAAGAGGTTGTGCAACCCAAAGCAGAGAAGCCCCAAGCCGCAACGGAAGCACAGCAAGAGACAAAAGCAGAGGTGAAGACGGCACCGACACAGACATCGCTGTTCGGTGCGCCGGTGAAAGATATACGTCAGGCAATCTCGTTGGGAGACCGGTTCTTGTTCCAACGTGAGTTGTTTGCAGGCAACGGCGAGAAGATGCAAAAGGCATTGGACGAGTTGAATGCCCTTGACACACTGGATGAGGCAATGGAGTATGTGCGCGAGCACTTCGATTGGGATAAGGAGAGCACCGCTGCGCAGTTGTTTGAGAATGTGCTGAGGAGGAGATTTTGATTTAGAGGTTAGGGATTAGAGATTAGAGGTTAGAGAGATGCTGTATGTAGTGCCGACCCCGGTGGGGAATATGGAAGATATAACGCTGAGGGCGTTGCGTGTGTTGAAAGAGGCGGATTTGATTCTTGCCGAGGACACACGCACTTCGTCGGTGCTGCTGAAGCATTATGATATTCACACGCCGCTGAAGAGCCACCATAAGTTCAACGAGCATGAGACATCGGAGACCATGGCGGAGCGTATCGCAGCGGGGGAGACTGTGGCACTGATTTCGGACGCCGGCACACCGTGTATCTCCGACCCCGGCTTCATGCTCGTGCGCGCGTGCGTAGATAAAGGTGTGGAAGTGCAATGCCTGCCCGGTGCTACGGCTTTCGTGCCTGCATTGGTGGACTCGGGGCTGCCCAACGACCGCTTTTACTTCGAGGGGTTCCTGCCGCAGAAGAAAGGACGGCAAACACGACTACAGCAGTTGGCTACGTTGACCCATTCGATAATCATTTATGAGTCGCCGTTTAGGTTGGTAAAGACCTTGGAGCAGTTGGCGGAATACATGGGGGGAGAAAGGCGGGCAAGTGTCAGCAGGGAAATAAGCAAGAAGTTTGAAGAAACGAGAAGGGGAACGCTTGCAGAACTGATTACTCACTTCAAAGAAAACCCAGCAAGAGGGGAAATAGTGATAATTATTGGACCTCCCAACCCAGACTCCCCCTGCCCCCTCAAAGAGGGGGTTCAATGAAGTGGATTATCGTTGAATGACAATAAAACAGGAAGATATAGAACAAATATATATCGGTAGAGATGGCTGGTAGTAACACACAAATGAAGGTATTGGCGAAGGAGACGGCGATATACGGCGTGTCTTCGATAGTGGGCAAGTTCCTGAACTGGCTCCTTGTGCCGCTATATACCTACGTGCTGGCACAACAGGCTGACTACGGTATCGTTACCAACCTGTACGCTTGGACCGCCTTGCTGCTGGTGATACTGACCTACGGCATGGAGACGGGTTTCTTCCGCTTTGCCAACAAGGAAGAGGAGAACCCGAATACGGTATATACGACGGCAATGATTAGTCTGCTGACGACATCGGTGCTGTTTGCCGTGCTGTGCTGCGTGTTCCGCCAACCGATAGCCAACGTGTTGGGCTACCCTACCCACTCGGAGTTTATCGCGTTGCTGAGCGTGGTGGTGGCGATGGACGCCTTTGCGAGTATTCCGTTTGCATACCTGCGATACAAGAAACGTCCGCTACAATTCGCGGGACTGAAACTGCTGTTTGTCTTTCTGAATATACTGCTCAACCTGTTCTTCTTGGTACTCTGCCCGAAGATACAGGACTGGAGTATCATATCGCCGTGGTATGACCCCGATTACGGTGTGGGGTATGTGTTTGTGGCAAATATCATTGCGACGGGGGTGCAGACGTTACTGCTAATCCTCACTATGCCGACCAAAACCGACTCCCCCTACCCCCTCAAAGAGGGGGATACCGATAGGAGTACCTTTGTATCACGGAGACGGGCGGATGGGTGGTGTTTCTCGTGGTCATTGCTCAAACGAATGTTGCGGTACTCGTTGCCATTATTAGTGTTGGGCGTGTGCGGGATAATGAACCAGACGTTGGACAGGATTATGTTCCCGTTCTTCTACGCGGGCGATGACGCGCAGACGCAGTTGGGCATCTATGGGGCGTGCTTCAAGGTGGCCATGGTGATGATGATGTTTACACAGGCGTTCCGCTACGCATACGAGCCGTTCGTATTCGCGAAACATAAGGACAGGAAGTCGGTGGAAGCCTACGCGGACGCGATGAAATACTACATCATCTTCTCGTACTTGATACTCCTCGGCATGGTGTTTTACCTTGATTTGCTGAAGTTTATCATCGCGCCGAGTTATTGGGAAGGCTTGAAGATTGTGCCCGTAGTGCTGTGGACGTATATCTTCCAAGGGGTGTATTTCAATCTGAGTTTCTGGTACAAACTGACGGACAAGACGCAGTGGGGCGCGTATTTCTCGCTGATAGGCGTGGTGATAACGTTCACCTTGCAGGCGGTGTTCGTACCGAAAATAGGTTATATGGCATCCGCCGCGAGCAGCACGGTGTGCTATTTTGTGATAATGCTGCTGTCGTATTTCGTGGGGCGCAAGTACCTGACGATACCCTACGACCTGAAACGCATAGGGGCGTACACGCTGGTAACCATCGGTCTGCTGGCGGTGTATTACGGGGTATATGACCTCGGGATGTGGGCGCGAATGGGGATAGGGACGGCATTGTTGGCAATATATTGTATCATACTTATAAAATTTGATTTCAATGTTTTCAGGAATCGTAGAGACCATGGCTCAGGTCGTTAAGATTGAGCAAGAACTTGGTAACAAGCATTTTACGCTGCGCAATCCGTTTAAGGACGCGCTCAGTATCGACCAATCGATAGCCCACAACGGCGTGTGCCTGACCGTGGTGAAGATAGAGGGCGACTTGTACACCGTTACCGCGATGCAGGAGACGCTGGTAAGGAGCAATCTGGGTCTGTTGCGCGAGGGTGACTGGGTGAATGTGGAGCGTTCGATGCTGCTCAACGAGCGGTTGGACGGACATATCGTGCAGGGTCACGTGGACCAAACGGCACGTTGCATTGAGGTACGGGAGACCGAAGGCAGTTGGTATTACCGGTTTGAATACGCGACAAGCAAAGAGATGGCACGCCGCGGCTATCTGGCTGTGGATAAGGGTTCTATCTGTATCAACGGGGTGAGCCTGACGGTGTGCGAACCTGACGTGCAGGGTGAGAAAGGGTATGTGAGCGTGTGCATCATCCCCTACACCCACGAGGAGACCAACTTCAAGTATATAGAGGTGGGGAGCGTGGTGAATATAGAGTTTGATATTATAGGGAAGTACATAGCACGTATGCAAGCACTTTGCTAAGTGCTTGCATACGTGCTATGTAGTAATAAGTAATAATTAATAGTTAATAGGCAGTTCCTGTGGGAAGTAATGGGTAATAGTTAATGGTTAATAGGCGTTTCCTGTCGGAAGTAATGAGTAATGGTTAATGGTTAATATACATTAAGGATATTTATTCTGTATCCGTTCTCTATGGGTTGCGTATCCCTTGCTCATCCCTTGCTGTTTGACACGGGAAAGACAGGGGGAAGATATTATCGGATTTTAATAATTGCAGCATACGAGATTTACTTTGACAGCCCATAGAATTTGCTTCGGCAGCCTGCGGGATTTGCCATTGACAGAAACAAGACAACAAATAAACAAATAAGATATGGATAAGATTAGTTATGCACTCGGACTCTCGATGGGTCAGCAGTTGCTCAGCAGCGGTGTTGAGAACCTCAACTATGCAGACCTGGCAAAGGGTATTGAGCACGTTTTAGAGAAACAGAAACCCGAAATTACGTATTCGGAAGCACAACAGTTGCTGAACCAGTTCTTCACGGAGTTGGAGCAGAAGATTGCCGGTCAGGCAAAGGCTGACGGGGAGAAGTTCCTCGCAGAGAACGCCAAGCGCGAGGGCGTGAAGGTGACGCCGAGCGGTCTGCAATACGAGGTATTGGAGGCTACACTCGGACAAAAGCCGAAAGCCACGGACACCGTGAAGGTGCACTATGAGGGCACGCTGGTGGATGGCACAGTTTTTGATAGTTCGTATAAGCGCGGCGAGCCGATTTCGTTTGGTCTGAACCAAGTGATAAAAGGCTGGACCGAGGGTCTGCAACTGATGTCGATTGGCAGCAAGTACAAACTGTATATCCCCTATCAGTTGGGCTACGGCGCACAAGGTGCAGCAGGCAGTATTCCGCCCTATGCAGCGTTGATATTCACGGTGGAGTTGCTGGGAATTAATGAGTAATAGTTAATAGTTAATAATTTAGATATGAAGAAAGCATCTATTCTCGTCGTTGCCGCCATGGCAATGATTTCGTGCGGCAACACGTACGAGGCAAAGACGGTTGCACTGAACAACCAAAACGATAGTATGAACTACGCACTCGGACTGGTGAACGGCAGTCAGATGAAGATGTACCAGTTGCGCAACGACTCGTCGAAAGAGACTGTGAATGAGTTTATTGACGCATTGCAGCGCGGCTACGACGGCAAGATTGAGGAACTGAGTGAGGCTGCCAGCGTGGGCAGGAACATCGGTCAGGCCATCAAGAGTTCGGAGAGCACCGGTCTGGCAGACAACGAGGCATGGACACTGAACGAGAAAGTGTTCTTCCAAGGGCTGGTGAACGGTCTGCACCACGACACTGTGGTGATGAAAGGCGATGAGGCACGTGACTATTTCCAGAGCCAATATCAGGCATCGCGCACCGCTGCGGACGGCGAAAAGGCAGGCAAGGCTATCAAGGCGAAATGCGGTAAGGCAGTGAAAGTCATCGCATTGAACAACCAAAACGACAGTCTGAACTACGCATTCGGCTACCTGAACGGTGATGAGGTGGCACGTTACATCCTTGCCACGGACACCACGGGCGAGCAGAAGAAAGAGTTTATCGAGAACGTCAACAAGGGATTGAAGAGCAAAGTGAAGAACCCGCAACTTGTGAACATGGGCGAGCAGATTGGCAAGAACATCAAGGAGCAAGAGGCAGGCGGTCTGATTGGCGAGCCAAGCCTGAGCACCGACTTTGCCCTTATCAAGCAAGGCTTTATCAACGGTTTGCTGGGCTACACGGAACAGATGACCGGCGAGGAGGCAGGCGAGTATATACAGAATACGATGAACACCATCAAGTACGGCACTGTGAAAGAGGAAGGTGAGAAGTTCCTCGTTGAGAACGGTCTGCGCGAGGGCGTCATCACCACCGAGAGCGGTCTGCAATACGAGGTCATCAAGATGGGCAAGGGCAAGAAACCGAGTGCCACCGACCGCGTAAAGGTGCATTATCACGGCACATTGATTGACGGAACCGTGTTCGACAGCAGCGTTGAGCGCGGCGAGCCTATCACTTTCGGCTTGAACCAAGTCATCAAAGGCTGGACGGAAGGCGTGCAACTGATGCCCGTCGGCAGCAAGTTCCGCTTCTATATCCCGCAGGAGTTGGGCTACGGCGCACAACAGGCAGGCAACATCCCGCCCTACTCTACCCTGATATTCGACGTAGAGTTGCTGGAAATAGAGAAGTAAAATGATTATCCTGTTAGTCCAATCGGTCCCATGGGGCTGATTGGACTAATAGTATCTCCCCTATGGGCATCATAGCAAGGCAGAGCATCAAAGGCACCATCGTGACGTATGCAGGCGTTGCGGTGGGCTTTGTTACTACGTTCTTCGTGCTGACCCGCTTCCTCACCGCCGAGGAAATCGGGCTGGCACGGGTGCTGATTGACGCTGCCACGCTGTTCGTGAGCCTTGCACAGTTGGGGACATCGTCGTCCATCATCCGTTTTTACCCGTATTTCCGTGACAAAGAGCACAGGGACAACGGCTTTTTCTTCTGGACTATGGTGGTGCCACTGGCGGGTTTTGTGGTGTTCGCGCTCATCTATTGGGCGTGCCATATACCTCTCAGTCAATGGTTTGGGGAGAAGAGTCCCGAGTTTGTGGACTACTACTATTTCGTGCTGCCGATGGCGTTCTTCCTGCTCTACCAGACCATCTTCGAGACTAATGCCAATGTGCGTATGCGCATTGTGGTGCCGAGGGCGGTGCGGGAGTTGGTAACCCGAGTGGGACTATTAGCGGTGTATCTGCTGTACGCCTTCCGTGTGCTGACCATGGACGGGTTTGTGGTGGCACTATGCGGCGTGTATGCGTTGGCGGCATTGTGCAACATGGTGTATCTGTTCTCCATGGACGACGTGTCACTCCGCCCCGATTGGACGTTCATGCGCACGCACAAACCGCTGGTGCGGCAGTACCTCTTCTATACGGGGTTCCTGATTATCTCGGCGTTGGCATCTGCACTCGCCCCTACCCTCTCGTCGTTCTTCATCACAGCCAAGATGGGGCTTAACTTCACAGGCATCTATGCCATCGCTACATATATCGCGGTGATGGTGAGTATCCCGTACCGCTCTGTGACGGCGATTGCGGCACCGCAGTTGGCGGCATCCATCAAGGAGCAGAACCGCACGGAGACTGCCCACCTGATGCAACAGGTAAGCCGGAACCTGCTGCTGGTCGGGGGCTTGATATTCTGCCTGATATGGCTGAATATCGACCTGATATTCCATATTCTGCCCAACGGCGACACCTACGCTACGGCACGCACGGTAGTGCTCGTGCTCGGCGTGTGCCAAATAATCACCGCCACGTTCAGTTTCTGCTTGTCCGCTATCAGTTACTCGCGGTACTATGTATTCTCGCTCGTCTTGTCTTTTATCCTGACAATCAGTGCCATAGCGCTCAACAACTACCTCATTCCGCGCTACGGAATGAACGGTGCTGCCGTCAGCACGTTCTTGTCTAATGTACTCTATTATGCTCTGGCAACCCTCACGGTGCGTGTGGCATTGCGCATACAAATCTTCTCCCGTCAGCACGCGAAGACACTGCTGTTATTGGCGGGCATCCTGCTTTTGAACTACCTGTGGCAGCAGTATCTGCCGACATTCAATATATGGCTCAGTAGTATCGCCCGCACATTGATACTGGTAGGCACGGGCTGCGCTGTGGCATGGTTCGGGCAATTCAGCCCCGAAATCAATGAACAAGTCAAGAATTTCGTAACGACAAAGTTGCATAAATAACGAATACAGCACACGTAGCGAAATTAATGGTTAATTACATGGTAATTAATGTTTTAATGGTTATTTAATGTATGCGTTACTTCGTCCGCTTTTCATACAAGGGCACCCTTTTCCACGGCTCGCAACGGCAGAGCAGTGGGGCAGTGACGGTACAGGAGGTGATGGAGCATGCTTTCTCCACTATCCTCAGGCGCGATGTGGTACTCACTTTTGCGGGGCGCACTGATGCAGGCGTACATGCCCGCGAGATGTATGCCCATTTCAACGGACCCGCGGTACCTCCCCAACAGGAGGGTCTGACAGGCGACGACTGGCAATACGCCGTCAATGGGGTCATCATGCGCCTGAACGGGTTGCTCCCCGACTCGATTGCCGTGCATGCTATCGTGCCCGTACGGGAAGATGCCCATGCACGGTTTGATGCCGTCAGCCGCACCTACGAATACCATACTGTCGATTACAAAGACCCGTTCCTTGTCAATCTCTCCACCCCAGTACGCCCGGGACTGGACTTCGACGCCATGAATCGCGCAGCCGCACATCTGCTTGGTCGTCAAGACTTTATGTCATTCAGCAGAACGCACACCGATGTCAAGACCACCTTCTGCGACATTTCGCAAGCCGAGTGGTCTGTCAGTGAGGACGGGCATCATGCTGTCTTCACTATCACCGCCAACCGTTTCCTTCGCAACATGGTACGCGCCATTGTCGGCACGCTGTTTGATGTGGGACGGGACAAAATTTCCGAGGACGATTTCCTTACCATCATCGCCGACAAGAACCGTTGCAGCGCAGGCGAATCCGCTCCTGCCGACGGATTGTACTTGATACATATTGCATATCCTAAAGATATTTTTCAAATCCAGCACGCGGAAGTATAAATTTTCCTTATACTTTTATTCTCTTGTATGCCCCGTAACGACCGTCTATCCACTCGCTATCCTCTCGTTATCCACTCGTAGAAACTCCATACTTACAACAACTCGGAATGGGAGATTGAACAGGCATGTAGATTGGTATATTTTAACTTTTAGCAGTCCATATAATGCAAGAGACATCATAGTTTTGCCAAATGGGAGTTTACAATTTGAATTTTGTGGGCAGTTTTCGGGGGATAGCGATTTGGTCTATTCGCAAAAAATGAGTACTTTTGCGCCCGATTTCGGGGAGAGTGAATGCTACAAGGAAAAGGAACATTGATGGTCGGCAGCGGGAGAAAGGGAACATTAATTACCGCGAATTAGCCATTAATTTCCGTTAATGGAACAATAAGGTGGATAGGAACTTTCATTCCCACAAATTGACCATTAATTTTCCAAGCAGGCACAAGGGGAATGATAAGTTGAGGGGGAAGAAGGGAAGACATAAGACATCTAATAGGTGCATGGAAATGACTCTTGATGAGGGAGTTCGTAGTCCGTCCGCGTGAGCGATTGAATGAGACTATAGTCGTGGCAAAAAGCGAACATGTACAGAAGCCTATCTATAACATATAGATGGGCTTTTTTGTGTAATGACCTCCCCTACCCCTCCTTCAAAGGAGGGGATATAAGGCTCCATTAAAAAGCCATTAAAACGGTGTATAACAAATAATTAAACATATCATTATCCGTGTAATTGACCAGTAATTGGAACATTAAACAAAACAAATAGTATGAATAAGAAGGTATTTATCTGTATTGCCTTGTGTATGTGTGCGCTGGGCGCGTGCCACAAAGGCGGACAAGGACAAGAAGAACAAGTGGCGCACAACAAAACCATGGTGGTGCAGGCGCAAGACTGCGTGGTGGAGGAGAGTTATCCCGCCTCTATCCGCGGACGACAGGACATCGCCATTATGCCGCAGGTGGCGGGTACGCTGACCAAACTATGCGTGGTAGAGGGTGAGCGCGTGCGCAAAGGGCAGGTGCTGTTTATCATTGACCAAGTGCCCTACCGTGCATCGTTGGAGACTGCCGAAGCCAACGTAGAAGTAGCCAAGTCGGGTGTTGCTACCGCCGAATTAGTGTATCAATCCAAACAACAACTCTATGCCGACAGCGTCATCTCTGACTTCGACCTGCAAACGGCGAAGAACAGTTACCTGAGTGCCAAGGCGGGTTTGGCACAGGCAAATGCCGCTCTGGTCATTGCGCAGAACAACCTCAACTATACCGAGGTGAAGAGCCCGAGCGACGGTGTGGTGGGTACGTTGCCCTTCCGCGTAGGCGCATTGGTTTCGCCGCAGATGCCTACCCCGCTGACCACCGTGAGCGACAACTCGGTGATGTACGTCTATTTCTCGATGACCGAGAACCAATGGCTTGCCCTTGCACGTCAGTACGGCAGCAAAGATGCCGCCTTGCGCAATATGCCCGCTGTGGAGTTGGTGCTGAACGACGGCAGCAAGTACAGCGAACAGGGTAAGATTGAGACCGTGTCGGGCGTGATTGACCAAGCCACAGGCACCGTCAGTGTGCGGGCTACGTTTGGCAACAAGAACGGTCTGCTCACCTCGGGCGGTGCGGGGAATATCGTCCTCGCAAAGCCGCAGCAGGGTGCGCTCCTCATTCCGCGTACCGCTACCTACGAGATACAGGACAAAGTGTTTGTCTATCGCGTGGAGAGCGGCAAGACCGCTGCCACGCAGGTGGTTGTCAGTAGGTTGAACGGCGGCAAGGAGTATATCGCGGAGAGCGGCTTGCGGGCAGGAGACACCATCGTGATTGAAGGGGTGGCGTTGCTGAAAGAAGGAGTGAAGATAAGTAATAGGTAATAATTAATAGTTAATACGGTGTGCATACGGTCAGGGTATTGTCAGGGTACTACGTGGTCAGCACAATGAACCGTTTATCTACCGTGTATCTACCGTATATCTACCGTATATCTACCGTATATCTACCGTAAAAATACCGTAGTTGTCGGCGTGAGGTCGGCGCACGGAGTGCGCAATTATGAATTAAGAATTATGAATTAAGAGTTAATAGAAACCTATCGGACTGAATAACCAAATTAGCCTATCGGAGTAGCCAAACTAATCTATCGGACAGATTAGCCTAATTGGTCTAATAAGACGAATAGGACGAATGGGGCGGATAAGCCTGATAGAACAAATAGAATACCGTAAAATAGTAGAAACAGAATATGAACGTAAAGACTTTTGTGGAGCGACCGGTGCTGTCGGCAGTGATATCGATTGTGATTGCGCTGCTGGGCGTCATCGGACTGAAGACGCTCCCTATCGAACAGTATCCCGACATTGCGCCGCCGACGGTGATGGTGATGACGCAGTACTTCGGCGCGAGTGCCGAGTCGGTGCAGAAATCCGTCATCGCCCCCCTCGAAGAGGCTATCAACGGCGTGGAGAACATGACGTATATGACTTCGACGGCAGCCAACACGGGCAGCGTGGAGATATACGTCTATTTCAAGCAAGGCACCGACCCCGATATGGCGGCAGTGAACGTGCAGAACCGTATCGCCTCGGCGACAGCACAGTTGCCAAGCGAAGTGAAAGTGGTTGGTGTACAGGCGTTTAAGCGGCAGACCAGTATGCTGCAGATATTCACCGTGTCATCGCCCGACGACAGTTTCGACGAGGACTTCCTGAGCAACTACGTGTATATCAACATCAAGCCCGAGATGCTGCGTATTCAGGGCGTGGGACAGTTGGTGGTGCTAGGCGGCAGTTACTCGATGCGCGTGTGGATGAAACCCGATGTGATGGCGCAGTACCGCCTGGTGCCGAGCGATGTGACGGCTGCCCTTGCCGAGCAGAACATCGAGTCGGCGACGGGTGCGATAGGCGAACACTCGCCCGAAGCGTACCAGTACACCATGAAGTACAAAGGTCGTCTGCAGACCCCCGAGGAATTCGGCGAGATTGTCATCCGCTCCACGCCCGACGGAGAAGTGCTGCGTCTGCGTGACATTGCTGATATTCAATTAGGTACGGAGAGTTACGGCTACACGGGTGCACAAAATGGGCACCCGGGCATCCAGTGTATGGTGTTCCAGACGGCAGGCTCCAACGCCACGGAGGTGAACGAGCAGATTGACGCACTGCTGGCGGAGGTGCAGAAGAACGCTCCGAAAGGCGTGAAGATAACCCAGATGATGAGCAGCAACGACTTCCTGTTTGCGTCCATCAAGAACGTGGTGGTCACACTGATAGAGGCTATCTTGCTGGTTATCTTTGTGATACTGCTGTTCTTGCAGGACTGGCGTTCGACCTTGATTCCGTTTGTGAGTATCATCGTGTCGCTGGTGGGCACGTTTGCGTTCATGGTGGTGGCAGGCTTTTCTATCAACCTCATCACGCTGTTTGCCCTCGTGCTGGTCATCGGTACGGTGGTGGACAACTCCATTGTGATTGTGGAGGCGGTGCACAGCCGTTTCGACGCGGGCTACAAGAGTCCGTTTCAAGCCGCCGTGTACGGTACGAAGGACGTGGCAGTGGCGATTATCACTTCGTCGCTGGTGTTTATGGCGGTGTTCATTCCCGTCAGTTTCATGGGCGGCACGAGCGGCGTTTTCTACCGCCAGTTCGGTCTGACGATGGCGGTGGCAGTGGGTATCTCCACCGTGAACGCCCTCACGCTCTGCCCTGCGATGTGCGCGCTGATGCTGCGTCCCAAGCAGACCAACGGCGAGGGACTGACCGGCTATGCACGCTGGCGTTTCCGCTTCTCGGAGCGTTGGAACCGCGGTTTCGAGCGGTTGGTAGCGTGGTATCAGCGCGGAGCGAACTTCTTCATCCGCCGTCCGTGGCTGAGTTTCGTCATTGCCGTTGCGGGTCTGGCACTGATGGCGTTGCTGATGCGCACCACCAAGACAGGGTTGGTGCCAGAGGAAGACCTCGGCACCGTGATGATAAACATCGACACCCCTCCCGGCAGTTCGCTGGCGACCACCAACCTGATTATGCAGGAGATAGAACGCCGCCTGATGACCATACCCGAAGTGGCGGAACTCAACCGCACGTCGGGCTACGGACTCATCTCGGGCGAATCGACGGCGGCAGGCTGTATCATTCTGAAACTCAAGCCGTGGGACGAGCGTACCCGCAAAGACCAGGCGGTCGGTGCCGTCATCGGCAAGGTGTATGCCCTTACTGCCGACATCAAGGATGCCACCGTCTTCGCTATGGCACCCGCACAGATTTCCGGCTATGGTACGGGTAACGCGCTGGATATCAACCTCGAAGACAAGTTAGGCGGCGACATGCACCGGTTCTATGACTACGCGCAGCAGTTCATCGGTGCGCTGAACGGACGCAAGGAAATCAGCGTGGCATTCACGTCGTTCAACCTCAATTTCCCGCAGTGGGAGGTGAGTGTCGATGCCGCCAAATGCCAGCGCTCGGGCGTCACTGCCAACGAGGTACTCGGCTGTCTGTCAGGCTACTACGGCGGTCAGTACGTGAGCGATTTCAACCGTTTCGGCAAGGTGTATAAGGTGCAAATCATGGGCGACCCCAAGCAACGTATGGACGAGCGCAGTCTCGACAACACGTTTGTCCGTCTTCACAGCGGCGAGATGGCACCTCTCTCGCAGTTCATCACGCTCCGCCGCGTGTATGGTGCCGACAAACTGACGCGCTTCAACATGTATAACTCCATTGCCGTGAGTGCCATGCCCGCCGACGGCTACTCGTCCGGCGACGCTATCAAGGCAGTGCAGGAGGTGGCGGCACAGGTACTTCCCGCGCAGTACGCCGTGGATTTCGGCGGTATCACCCGCGAGGAGAGCCAACAGACAGGCAGCGGCACCGCGATGATTTTCCTGATTTGCGTGGTGCTTATCTACTTGATTCTCTCGGCTTTATACGAATCGTTCTGGATCCCGCTGGCGATTATCATCGCAGTGCCCGTGGGCTTGATGGGCTCGTTCCTGCTCACCAAATGGGCGGGTCTCGAGAACAACATCTACCTTCAGACGGGTGTCATCATGCTCATCGGCTTGCTCAGCAAGACCGCCATCCTCATCACCGAGTATGCTGCCGAGCGGCGCAAGGCGGGCAAAAGCCTTGTCGAAGCGGCTTCGGAGGCGGCTGCCGTGCGTCTGCGACCTATCCTCATGACGGTACTCACGCTTATCTTCGGTATGCTCCCGCTGGTGATTGCCACAGGTGTCGGCGCCAACGGTAACCGCAGTCTCGGTACGGGCGTGGTCGGCGGCAGTATCCTCGGCACGCTGGCGTTGCTCTTCCTCGTACCCTCGCTGTTTGTGGTCTTCCAAGGATTGCAGGAGAAGTTCAACAAGCATCGAAAAGAATAACGAAAAAGTGCGTTTTTTTAAGATTGCCCCATCGTGTTACGCCCCTGTCAAACCCGTGTCAAACAGCAAGGGATACGCAAGGGATGAGCAACCCTTGGGCAACCGATACGCAACCCTCAAAAAGTGTCAATTATTAAGATTCTGAACCAATGAACAAGATACAGAAACCGACCATAGTAGTCCTTATTCTTTATTCCTTACTCCTTATTCCACTGTCCGGCTGTGGTATCTATGGCAAGTACCACCCCGTGCAGGACCTCGACTCCACCCTCTACGGCGACCTGCCGTTGTCGGACACAGCCGCCTGCCTTGCCAACCTCGACTGGCGCGAACTCTTCACCGACCCCTGCCTGCAGGCACTCATAGACACCGCGCTCCTCTACAACCACGACCTCCGCATCGCCCACGAACACGTGCTGCAAGCCGAGGCTGCCTTGCGCGGAGCCCAACTTGCCTATCTGCCCTCTGTCGGCTTGGCACCCGCAGGGGCGTTCTCGCCCATGGCAGGCGTATCGGCGAGCGGTACGTATGACCTCGTAGCCAATGCCTCATGGGAAATCGACATCTTCGGGCGCACGCTCAATTCCCTTCGGCGTGCCAAAGCGGCGAAAGCGCAAATGCTTGACTATGAGCAGGCTGCACGTTGCGGACTCATTGCGGGCGTGGCGAACACCTACTACACGCTGCTTATGCTGGACGCGCAGTTGGAGGTCGCCGAGCAGACCGAAGAGACGTGGGCGCAGACCGTAACCGCTATCCGCAAGTTGAAGGACGCCGGCATGGCGAATGAGGCAGGCGCGGCGCAGTTGGAGGCTACCTACTATTCTATCCAAACGACCGTCTTGGACTTCCGTCAGCAGATACGCGAGGTGGAAAACACGATGTGTCTGCTGCTCGGCAGCACGCACCGCCACATACCGCGCACCACGTTGGACGCCCAGTCCCTACCCGACCGGCTGGAAGTAGGCATACCCGTCCAGATGCTCTACAACCGCCCCGACGTACGTGCCGCACAGCAGAACATGGCGCAGGCGTTCTATGCCGCCAACCTTGCGCGCAGCAACTGCCTGCCGTCGCTCAACCTCAGCGGTATGTTCGGCTGGACGAACCACGACTATGTGCAGATTTTCAACGCCCCGCAGATGATTTCCAACCTTGCCGCGAGCCTGTTTGTGCCTTTGTTCAATTCGGGGCGCAACATCGCCGAGGTCAGGATGGCGAAGTCGCAGCAGGAGGAAGCCGCATTGCTGTTCACGAAGACGGTGTTGTCGGCGGGCAACGAGGTGAACGAAGCCCTGACTTCTTACCAGACCTGCCTCGCGAAGTGCGACTTGTACGACCGTCAGGTGGAAGCCCTCACCCGCGCCCAACGTGCCACGAGTCTGATGATGCAGTACGGCAGCACCACATATCTGGAGGTACTCACCGCGCAAAACACGTTGTTGTCTGCCCAATTCACCCGCATCAGTAACCGCATGTCCCTGCTCCAGTCCGCAGTCTCCCTCTATCACGCCCTCGGTGGCGGCAGCATCTGACCCGCTCCCCGCACCCGATTTTCAACCCGCTGTTGCGCAATTCATAATAATTGCGTAACTTTGCGGCGTTGAATAGTGTGCCTTATGCTTACGCATCTTCACATACAGAATTACGCCCTCATCTCGCACCTTGAACTGGACTTGCAGAGTGGTTTCTCCGTCCTGACGGGCGAGACAGGTGCCGGCAAGAGTATTATCCTCGGAGCCCTCAACCTTGTTATGGGCGCGCGGGCGGACACCAAAGCCATCACCGAAGGCGAAGAACGCTGTATCATCGAGGCTACTTTCTCCACCACCGACCACGGCGAACTGCTTATCCGCCGCGAACTGAACCAATCCGGTCGCTCACGGTCTTTCGTCAATGACGAGGTGGTTACCCAAGCCGAACTCAAAGCACTTGCGTCCCGACTCATTGACATTCACTCGCAGCACGAGAGTCTGCTCATTAGCGACGACCTCTTTCAGATTAGTGTCGTCGATGCCATTGCGCACAACGAAGCCGCGCGTACCGCCTACTCCACCCGCTATCAGGCATACCTCGCCGCACAGAAAGCCTTGCGCGACCTGCAGGAACTCGCACGCAAAAGCCAATCCGATGCCGACTACATCGAATTCCAGTACAACCAGTTGGCAGATGCCCGCCTCGTCGCAGGCGAACTATCCGACCTTCAGGACGAAGAATACACCCTCTCGCACGCAGAGGAAATCAAAGCCGCGCTGCTCAATGCCCTGAACAATATCGATGGCGAGCAGGGAGGGGCATTATCCCTGTTGCGCAACTCGCAGATAGACAACGCTTCGCCCGAACTATCGCAACGCATTGATAGTGTGGAGATTGAACTACGCGACATAGCCTCCGAGTTACAGCGTCTCGCAGACCATACCGAGTTAGACCCGCAGCGGCTGCAACAGGTGCAGGAGCGGCTTGATTTGCTCCAAACGCTCATGAGCAAACACCGCGTACAGACCATCGAGGAACTTATCGGCATACGCGACACCCTTGCCCAAAGGGTGCAACAGATAGCCTCTTTCGATGACGACCTTGCCCGCCTGCAAGCGGAACTCAACGCCGCAACCTCTGCGCTCGAACAGGCTGCTAACACTCTCACCCAAAGCCGTCTGTCCGTCTGCGACACCATAGCCGCGCACCTCATTGCCGATATGCATCGCCTTGGCGTGGCGCATGCCAATGTGGCGGTCTCCATCACCCCTGCCGAGGAATACAACGAGACGGGAAAAGACAATGTACAGTTCCTCTTTTCGGCGAACCTCAACCAGTCCTTGCGTCGCGTAGCCGATGTCGCATCGGGCGGCGAGATTAGCCGGTTGATGCTGTGTATCAAAGCACTCATTGCCTCTACCAACGGGCTGCCAACCATTATCTTCGACGAGATAGACACGGGTGTCAGCGGCGAGATAGCCTCACAAATGGGCGACATCATGCGCCAAATGGCTGAATCTCGGCAGATTATCGCCATCACCCATCTCCCGCAGATTGCCGCAAAGGGCAAGGTGCAATATCGGGTCTATAAGGCAGACACCGACACCCGAACCGAGACACATATCCGACGGCTCACCACCGAAGAGCGTATCCACGACATCGCCACCATGCTCTCCGGCAACACCCCCACACAAGAAGCACTAAAGACAGCGCAACAATTGCTCAACCGATAAAACTATCTTCCCCTGTTTCCTCACATTCATAGCAGACTCTCCTACGGGAGGATAGCGAGTGGATAGCGGGTGGTTACCCTCGTCTTACATACTCTGCAAAAGTGTATGCGTAAGGGTTACGCTCGTCGGCGGGGTGATGTTCCTTGCTGATACACTTCCAAACAGCGGGGTCAATCGCGGGGAAGAACGTGTCGGCGTCGTCCCACGTATGATGGATATGGGTGATGTAGAGTTTGTCCACGATGGGCAGAAACTGCCGATAGACCATGCCTCCGCCGATGATGAATGCCTGTTCATCGTTGGTTGTCAATGACTTCACCTCGTCAATAGAGTGCGCTACCTCGGTGTTCTCGAAAGCAAAGTCAGCACGGTCGGACAGCACGATATTGCGGCGGTTAGGGAGCGGGTGACGCGGCAACGAGAAGAAAGTGCGCTCGCCCATAATGACGGTGCAACCTGTAGTAACCTGTTTGAAATGACGAAGGTCGTCCGGCAGATGGCATAGCAAGTCGCCCGCCTTGCCAATGGCGTTGTTTTCGGAAATGGCAACAATGAGATTCAGCATATATACAAGGTGTATTTGTTGGTGGTTTGTTATAGGTTGGTTATATGTCAGACTGCCACCACGCCTGCGATGTGCGGGTGCGGATTGTAGTTCAGCAACTCAAAGTCCTCGTACTCAAAGCCGAACAGGTCTTTCTTGTCGGGGTTGATGTGCATAGTGGGCAGCGGACGCGGTTCGCGTGTCAGTTGCAGACGCACTTGGTCGAGGTGGTTGAGGTAGATATGCGCGTCGCCCAAAGTATGAACGAAGTCACCTGCCTGCAATCCTGTTACTTGCGCCATCATCTGCAAGAGCAACGCATACGAGGCGATATTGAACGGCACACCGAGGAAGATGTCTGCGCTGCGCTGATAGAGTTGCAACGACAGCCTGCCGTTTGCCACATAGAACTGAAACAGTGTATGACACGGTGGCAATGCCATCTCGTTGACTTCCGCCACGTTCCACGCACTCACAATCATACGACGTGAGTCGGGATTATGGCGTATCTGCTCCAGTACCTGTGCTATCTGGTCAATGGTACCGCCCTGATAATCAGGCCAACTGCGCCACTGGTGCCCATATACGGGACCCAATTCGCCATTCTCGTCCGCCCATTCGTTCCATATACGCACACCATGTTCTTGCAGATAGTGCACGTTGGTATCGCCACGCAGGAACCACAGCAGTTCATAGATGATGGATTTGAGGTGCAGTTTCTTGGTGGTGAGCAGTGGGAACCCGTCCTGCAGGTTGAAGCGCATCTGGTGTCCGAACACCGACAGCGTCCCCGTACCCGTACGGTCATGCTTCTCCGTGCCCTCGTTGAGCACCCTTCGGCAAAGGTCAAGATATTGTTGCATAGTTTTATAATATGGGTCTAATGGGACCAATAGGTCAAATTAGTCTAATACAATCTGTACGTCGTCTTCAGCACCTTGAACTCCGTGCGGCGGTTCAGCGAGTTGCACACCTGCTGTTGGTCTTCGGGCAGGGTGGTGATAAACGCCTCGTCAAGCACTTGGTCCACAGGCAGATACGGGTATTGCTTGTGCAATGCATCGTCCACCACTACGGGTTTCTCTTCGCCATAGCCCACGGGTGTCAGGCGTTCCGCCTCGATGCCGTGCTGTATCAGGTAGTTGACTACCGACTGTGCACGCTTCTCCGACAGCACCTTGTTGTCCTTGTCATTGCCCACCATATCGGTATGCGCCGACAGTTCGATGGTGATATTGGGGTTGTCGTTCAGCAGTCGGACAAGTCCGTTCAGCCCGTCCTCCGAGTTGGGAGTGAGATCCCACTTGCCGAACTCGAAGAATATATTGCTCATCTTCACGGGCTTGGAAACGGGTGCCAGCGTGAAGTCCTGCTCATAAGTACGGCTGTCTGTCAGCCCCGCAGTGGTGAGTTGCTGCTTCTCGTTGAGGTAGCCGCGCGCCGTGGCAAGCATCACATAACGGGTATCCTTCTGCAGGCGCAGGCGGTAGGTACCGTCGCGGCGTATCTGCGTCTTGACATTGGTACCGTCGTCGCCCACAAGGCGCAGCGTTGCCTCGGTGAGGTGCTCGCCCTGCGTATCCATCACCTTACCCTCGACAGTGAATACCATTTCGGGCAACGTAAACGAATATATCTGGTCATAACCCTTCTTCTGACCTCTATTGGACGAGAAAAAGCCGTTTTTGGTAGTGCCCGCAAAGGTGATGCCAAAGTCATCCGATTGGCTGTTGAACGGCGCACCCATATTGAACACCACCCACGCGGTGTCTGCGCGCTCGGCATAGAACAGGTCCAGTCCGCCATATCCTGGGTGCCCCTTGGAGGCAAAATACAGCCGTCCGTCGGCACGCATACAGGGAAACAACTCATCGTCCGCGGTATTGATTTGCGGACCCATATTCTGAATATCCGTCCACCCGCCGCCGTCCTGCACAGCAAAATAGATGTCCTTGCCGCCGAACCCGCCCGGGGCATCGCTGACGAAATAGAGTGTGTCGCCCGTAGCATTGAGAGAGGGGTGCCCCACGGTGATGCTGCTGTCGCTGAACAACTTGAGTTCCTGCGCCTCGCCCCACTCACCGCTGGCGCGCGTGGAGGTGTATATCTTCGCACCCAAGTCCTGTCCGTTGACGGGACATGAGTAGGTGAAATACATCGTCTTGCCGTCGGGCGAGAAGCAACATACGCCGAGTTCGGCACTGCCTGTCTTCTTTTGTGTGCCGCCTTCCTCTCCTTCGCCCTCTGCCGAAACGTCTTCCTCGTACAGCCCCTCGCACAGGGCAATGTCCTCCCATTGCCCTGCCGCGTTCTTGCGCGCGGAATAGAGGTTGCAGGTCGCCGCACCCGTTACGGGCGAGTTGCGCACTTTCTTCTTGCTGCTCTTCTGCTGCTGGCGGTTGGACGTGAAAACAAGTGCATCACCGTCCTCCGTGATAAACGCCGGCGCAAAGTTGGACGTCCGCTTCTGGTTGAACTCCTTTGCAAGTGCAATCTTGTAGCGCGATGGTTGCTTGCGCCATGTCTCCACTTGCGTGCAGGCGTAGCGTCCCGCTTGTGCCACATAGTCGTTGGGATGGGCTTGGAGGTATATCTCGTACTGCTGCGCCGCCTCGCGGTATTTTCCTTGATACTGAAGCACTTGCGCATAGTGCAGATAGACAATGGAGTCGGGATAGTGGTTCTTAATCGCGTTCTTGTATGCCGATGCCGCACGCGAATTATTCAGTATCCGCATACATTCCCCCTGCTTGAAGGCCACCTCGCCACGCAGCGGTTTCTGCTTTTGCGACACTTTGGTGTAGAGATTCTTGTACATATCCCCCGCCTCGTAGTACTCGCCGATGGCGTATTTCTTATCCGCTTTCTTGAGTCTCGCCGCCACACTGCACGACTGCATCAGGCTGCCTAATGCCAGACACAATACAATGAAAACGAGATGATTGCACCATCTGCGCGATGTGCATCGGCGGATAATATGGTGGCAAGGGCTACAACTCATCTACGTTCATCTTTTTGCGTGCATCACGACGTGCCTCGCGGTCCTGCGAGGTGGCGCAATGTATGCCGTTCTCGCGCATCTTCTTATTCTCGGAGATATGCTGACTGCTGAACTTCCCGCCCTTCCTGAGCAGTATGCGCACGCACAAAAGCACCATAGCGAATGCCACCAGACCTATTGTAATAAGGATCTCCTTCATATCAAAACGTACCGTTTAGCCCGCAAAGTTACGAAAAAGTTTGTATATACACAATGTGTAATTCGTTTGTACCCTCGGCAACAACCAAGTGGGCATTGTTTTCTAATGTACGATTAAGTCGTATGCAAGCCTGTCCTCCCCATTCGCAATCCGTATCACACCGCAATACACAA
Source organism: uncultured Bacteroidales bacterium (assembly GCA_934725535.1). Lineage (GTDB taxonomy): Bacteria > Bacteroidota > Bacteroidia > Bacteroidales > Paludibacteraceae > Colicola. Next base: position 18,995 of record CAKVBV010000010.1, on the reverse strand, counting down.
ACCCATACTTGTGCAAGAGGTGCTGCATAATGGTGTTGTCGCGGTGGGTGTCAATGCGGATATAATCGGTGTGCTGCAAGCAAAAATCAACGATAACCCCGAAGACTCCATGTGCTTCGGGCGTGCTCGCGATGCGGTGAATGACTTGGTAATCATTGGTATGGCGGTGCCAATCACCATCATAAATCTGCGTATAGGTGGGGGCGGGACCTGCAATCATCGCGAAATACGCCACTGCCTTGCTACTTTGAATGGCAAGATAGCCGTTGTGCTGTTCTATGTCGTGCGCGATGATGTCACGCGTGGGATAACCGTCTGCCCATTGCAGGGCGTTGCCACTTGCCCGCATGATACCGCGTGCCGCGTCCATTAGGCTCATTATCAAACCTATATCTCGCTTACTTGCGTGTACTATCTCCATAGCAGATACGCTTATTTCTCGTTGATAGATTGCAGATACACCCATACCGCCTCTGCTACGATGTCAGCACACGGACGCTTGTGGTAGTAGGCTTCCGTGCGTGGTTCCGGGGTAGGGGACTGCGGCTTGGGCGCGATACCCAGCAACTCTGCGCAGATCAGACTCCCTTGCTGCTGCTTGAATCGGGCGGCAAGGTCTTGCACAAAGGCATAGTTGGCGGCCTTCCCGTCGTGGTCACCCGCCGTGGAAGAACCGGTCTCCAAACCCGCCAGCAGGAACATCCCGCACGCCGCTCCGCATGTCTGACGCATACGACCAATCCCCCCGCCGAAAGAAGCGGCGAGACGCAAGGCAAGTGACTCATCTTCAATCCCGTACAAGTCAGCACAGGCGGCAAATACCGACTGGCTGCAATTAAAGCCTTCGTGAAACAACTCCCGTGCTTTCTCCGCACGTGCTTCTATTTCTTCCTCTGTCAAATGGCAGTTCTTCTCACTCATACTACTTTTACCTTGTAAACAACTATTGTACCCCCCATCCTATCCCCTTGCAAACCCGCCACAAAGATACGCATATTTCGCGACATACACAACCCGCAGAATCATACCACACGTAAAAGACCATGTTTGAGGGACGACACTTTTGGTGAGCGACACATTGGGGGACGACGCAACTCGCATCGTCATCACGAGACAATGATATCATTACCTATTACAAAAAAACGGCCTCTCACCACACATTACCGGGCTTTTTTCGCACAAAAACATCGAAAAAAGCCCACCTATCCGCCTCAATCCTCTATCTGCCACTTACAGGCAGAAACAATTCGTCCATCGTTACTTCTGCCTGAATACCACCGGAATACATATTCTTGTGCAGCCCGTATGTTGAAATCAGCGTCGGAAACACCGCTATCGTAGTAGCCGTCTCGCTGATGAAGCACGCCTGACGGTTGCGCATTTTCAAATCCTCCGTTCTACTCAGAATATAGGGTTGCTCACTGTACTTTATCTCACACAAGTTGATAATGCGGTCGGCACGTTCTATCAGCAGGTCTATCTGTGTGCCGTTCTCCCCAGCACGGCTCCGCCACGAGTAGTACTCCGTGCCTATCCTGTCTATGCCAAGAGCGCATTTTATCTGAGGAATATGTGCCATACACACACGCTCAAATGCCAGCCCTAACCATGTTTTCATCGTGGCACTCTGCAGATTATGACTCCAATAATGCTCATCGTTGATAGGCTTCGTGAGAAAGGTGTTGTGAAATATCGTAAAAAAGTCCGTCAGTTGATACAACCCGTTTGTCTTCTTCACCTTACGCGTCTTCACGAAATAGTAACGCACAAAGTCGCATTTCTGCAGATTTGCCAGATAGTCCGACAGATGTCCGTTGGCTTGTTTGCCCAACGCTGCCACCATTTGTTCACGCGTGATGCCCTGCTTACAGGCGGATAGTACACGGATAATATCCATATAAGGTGCAGGGTCCCGAAACAGTGAAGCGAACAGCCTCTCATGTTCCGACCGTAACGGTGCATTATCTGCAAAAAACAATCGGTCGATAGCCTGAGGCAAACTCTCGGCTTTGCGCAGCAACGACAGGTAATACGGCACACCGCCCATACACATATAGGCTTGCAGTATCGATAATCTGTCCCACACTATTCCCATTGCACGCAGCATCTGCTCCACTTCGCACAAGCAGAACGGGTGCAGATGTATCTCGTGCGTGATACGGTTGTGCAATCCGCCGTGGCTGTCTATAAGGTTCTTTATCATCCATGTCGTAGCACTGCCGCACACTATCAGCATCACTTGCTTGTGTTTCTGTGCCCATGTGTTCCAGAAATGTCCGAAAGCATTGATAAACCCCGCCTTGGGAGTATCGAAACATGGCAACTCATCAATAAATATCACACAACGTTTGTTACGCTTTAGGGTTGGCTCCAACAGTTGTGCCAGCACATCAAAAGCCTCCATCCATGTCTTGGGATAGCCCCCCTGATAGCCTATGGCACGCAACGACTGAACGAATGTCGACATCTGTTCCATACGACTGCCATCTATCACGCCTATGGTGCTGAAAGCATACTGACGGTCAAAAAACTCATCTATCAGAAATGTCTTACCGATACGCCTGCGACCGTACAACGCCACAAACTCAGGCTTTCCCGAGTGCATATACTCTTTCAGCGACCGTATTTCTGTTTCTCGCCCTATTAGTTCCATAATACCTATATAGTACTTTGCAAGGTTGCTTTTCTCTTTTCTGCCGGCAAAGGTACTGTTTTTTGTAGAAACTACCAAGTATTACGCGGCTTTTTTTCGCATTTTTCATCAAAAAAAGCCCACATATACATTATTACGCGGCTTTTTTCGCACAAAAACATCGAAAAAAGCCCACCTATACAGCAACGCAACATCTCATTAAAAGCCAATTCTAAACTATTATAAACACCCATTTATCGCCACAGAACAATAAAATCCTATTCTACAAACAACGAGAGGATAGCGAGAGGATAACGAGAGGATAGCAAGAACATAAAGGATAAAGTAGTAGGGATATTACAGAAACCGCAGCGCACACAAACATCAATTTATTAAATAGTATCAATATCTATACCAACCACACATACCACCTTCCCATATTTCCTGCCATACAACGCTTAAGAGACGACGCTTGGGGGACGACGCGGCTCGCGTCGTTATCGGCTTCGCCGAACTACATATACGGTTTCATTGTGTTTTTTGATGGCACTTAGATGCTGTTTTGAAAGCATCGTCGCCCCACACAAAAAAGCAGGAGGTTGCCTGTACTTGCCGGACAACCTCCTGTTCTTTCCCTTTCCTCTAATGGGGAACAGACGACACTCAGCCTTACTCCATCACTGCACCTACAGCATTGTAGCGTACACCGTCACGGATAATAATCAGTTGCCCGTTCTCTACCACCTTCACAGCCTTACCGGGAGCAACCTCAACTTCCTCTACAGCGGTAGCATCCCCTATCTTTTTGATTGTAGCATTACCTTTGCCCATTGTCTCATAGGTGGTGTTATTGTCTTTATCGGTGTATTTGGTGATGTCGCCTACAACCTCAACGTAGTCACCTACAGCAGCAATAGTCTTGCCGTCAACAGGTTTTACTTGGTATGCCATAAATACCTCGCCACCATCTTTGGTATCAGCCATCCACGCGGAATAGTTGCTGTATGTTTTCATATCGTCAGCAGGGGTACCTTTCAATGCGGTTACATAGCCACGGATAACGTACTTGCCACCTTCAGCAGCCACATTATCGCCGGATACGGCTTTCGCCAATTCAACAGCCTCTGCACAGGTGATAGGAGTAGCAGCCTTCACTGTAACAGCGCAAGTAGCCGATACCTTGCCTGCAGTAGCAGTGATATTTGCTGTTCCTACACCTACTGCGGTAACAACGCCGTTGCTGCCTACAGTGGCAATCTTCTCATCGGAAGATGTCCATTCGACAATCGTTGTAGCGTCTGTAGGAGTGAGTGTAGCCACTAATTTGGCAGACTTGTATTGCTTCAATTCCAAGGTGGTCTGGTCTAAGGCAATAGCCGTAGCCTCAACAGCCTGAGCAGCCACAGCGTTTACTCCAAAGACAACAAAGCGTTTCGGGCAAGAGAGAGTCAATGTGGTCTCTGCAGTAACACCAGTCAGAGCCACGTTGAAGTAATAGTCCTCCGACATATCACCCGAGATAGTGAAAGGAGCATTACCAGAAATGCCGTCATTTGCAGCCAATGTCAATTTTGCAGGTGTACACGTTGCACCTTTAATAGTTACTTCAGCACCTGCATCACCTTTCCAAGCAATAGCGTGGATGTGCAGATTGGTCATATTGGCAGGAACGGTAATTTTGACACTACCGGCTTTCTTTGACGTACCGGCTTTCATAGCATCATAATCAGTTTCCCCAACTTTAATTTTTACATTCTCTGCATTTTCTCCTGCAGCCACGGCTACATTACTCGTGTAGGTAGTTGAGTAATCTGTTTGCGCAAATGACATTGTGCATGCCAACATTGCAGCAAAAAATAATGTAAACTTCTTCATAAAAAATGAATTTAATGGTTAATTATTAGTTTATTATACTGTTATTATCATTTGATTAGAACGAGGAACTATCATTTGTATTCCCCTTGGTATCCCCACCTCATTGCGTGGACTCAAATAAACGACCCTTTTTCGTGAACCCTGCAACTCCTTATCCACACACTCTCACAATATCCACAAATCCCCTCTTTTCAAATTCCTTGCAAAGATACTGCTTTTAATTGATACGCACAAATTTATGTGCTTAATTTTATTGTTATTTTTTTGTGAAGATTGCCATGGTCATATATTATGGTATATTTGAGCCTCTATGCAAGTAAGTGGGTTCACGAAAAAGGGTCGTTTATTTGCCCCTCCAATAAACAAAACCAACAACAGAACAAACTACAAATAACTTAATAAACTAATAACAAATTAAAAAATCAGTATTATGAAGAAGTTTTTCTCATTAGCAATGGCAGTATGTGCCAGCGCAATGCTTTTCGCAGGCGACCTCTACAAAGCAGATTTCAGTAAGGGTCAAGGTGATTGGACTATTGATAACAAAGACCTTGGTGGCTTGTCATACGTATGGAAAGCAGATACTCAGTATGGTTATATGAAAGCAAGTGCTTATAAGGATAAAGCCTATGTCGCAGAATCGTGGTTTGTATCGCCTGCTATTGATTTAACAGCGGCAAAAACAGCAACCATCAAACTCAACCAAGCAGTTAACAAAGGTGCTGCTACCAATTTGAAAGTAAAAGTTTCCACAGACAACGGCACCACGTGGAATGATATTACCATAGGTATGCCAGCAGGCACTTCATGGACGTTCCAAGATGACGAAGCGGTTATCAATAACTATGCAGGTAAGACTATCAAATTGGCTTTCGTTTATGTCAGCACAACCAGCGTCTGCCCGACATGGGAAGTAAAAACTATCACCATCTATGAGGGCGAGGCAACTCCCGCAGAAGAAATCACCGTGGCTAAAGCCTTGGAAATCGGTAATGCACTTGCAGAAGGAGCCACTAGTGACAAGGAATATCGCGTTGTAGGTTTCGCAAGAGGTGTGAAAGAATATGACACTAAATACAACAGCCAAAATTTTTATATGACTGACGATATGAGTGTTAAAGGTGAGTTCTATGCATACCAAACACGTATTTCCGAAATTGAAGATGGCTATAAAGTAGCGGTAACCGGTAAAATTATGAAGTATGCATACAAAGATGAGGATGGTAACGTTACTGGTACAAGCATCCAAATCAAGCAAGGTAAGGGCGAGATTATTTCCACCACTACCGCAGTTGAAGATGTGACTGTTGCTCCAGCAAAGGCAGTGAAGGTAGTTGAAGATGGCAAACTGATTATCATCCGCGACGGTGTACGCTACAATGCTGTAGGTGCAGTGATTGAATAATCGTCTTCTTATATTCCAATCCCCAAATAAAAACAGGGACTGAATAGAGTAAAGAGGCTGTTTGACAATGTCAGGCAGTCTCTTTTTGTGCATTTTCTTTTTGTGCATTTTATGATGGGAGACGTGAAGCGCAAGGCGGCTGCGCAGTTTGGGGGACGACGCGGCTCGCGTCGTCTTCTATTAGTTCCATTAGTCCAATCAGACTTATTAGCCCCATCATCCTTATAGGTATATCATTGTATATGGCTATAATATAGTTTGTTATAAAAGAAAAGTAACTGAAAGTGACAGAAACTACCAAATCGCACCAAATCGCGCCGGAAAGTAACAGAAAGTACCGGAAACGCTCAATGCCCTCTGACTTTGTAGTACCTTTGCATCGTGATTCAAGGTGTTGAATCCGGTAGGCTGCAGACGTAAGCAGCCCGTGGTCTTTGACGTATGAAATACTGCCCGGGAGGGTAGTCGAGGATTCCTCTATGGTCGGATGTTAGGGAAACGACACGCGGCACATCGTCCCCAAACATTTGGCTATGTTGGAAAAAAGCAGTATCTTTGTGGCGTAGAAATACGGGGGCATTTTTACGTTCCCGAAGATTATATGGCACAGCGTGTACTAATAGCCATGTCGGGCGGCATAGACTCGACGGTTTCGGCAATCCTGCTCCGCGAGCAGGGGTACGAACTTGTGGGGGTTACGTATCGCACCTTCGACAGCATCAAGGAATCATGCCTTGTGCGTGAAAAGGGCTGTTGCTCGGTGGAGAGTATTATGGAGGCCAAACATAATGCGCAGACATTGGGCTTTGAGCACCATATCGTGGATTTTCGGGATACGTTCCGCGAACACGTGATTGCTAATTTCGTGGACGAATACACCCATGGCAGGACACCGAACCCGTGTGTGCTGTGCAACTCGCACATCAAGTGGGGTGCGCTGATAGAGGCTGCTGACAGGTATAGTTGCGACTACATAGCCACAGGGCACTATGCGCAAATAGCAGAACGTGGCGGGCATATCTACCTCAAAAGGGCGGTGGACACCCGCAAAGACCAGACGTATTTCCTGTGGATGCTGACTGAGGACAATCTGCGCAGAACATTGTTCCCGTTGGGCGGACTGACCAAACCCGAAGTGCGACAGATAGCCTTTGACCACGGCTTTGTTGCCCTGTCACAAAAGGCTGAGAGTCAGGAGATATGCTTCGTTCCGGACAATGACTATCGCACCTTCTTGTCGGAACAGGGGGTGGAGGTGCCTTCCGGAGAATATGTGGATGCGGATGGGCATATATTGGGGCAGCACGAAGGATATACCAACTACACCATCGGTCAGCGCAAGGGACTGGGCATCGCCTTGGGAAGCCCTAAATATGTTACTCACATCGATGCAGAGCATAATCGGGTAACATTGGGTGATCACGACGACCTCTACCGCACTTCCGTGGAGGCGCGTGATGTGCGTATTCGCGATGTGGAGTGGCTTCGGACCTCGCCCGCTGTGGAGGCGCGTATCCGCTATAGGTCACCCGCAGTAGCAGCAGAGATTGATTTACAGCCTGACAGGAATACGGCTTGCCTGCATTTCCACTCACCCGTATGGGGCGTAACACCCGGGCAGTCGTTGGTGATGTACAAAGACAACCTCTTGGTCGGCGGAGGAGTGATAGAGAATTAAGAATTAGGAATTAAGAATTGGGAATTAAGAATTGGCTACTGATACGACAAATAAGCCCACTATTGCTGCTATCAGCACGGGGATATACAAGGACAGGGGAAGCAAGTTCCTCGCCTTTGCCGAGCCCATTGCCGATGAGGAACAGGCAAAGCAACGCATAGCATGGTACAAGAAGAAGTACCATGATGCGCGGCATGTGTGCTATGCCTACCGACTGGGCGACAATCTCTGGCGAACCAAAGATGACGGCGAACCGCATGGCACAGCGGGTGCACCTATTCTGCGGAGCATAGATGCCAGAGGATTGGACTATGTATTGGTAGTGGTGGTGCGCTACTTCGGCGGGACGCTCCTCGGCACAGGCGGACTGATAGTGGCATACCGCGAGGCAAGTAAGAGTGCGTTGGAAAGCGCAGAACTGCGCTGTCCCAGTAATAAGTAATAGTTAATAGTTAATCTTTGATATGAAACGAGCGATTTTCCCGGGGAGTTTTGACCCCTTTACCATTGGTCACTACGACATCGTCATGCGCGGACTGACCATATTTGACGAGATAGTAATCGGCATAGGTCGCAACAGCACCAAAAAAGAGACATTCCCTATTCGGGAACGGCTGGATGCCATACAGCGCATCTTTGCCGACGAACCGCGTGTGCGTGTGGAGATATACGATTGTCTGACCGTGGACTTCGCCGCACAACATGGTGCACACTGTATCATTCGTGGCGTGCGATGCGTGGAAGACTTTGAGTATGAGCGCAATATGGCGGAAGCCAACAAGCAACTCGGTGGCATAGAGACAATACTCCTGTACACACGTCCTGAGTATGCACATATATCGTCCACATTGGTACGCGACCTGTATTCATACAACAAAGATATTTCTTCCTTTTTGCCTGCAAAAAAGAAGAAAGTCAGTAATAAGTAATAGTTAATGGTTAATATGCAAAGACTGCTAATCCTTTGTCTGTCTGCCGTTTGCGGACTATCCGCACACGCCGAGACCAAGACCACACGTATAGACAAGAACCTGACCATCTACACCGATGTGATGCGTCAGTTGGATATGAACTACGTGGACACACTCAACTATGACGACCTCATTGAGGTGAGTATCAATCAGATGCTGCGCCGTGTGGACCCGTACACGGTATATATACCCAAGCGCGAGGACGAGAGCCTGCGTATGATGACCACCGGCAAGTACGGCGGCATTGGGGCTATGATTATGCAGCGCGATACGGCTGTGTATGTGAGCGAGCCCTACGAAGGCAACCCTGCGCAACAAGCAGGTCTGCGGGCAGGCGACAGGTTCGTTACTGTGGATGGTATGGATTGTACCCGCAAGAATACCCAGCAGGTATCAGAGAAACTGCGCGGTAAAGCGGGTACCGCATTGTCTATCACGGTAGAGCGCAATGGTGAGTTGCTGACACGTGAGGTAACCCGCCGTGATATCCATATACCGCCTGTGGGCTATGCCGCTGTCATGGAAGACTCGATAGGCTATATTGCTTTCACGGAGTTCACCACCAACTCGGCACAGGAGTTCCTGATGGCACTTGACAGTATGGTGCAGCACCAAGGTATTCGCCGGTTGGTGATAGACTTGCGCAGTAATGGCGGGGGAGTGATTGACGAAGCGATACAGTTGGTCAGTTATTTCGTGCCGCGCGGTACGGAAGTGGTGTCCACACGTGGCAAGGTGGAGCAGAACTGCCGCTCCTACAAGACACAGACACCGCCTATCTTCCCGAATATGCCCATTGCCGTGTTGGTGGACGAGCAGTCGGCATCGTCTGCGGAGATTGTGGCCGGCGGCTTGCAGGACCTCAAGCGTGCCACCCTGTTGGGACAACGCACTTTCGGCAAAGGGCTGGTGCAGAATATCCGTCCCATCGCGTATGGCGGACACCTGAAGGTTACGACCTCCAAGTATTATCTGCCTTCGGGGCGTTGTATTCAGGCGATAGACTATGCCGAGCGTCAGCGGGGTAATGAACTGAAGAAAGACACGGCGGGAGGTATCCTGCCCGACATTGTACTGGTTGATTCTCAGAAAGTGGACGTATGTTATTCTCTCTATCGGCAGAATATGTTCTTCGACTACGCCACCCGCTATCGCAATACGCACGAGACGATTGCTCCTGCCACCGAGTTCTCCCTCACAGATGAGGACATAGAGGACTTCTGCCGCTTCTTGGACGAGAAGAAGTTCACGTATGAGACAGAGACAGGACGTTACTTTCGTGAGTTGGTGAAGATGGCAGAGAACGAGGATCTTGACTCTACTTTACTCGCCGACCTGCGTGCATGGCAGCCACGCCTGACCGTTGACTACCGCGCGGCTATACAGCGCAACCGCCAAGAGGTGGAAGAGTTATTGGGTTCGGAGATAGTGAAACGCTATTACTACCAGCGTGGCAACTATGCTTATATGCTCCGCTTCGACCCTGAGTTGCAGCGTGCCATAGAAGAGGTGAAGAAAGAATAATGAATGGTGAATGATACCAAGAGGCTGCCTATACTTGTCAGACAGCCTCTTAATGTGATATGCGAGATGTGTTTATGGTTTCGCTTCCACACTTTTAGTACATTCCTCTATCACTTGCTGCTTAGCCTTGAATGCTGCGTCTGATGCCAGCATATATGCCTGTCTCTTGCTGTATCCCTTTTGCAAGGCACTTGCTCTTTGCTCGGCAAAGACGCGCTTGTACTCTTCATTTCCAAGGTTCATACATTGTTGAGGTATAATGGTTGGCGTTGCAGAAGTATTGTTTGCATCCAATATATTCACGACCTTGCTGTCCTGATTAGTTGTTTCCGATGATACATCTGTATGCTTCTGTTGAGAGACATTTCCTGTTGTTTCATCTTGCGTCTGCTTCAAGACTTCCAATGCGGCTTTCTCAGCGGTCAGTACAGAGTCAGGTATGTCCCATGCGGGAGTGCTGTGTATAATCTCCTGATAGCGTCCATTGTCGAACAAAACGGCAGACACATTGTTCTTTGCTATGTGCTTCAGCACACCCTCTTCCGTGTAGGAAATAGTATCACCTATGATTGGTAACTGTACTTTCACATCACTGATTTGTTCATACTCATTGAGAATAACCACATCAGCAAATGCCTTCCATGACAAGAAAGACAAACAACAAATTGCAATAACAAGATTCCCTTTCATACTCTCTATTGTTGTTCATCTTCTATCACCAGACGGAAGAAAGCACTTATTTCTTTCTCATCAATAATAGACAGTACATTAAACTTCTTGGATTGTGAATAATATCCTGTCTTCTCACACTTTATTTCTATTTGCACATTACCGGCATTATTGTAAGTAAGCCCTTTGATATCCAACACTTCTGTAGTCTCATAGGGAGTGGTCTGCAAATAGCGATAGTTCTGATTCTTAACTTCGGGTGTAGAAGATACGATACGCCATGAAATGTCTGCTCCTTGGGGTCGTGAGTTAATGTCCCAATGTATGGTAAGCGACTCCAAAGCGGTAGTGCCATCACCGGTTACCCGTTTGTTAGCCTCCTGTTTAGGTGATTGGGCTTTATGCAAGAAGAAGGCTATTCTATCCCAATCAATGTCTTCCAATGCAGCGGTGTATGCCATATTGAGTGCTGCATTTGCCGGCATAAGTGAGTATGGACTTCCCGCGACTTGCGCACGCCCAACGACTTCTACAGAGGGATATACCAATGTACGTGTATGGTCAAAAGCCTTGACTTCCATCATAACGGTTGCATTCCAGCCTATACCGGACAGATAATCCACATGGTACTCGCTGAGAGTAACTTGCAGCAGATAGTCCGTAGATACATCTGCATCCATATTGAACCCCATAGTACGCATATAGCGTCGCATACTCTCCGACAGGAATGACGATATAGCGGGGTTGGTGTTGCAAGACGGTTTGGAGGTTGCACCCGCATCATACAGATGCACTAACGCGGTGTTGCTACGATTGTCCTCAAACAACAAGCGAATACCATAGTCCAAACCTACATACTTATCAGCAGGGGCATCTTTCGTGATTGCAAGATTGAGTGTACCGTTTGGGATAGAGGGTGCAGCAGGTGTTTTACGAAACAGACTACAGGAGGTTGTCAGACACAAGACAATAGTAGTAAGTGAAAATAACGTTCGTTTCATGGTAGTATTATTTATCGGTTTTTAGTTTGATAATTTTGGCAGAAGCCGTGGTTTTCAGAATAATATCCTTCCCATTCTGTTCGATATTAGTAGAGATAAGGGGTTCTATGACACCGTCTCCCCCTAATGCTTTGCAAGCATTGATTAGCCGGTAAATGGCTAAATTACGAACTACGTATTCGGGATTGTTAGATATAAAAGTACCTCCGTAATCATTAGACAGAAAGCCAAACTTGGCAATCCCTTTACTATTTGCAAGGTACCATTCCTGTGATTTCTTATCCAGCATCCATGTAAGGGCGAATTCGCCACCTGCTTCAGAGATAGTAACCCTATTCAAACCTTCCTGATATATGACTACGGCTTCTGCCGTGATGGTTTTGAGGATATTGTAGTCTTTCCGTTCCAAGTTCAATTCTCTCAACGGCACAGAGTTGACCGTATTGATTGCTTGCGGAATGATAGTTCGAGGCGCATGGCATGCACTAAGCAAAAACAGGCACACACCCATGGAAATGTAATGTAACTTTTTCATAAATTGTCAGTTATTTTGCATAATTGTTTCCTACTCACTTGCGGCTTTTCGGTTGCTCCGTAGTCCGTTGCTGAGGTGATGCACACAAAAAAAGTGGACTAAACTTTTGTTTAATTCACATTCTATAGGTATCGGCAAACACCCTTTGTAGTTGAATCCACGAAGTAAAGCCCACTCATACGAGTGAGCGCTGAACTTTACTTCACAACTACATTAAATAAAAATTTGCCGAAATTTATAGAATGTGTGAGATAAAGATAACGCTATCTTATTATGTGTGCAATCAAATTACACGATATGCTTCATAGGCGGAATAATTTAGTCGTTTACAAGTCGTTTATATGCAACAGATATTTCTATCTCTTATTCACTTTACTTCACCACTACCAGATAGTAGTTCTTTTTGCCTTTCTGGAAGAGGATATACTTATCGTTGAGCAATGCCGTGGTGGTGACGGGCGTTTGGGGGTCGGTGAGTTTCTCTTTGTTCATGGAGAACCCGTTCGCCTGTATCATCTTGCGTGCCTCACCCTTGCTGGGGAAGATGTGCGTCTTCTCGGCAAGCAGGTCGAGTGGTGCTATGCCGGCTTCGAGTTCGGCACGGCTGATTTCGTACTGCTCCACCCCATCGAATAGCTGAAGGAAGGTCTCCTCATCGAGTTTGTGCAGGGCTTCTGCCGTAGCGTTTCCGAAAAGGATATTGCTTGCTTCCACAGCGGCATCGTAGTCCTCGCGGCTGTGTACCATCACGGTAACCTCTTCCGCAAGGCGTTTCTGCAGCAAGCGCAGGTGCGGGGCTTGGTCGTGTTCGGCGATGAGTGCGTCAATCTCCGCTTTATCCAAACAGGTGAATATCTTGATGTATCGTTTGGCGTCCGCGTCGCTCACGTTGAGCCAAAACTGATAGAAGCGATAGGGGCTCGTATAGCGGCGGTCAAGCCAGATGTTGCCGCTCTCTGTCTTGCCGAATTTGCCGCCGTCGGCTTTGGTAATCAGCGGGCAAGTGAGGGCATAGGCTTCGCCACCGCCCATCTTGCGGATGAGTTCGATACCCGTAGTGATGTTGCCCCATTGGTCGGAGCCACCCATCTGCATCTTGCAGTTCTTGTGCTTGTTAAGGTACACAAAATCATAGCCTTGCAGCAACTGATAGGTAAACTCCGTGAACGACATGCCTTGTGAGAACTCTCCGTTGAAGCGTTTCTTGACTGAGTCTTTCGCCATCATGTAGTTGACGGTGATGAGTTTGCCCACGTTGCGTGCGAAATCCAAGAAGGTGTAGTCCTTCATCCAGTCGTAGTTGTTCACCAACTCGGCGGCATTGTCGCCGTGACCAAAGTCGAGGAACTTCTCAAGTTGCTTCTGTATGCACTCTTGGTTGTGGCGTAAGGTCTTCTCGTCCAGCAGGTTACGTTCTGCAGACTTGCCACTGGGGTCGCCAATCATACCCGTAGCCCCGCCGATGAGGGCGATAGGCTTATGCCCGCAGCGTTGCAAGTGCTTGAGCATCATTATGCCGCACAAATGACCAATGTGCAGGCTGTCAGCGGTAGGGTCAATGCCCACATACGCAGCCGTCGGCTCTTTCATCAGTTGTTCTTCCGTACCGGGCATGATGTCCTGCAGCATGCCTCGCCATCTGAGTTCTTCTACGAAATTCTTCATCGCCTTAATTTATGTGATACTTTAAGTGCGCAAAGGTACTATTTTTTTTCAGAAAGTGCAAATATGTTATCGATATAGTAGGCTAATGGTCGGCTTAATCACATACTAATCACATACTAATCACATACTAATCACATACTAATATCATACTCTTAACCCGAGACTACCACGAAGACCTCCCCACCCCCTCCAAAGGATGGGCTCAATGTTAAACGTTGACGACGCGAGACGCATCGTCTCCCAAAGTTGCAATTTTTCTATGGACGACGCGAGACGCGTCGTCCCCCAAAAAGACAACGTGTTTTTATATGTCGTTCAGTACGAGCCAACGCATCTCGGCTTCGTCCAGTTGCTGTTGGAGTTGTTGGTAGCGTGCGGAGGCTTTGGTGATTTCCTCGGGAGCAGTCAGTCCACCGGAGAGTTGGGCTTCCAAGTGTTGTTTCTCTTGTTCGAGACGAGGCAGCAGTTGCTCCAATTCTTCCAGTTCCCGTTTTTCTTTGAATGACAGACGGCGTGTTTTGTTGGTGGTATCGGGTGCAGTATCTTTCTTTGCATTAGCGGTTGCGGCATCTTCCGGCTTTCGTTGCGGAGGAGTTGCCGTTTTTTTGGCTTCCTGCTGTGCATAGTAACGATATTGGGTATAGTTGCCCGGGTAATCCTGCACCTTGCCATTGCCGTGAAAGACAAAAAGATGTTCGACGACCTTGTCCATAAAATAGCGGTCGTGGCTCACAACGATGAGACAGCCCTTGAATCCTTTCAGATACTGCTCCAAGACATTGAGAGTGGGGATATCGAGGTCGTTGGTAGGTTCGTCAAGTATGAGGAAGTTCGGGTTCTGCATGAGCACGGTGCACAGGTGTAGCCGTTGCCGTTCCCCGCCCGACAGTTTTGCCACGTAATCGTATTGTTGGGCGGGCGAGAAAAGGAACATCTGCAAGAACTGGCTCGCAGTCAGTCTGTCGCCATTGCCAATCTCCACGATTTCGGCTATATTGCGCACAATGTCAATGACTTTGGCATTTTCGTCGAAAGACAAGCCGGTTTGGGCATAGTACCCGAAACGCACGGTGCTACCGACATCAAAGAAGCCGCTATCGGGTTGCATTTGTCCCAACAGGAGTTTGAGGAAGGTGGATTTGCCGGTGCCGTTGTTACCGATAATGCCTAACTTTTCGTACCTTGAGAAGACATAGTTGAAGTCGTGCAAGATGACCGTTTGTTCGCCTGTAGCGGGGGAAGTGAACGATTTGCAGACGCGTTTTGCCTCAAAGATTTTGTTGCCGATATAGCCGGATTGTACGGTCAGTTGCACATTACCTTGCTGTTCCGTGCGTTTGGCTTTCCGCTGTATCTCGTAGAAATTATCAATGCGGTACTGCGCCTTATGTGCTCTGGCTTGCGGCATGCGGCGCATCCATTCGAGTTCGGTGCGATACAGGTTGCGGTATTTATCAGCCTCGGCATTCATGGCATCAATGCGTTCTGCACGTTTCTCGAGGTAGTAGGCATAGTTGCCGTGGTAGGTGTATAGGTTGTGGTGGTCAATCTCCACGATGTCGGTGCAGACACGGTCAAGGAAGTATCGGTCGTGCGTTACCATGAGCAAGGTCAGAGGCTTTTCGCCTCGTGCGGTGCGGTTGCAGAGATAGTCTTCCAGCCAAACTACGGTATCCAAGTCCAAATGGTTGGTCGGTTCGTCCAATAAAAGCATATCCGGCTCATCGTCCAGCACACGCTGCAATGCCAACCGTTTGCGCTGACCGCCACTGAGATGTTCTTCCCCCTGCACGGTTGGCAATGATTGCGGCAAGTAATTCACTTTCAGTTCTTTGCGCCACGTTATCGTTCCGCTGTCGTAATCCGTTTTTCCCATAAGGATATCCATCAGGGTACTCTTTCCGATGCCATTGCGTGCTATCAGTGCAATACGTTCGCCCTTGTTCACAGCAAAACTGATGTCCGAGAACAGCACTTTGTCCCCCACAGACTTGGTGAGTTTGTCCACTAATAAATAAGGTGTTACAACTGCCATACGCTTTGTCTATATTTTTAGCGTCTAAATGCTATGTGGGAAACTATTTGAAGAATAATGATAGTCCAATGGAGAAGACCAGCGGTCCTGAGGGGTGGCGGATGGTGCCTTTGTTGATAGCAGCATGCTCGATGATGGTAGGCGTAAGGTGCTGGATATAAGACGCTTCGACAAAGACTCCGAAATTAGGCATAATAAACCACTCTACCCCTGCACCAAAGCGCAAAGTGGGTACGGCAGAGAAATGGTCGCGCAGTTCGTAGAGGTCGCTGCCACCGGTGTCTGTACCTGTTTCGCAATAGGGCTCCACGGTCTTGACATAGGGGATAGATACCCCCGGTTGAATGTAAGCAAAGAAGTCGAAGCGGTTGAAATACGGATGTGCATAGTAGGCGCGGAGGTCCTTGACCAAGGGGATTCGGTAGCCGAGTCCCATACCTATCTCATAGTACCACACCTCGCCTGTGCGGACATTAGTACCTGCTATGGAGAGAGAGTCGTAGGTGTTGCTGTGCGTGTCGAAAGCAATGAAGACATACGTGCCATAGCCCTTGTGGTGCCGCCACGCAAGGCGCATGGAGGAGTTGAACGTGGCACTCTCAATGCCATTGGGCGTGATGCCTGCACCCAAGACCGTGGGCAGGTCGAGGGCATCGAAGAAGTCGCTGAAAGTGTAGCGGGGAGCCACGTCTGTGGTGGTGTCTGTTATGACGACGCGAGCCGCGTCGTCTCCCAACAGAGCATCGTCCTCCAACAGAGTGCTATCCCCTAACAGAGTGTTGTCTCCCATGGAGGAAGCAAACAGCCCCATGCTCAGCGAGCACAGGGCTATCATCAGTATCGGTTTCATCGCATGCGTTTGGCTTGCGCCTTGGCGTTCTCACGTGCCATGCGCTGCTGCTCCTGCTGCATCTTCTCCAGCCGTGCCATCAAGCCCGACTTCTTCTGTCCGTTGCCTTTCTTCTTGGCATTGGCTTCCATCTGCGCGAGGAGTTTCTTGTCGTCTATCGACCAACGGAAAATCATCGTTTGCAGGATAGTAATCAACAGACTGACAAGGTAGTAGTAACTCAAGCCCGCTGCGTAATCATTGAAGAAAAAGAGGAACATCAGCGGCATAAGGTACATCATCCACTTCATGAACTTCATATTCGGGTCGGTGGATTGCGACTGCATAGTTATATAGGTGTATAGGAAGTTCACCGCCGTCATCAGCAAGCAGAACAGACTGAGGTGGGTTCCGAACAGCGGAATGGGGTGGCTCCACGAGATAAGTGCATCATAAGTGGACAGGTCCTCCGCCCAGAACAGTGACTGACCGCGCAGTTCAATGGCAGTAGGCAAGAACCAGAACATAGCCATCAGTATCGGGAACTGGAACAGCATAGGCAGACAGCCCGACATAGGACTCACGCCCGCACGCTGGTAGAGTGCCATGGTAGCCTGCTGACGCTCCTGCATCTTCTCGGGCGGGTACTTGGCATTTATCTCGTCCAACTGCGGTTTCAATGCACGCATCTTGGCACTCGACTTGTAGGACGCGAATACAAACGGAAGGATTATCAACTTGATAACCAGTGTCATGAGCAGAATGACAATACCTATGTGCAGCCCCCACGAAGTGAACAAATCGAACATCGGGATGACCAATATCTTGTTAATCCAACTGACAATCTTCCAACCGAGCGGCACCAACTCTTGGAGGTGCAACTTGTCCTCTTTTGCCACATCGTTGTCATACGCCTTGAGGGTGTTGTAGTGGTTGGGACCGAGGTAGTAGCGGAATGATGTTGCTTTCTTTCCCGTCACGTCCAATGGCACACTGGTGGTGGTCTTGTACTCCTTGATATAATGACTGAACTCTGCCAACGGTGTGGATTCCAAGGTAGTGGAGGTGAATGCCTCGTCTGCAATCATCACGGTGGAGAAGAATTGGTCCTTATATGCTATCCAGCGGATACGGCTCGGCTCGTTCTTGAGGGCGTGCTTTTGCTCCGACAAGGTCTCCATGTCACCGCCCACGAACATATATTGCAACTGCGCGTACTTCTCCTCAAACTTGCGTCCGCGCTCCTGTTGGGGGATAGTCACCGCCCAACTCATCTCCATGGAGGTCATGTTTTGCGCCAAGGCAGTCTGCATGGCGTGCGGCTGAATGCTCAAGCGGAGCATATAATCGTCCTTGGGCAGGGTATAGACAAAGTCCATATAACTGCCCTCGATGTTGGTCGGCAGACGCATGACAAGGGTGGTTCCTGCGGTGTCGGTATGTAAGTCAACAGGTTGGAAATAAAGGTTTTGCGTGGAGAGAATACGGTTGTTCTGTGTTACAAGTGTGAAACTCTGGCTGCTCTCGTCGCCGTGGAAGAGGCAGAGATTGTTCACACTGTCGCCATACGCCTTGTACTCTTTCAGTTCGGCTTGTGCCAACCGTCCTCCGCGACGTGCAATGCCCACGCGAATCTTCTCATTCTCAATGGTTACCAATCCCTCTTCGCCCTTTGCCGCAGGAGCAAAAGGACCATAGATGTCTGCCACACGCTGCTCTAACTCTTCGTGATTGGTAGCCGTGGCTATCTCGTTTTTTTGCTCGGCTTGTACCTCTTGTGACAGTTGTTCGGACAATACCTGCGCCTCGCGCTCCTGTATCTGCACAAGAGCAATAGAGTCGTTAATACGCTGACGTTCAGCCAGTTCTTCTTTAGAGGGGCGGTTCAGCAGGGAGAACCCCACAATGATTACGGCTATCAGTAGGAAGCCAATCCATGTATTTTTATCCATTCCTTATTGTATTTTCGTGATTAGTTGCACAAAAAGCCTGCAAAGTTACGTAATTTATTTGGTTCACGAAAGTACACAATGTGAAAAATAATGGTCTTACAGGTGTCCTATTGATAATGCACTGTCCAATAACAAATGCAATTTTGTGCAAAGTTAGGGAAAATAATTGAAGAAGCAATCTTTCGGAGTAGAAAAGTTCAATTTTTCTCGTGGTCTTCTGTTGA
>CAKVBV010000009.1 GCA_934725535.1 uncultured Bacteroidales bacterium | reverse complement strand
ATAGTGATGGAGATGCAGATGCCGTACAATGATGTATCGTCGGAGTTGGTGATGATGGAGTTGCAGGACGTGGTGAAATCGTTGCCGGGAGGTATGTGGCGGGCGAGATAACCCAAGAGATTTGCGATTTACGAATTTACGATGTACGCATTTTGGAATATGGAATTTATGGCTAATCAACGATAATACGGCGTAGCCGTCCGTTCATTTTCTAACCATATCCATTTACAATCATTGCGCATTTTGCATTGCGTCAAGTACGATTTAATGGTGCATTCGAATACTTTTTATTGAGCCCCTCCTTTGGAGGGGTTGGGGATGTCTTATCGAGTTAAGTGTATGACATTAGTATGTGATTAGTATGTGATTAGTATGAGATTAGTATGTGATTAAGCCGACAATATCGAAAGGTTATACATACCGTATCTTTTAGTTTGGCTGCCTTTTTTCGGAAACTGAAATTCTTGTCTGCAAATGCGGCACCACCTTCCATACTTTGTCATTAATTTTTCATACCGATGTTGCGTGGTCCGCGTATTTTGTGTAACTTTGCGGGCAGAATTGGTTTTTGTATAAAAAGTGTATAAAAAGATTGAGTATGATGACAATTGACAAGTACAATTTCGCCGGCAAGAAGGCGATTGTCCGTGTGGATTTCAATGTTCCACTCGACGAGAACGGTAATATCACCGACGACACCCGTATCCGTGGCGCACTGCCTACGCTGAAGCATATCCTGGCACAAGGCGGGGCACTGATAATCATGTCGCACATGGGTAAGCCGAAAGGCAAAGTGGTGGCTAAATACAGCCTCAAGCAGATTGTGGACGCAGTGAGCAAAGCATTGGGCACTCCCGTACAGTTTGCGCCGGACTGCGCCAACGCCAAGGCACAGGCTGATGCCCTCAAGCCCGGCGAAGTGCTGATGCTTGAGAACCTCCGCTTCTACCCTGAAGAAGAGGGTAAGCCGGTGGACATCGACAAAGAGGACCCCGCTTACGAGGATGCCAAGAAGGCTATGAAAGCCCGTCAGAAAGAGTTCGCCAAGACACTGGCATCGTATGCCGACTGCTACGTGAACGATGCTTTCGGTACCGCGCACCGCAAGCACGCTTCGACCGCGGTGATTGCCGATTATTTCGACGCTGACAACAAGATGCTCGGCTATCTGATGGAGAAAGAGGTGGCTGCTGTGAACAATATCCTCCACAATATCAAGCACCCCTTCACGGCTATCATGGGCGGCTCCAAGGTATCGACCAAGATTGGTATCATCGAGAATCTGATGGACAAAGTGGACAACCTGATTCTCTGTGGCGGAATGACGTACACCTTCGCCAAGGCGCAAGGCGGGAAGATTGGCAACTCCATCTGCGAGGACGACAAACTGGATTTGGCACTTGACATTATCGCCAAGGCAAAGGCAAAAGGCGTAAACCTGGTGCTTGGCACAGATTCTATCATTGCCGACAACTTCTCCAACGATGCCAATACCAAAGTATGCCCGAGCAATGACATACCCGATGGCTGGGAGGGTATGGACGCCGGTCCTGAGAGCCGCAAAGCCTTCGCCAAGGCTATCGAGGGCGCAAAGACCATCCTCTGGAACGGTCCCGCAGGCGTGTTCGAGTTTGACAACTTCACCGGCGGAAGCAAGGCTATTGCCGAGGCTATCGCCAAGGCAACCGATGAGGGTGCATACAGTCTTATCGGCGGTGGCGACAGCGTGGCATGCGTCAACAAGTTCGGTATGGCAGACCGTGTAAGTTATATCTCTACCGGTGGCGGTGCACTGCTCGAGGCTATCGAGGGCAAAGTGCTGCCGGGTGTGGCTGCCATCACAGGCGAATAAATCTAACATTCAGGTGTATAGGGCATAAGGTCCTGTGCACCTGAATTTATATAGTTTATATATCTAATACGCAATAATTACAATGGAAATCGTAGGAAAAATCATTCAGGTTCTGCCGGAGCAGGGCGGCACAAGCAAAGCGGGTAACCCGTGGAAAAGCCAGTCGTATGTGCTGGAAACGCAAGAGCAGTACCCGCGTAAGGTGTGCTTTGAACTATTCGGCGAGGACAGAATCAAGAGCAATCCGTGCAAGATTGACGACGTGGTAACAGTGTCTTTCGACATCGAGTCGAGAGAGTTCAACGGACGTTGGTACACCTCTATACGTGCATGGCGCGTTCAACAGGGTGCCGTAGCAGCCGCCCCCGCACAGCCTGCGCAACCGGCACCTGCCGCTGCCGCAGCACAACCCGCACCACAAGCCGACGTTCAGAGTTTTGATGCGGCTGCCGGTGTGGACGAAAGCACTGACCTGCCGTTCTGATGAAGCGTCGCATTTGGCTGATTATCACACTATTCCTTTTAGCGTCAGGCGGCATATTGTGCGCCTTTCGCTGGAAGGCTTGGTTCTCCAACCCACCCGAACCCGAATGGACGGGCGACACAATTACAGACCATACCTTTCTTACCTTTGCCAATGACAGTGTCCTAAGGAGTCTGCAGCGGGACACATTGGCGTTTATTCTGCTGGGTGATGTGCACAACTCGCTGACGGACAGCGACTTCATTGCTATTGCAGCACAACACCCGCGCATAGATTTCTATGCCCAATTGGGCGACTTGTTCGAGCGTCCGTATTTCTATTACGAACAGCAGATGTACCACAGCCTGTCAGGGACGCGGTTTGACTCGCTGCCTGTGCTGGCTACACCCGGCAACCATGAGTACCGCAAAGGCGTGATAAAACGCCTCCCTGCGCATTGGAAAGAGGTGTTTCCCAATCCGCAAAACGGTCCGCGGCGGTTCCGTGGCACAACATACTACGTGGATTTCCCGACACTGCGCTTTGTTGCAATAGATACCGACGGCTTGCAACGCCTGTCGGACTACACGCAAGTGAACTTCTGGGTGAAGAAGGTGCTGGAAGATGCCGACGGGCGTTTCACGGTGGTGATGATGCACCACCCCGTGTATAGCAGTGCCAAAGGGCGACAGAACCCGCTGATATGGCTGTTCTTCACACGGGCTTTGCAGCGGGCGGACATCGTGTTTTCGGGACATGACCACAACTATGCACGGCGCACCGTGCGACATACAGCGAGCATCTTCCGCGACATAAACCCCACTGTCTATATCGGTACCAACGCCTCTACCAAACGCTACCCCAACAAACAGAGCCGCCATAACGAGTGCGTATCGTCCGGGCGCGGAGTGTACGAGTACATCACTGTAACACCCGACACGCTCCACGTAGAGACCCGCTTCGTGGATACGGGAGAGTTGCTGGACGAGGTGGGGGTATAGTTTTATTTAGATAACTTTTTAACAACACAATTACAACCATGGAAAAGAAGTATATTCTGACGATTTTATCATTACTTTTCACTATCATTGCAGCGTATAGCGTAGATAATACTGCCGCTATTGAGGTGTCTTTTGACGTACTCGGACAAATAGAGAAGCAAGTGGTGCCCGATGCTGACGGAAAAATTAGCGCATATACGCCCGCTCAAAGAGTACACAACAAAGAGTTTGTAGGTTGGAGTAGAAGCACTATACCATCTCCTACCGACGAATGTCCTGATACTGTGGATATAGCAAATACCGCTTTCACTCAGTCTGTAACACTATATGCTGTTTTCGCTTACCCAAACGGAGGCAAACTGGGAAGCGAAGAGGTGATATACACAGAAGACTTTGAAGGGTATGCCGCAAAACTTTCCTACAAAGGACAGCGTTCGGTGACCAATGCCGATAACGGCTTGCAATGGTCGTTCAACGATGGAAATGTGAGTACCACAGGAGCCATCAACGGTGCGCAAAGTGCTGTCCTTCAAGAGAATGGAAATACATCATACGATGCTTCCTGCTCTGTTACCACAGGCAAACTCCGTGATGTAGTTTCTGTACAATGGATGGCAAAACTATATAAGAGCAACGATGTGCAGATGAATGTACTCTATTCGCAAGACAGTGCTACGTGGATTCCGTTGGAGTATAAAGGATATCTTCTGTCAAAAACAGCCTATCCATACTCCGTTGCCTTGCCGGATGTAGGTGATTTGTACCTGCGTATATATGCCGCATACAACAAAAATACATATAGTAGCCAGCACAAACTAATCTTGGATGACTTTGTAATAACGACCAGGGAACGCAACTATTTCTATACAGACTACAGCACAAGCGATGTAACTACTGCTCATATACCGGCATTGGTATTCGATGAAAATGGTGCATACAAGGCAATCGACACACTGTTTGGCGAGAATCGCTGGATCACCCTGCCACAGCCGCAACGCGGTAACATTGTTTTCCTCGGGTGGAGAGTAACGAATATAGCGGGTTGCACGGACACTTTCCCTGCAAACAGCAGGTATCTGCTCAATCATAATGTAACGTTGCAAGCACTATGGGCTATGGAAGCATTGGGAGAAAAGGCGGATATTATAGATTGGAGCCACGATGCAATAACCATCAATATGAATGACAAAAAAGCATCGGATGTATCATGCAACGGAACTCCTCTGACAGCAGGAAATTACTTGAATGATAACCAACCTGACGACGGAACCTATCGTATTTCCATAGATACTTTGCAGATGGGACACGATGTGCGCTTGGACATTCAGTGGGAATCATACATTGCAGAAGAACTTACCAATAAGCGTGATACGTCCATTCATTACTACCGAGTTCCGTATATTTATGACTCACCACAAGCCACCGTGGGTGATACGCTCACGCATTATGATAATGTGGTCATACGTTCCGGCAAGGCAGTTGTTGCAAGCGATATTCACGTACATAATATATACATTTACCCCGATGCGGAATTGATAGTCAATCCGGATGCCTCGCTTACTTGTGATACATTGTATGTGCGCAATCGCGCTTTTCATACTGCACGCATCAATGTGCAAGGCAACTGCCATACAGCGCAAATATACTATACCTACACCACAACCACTCAAGATACCTATCCTTTTGCCATACCTTCCCATACCGGTATTTCAGATACACGGCTCACAACAGGTAAAAGTACTGTCTATCAACAGGATTGGAAAGTGACAACTCTTACGGCATTGCCACAAAACACTTGGCAGGAAACGACAGATTCACTCAGACCGTATTATGGCTATATGTTTCACGCTCTGGCAAACGGCTATTGCGAATACACTTTCCCTATAAAAGAGTTTGCCTGCACACCGATGCGCATACCTGTTTATACCACCGAAGTGGAAGAGGAAAAGGATGCTATTCATACAGGGTGGAATTATATTGCTTCCCCGCTGATGTACAACTACGTACCGGTGCCTTATGAACCGATTGAAGATAGAATTAAAGTATCAGAATTGCGCGAGGATAACACCACCTATTGGCAACATATTCTTACGGATATAACCCCGAATATGCCATTCTATTATCAAGCACGAGAGGACGGTTATTTGTTGATAGATAATTACTTGTGTTTCGTACCGACATCTTCCGTACTATCTGTTTCTTCTGCAGACGATACCCGGTCGGATACCACCCAATGGATACAATTGACCATTACCGCTCCCGATGGTTTGGCAGATGAAACAAGCATATATCTGCACCCTGACAAATTTAGCACCGACTATGAAACAGGCTACGACTTGCCAAAAATCAAGAGTTATACACACTATCCTATGCTATACACAATAACCCATGGAAATCCATTGAGTTTCAATGCCTTGCCCGATAGTGTTGCTCTGCACCCTATTCAGTTGGGCTACTATGCACCGGAAGATACTACACTTACTATATCCGTTGTACCCACAGACTGTTTACATCGCTTACGGCACATCTATTTGTATGATACACTGACCAATACAACTACTGACCTGCTGGAAGCAGACTACCCATTCCGTACCTCTGCGGGGGAGAACCAAGAACGTCTGACCATTTCATGTGTCTATCAGACTACCGAGACAGCCACACACACCTTTCAGAACACCAATGCCACATCAGCTGCCTGCAAATTCCTTCATAACGGACACTTGTACATTCGCCAAAACAACGCCATCTACGATAGTTTGGGACGTCTGCTTTTCTATACTAACTCCAAAAGTTACTAATCAGCGCAATGCAGCGCGTTGCAACGCGATAGCGTAGGCTTCGCGATAGCAGGGGTAGAAATGCTTCCAGTCTGCCTTGTCGGCTAAGGCTGCCGCAAGGGTGCGGATAGTATCTTTCTGCTTGGTATTCAGCGAGAAGTAGTGATGCAATGTGTCGGCAATGGTCTCCACGACCTCGTCCTGATTGCTATCGGTGCGGCGGATAACGGCTACACCTTGGTCGATGGTCTGCACACCCTGCGACATACACCAGACACCAAAGCCGCTGAGCGTGGTGGTGATAGTCGGCACGTGGAAAGCAATGCTCTCAAGCGGAGTGTACCCCCACGGCTCATAGTAACTCGGGAAGACGGTAGCGTCCAGTCCGATGAGCAAATCATAGTAGGGCAGATTGAGTACACCGTCGTTGCCGTTGAGGTAAGTGGGGATAAAGACCACGCGGACGTTGCCGACAGTGTAGTCGGGCTTGTCGAGATAAGGTATCATCACAAAAGCAAGTACCTGCTTATTGCCCGCCTTGGCAGACGTGGCGGGTATGCTACCCAACCGCTCCATAGACGCAAGGAAGACATCAATGCCTTTGTTTTTCCACTCCAACCGTCCGGCAGTGCCAATAAACCAGTCCGTGGCTTTTGCCTCAGCACCACGTGACAAGGCGTATGCAAGCAAGGCTTTGCGGGCACGTTTGCGTGCCGCGGCAAAGGCATCGCCTTGGGGAACAAAGTCATGCTCAAAGCCATTGGGCGTGACAATATCCACAGGCTTGTCGAGGAGTTGTTTGCACTCGCGTGCGGTGAGGTCGCTGACGGTGGTGAAGCAGTCGCAGTAGTGTGCAGCAGTCTTCTCGGCGGAGTGCTTGCTGACCATGTTGAGTTCCGCCGCCATCTGGTCGCCATGGTAACCATCGAAATAGTCATACAGCGGCTTGCCATTGCCCGCAATAGAGCGTCCGATGCTTGTAGCATGGGTGGTGAAAAGGGTACCTATTCGCGGACAATGCTCACGGATATAGAGTACGGTGAAGGCGGTCTGCCACTCGTTGCAGTGCATGACCGTTACAGGCATGCCGAGGTGACGGTAGAGACTCTCTGCCACCTGTCCGACGGCGTAGGCAAAGAGGCAGGACTCATCATAATCGCCATAAGCAGCATGGCTCTGCACGCCGTATTGCTGCCAAAAATGGGCATAGATGGCATCCTTTTCCGCCCACAGTTTGTCCCAGCGGAGCAGCACTGCGATAGGCTTGCCCGGCACCTGCCAACGCCCTACACGCACGCCTTCCGGTCGCCAACCGCGCAGAAGAGTCTTGCTTTCTTTGAAGTAGATATCGGACGTCCCACCCAAATCGGGACCAAAGAAAATCACTTTGTCCTTGTGTTCGCGTTGCATGGACGCGGCACGGGTGGAGAGGACGGCATAGATACCGCCCACACGGTTACAGACCTCCCACGAGGTCTCAAAGATGTATTCGGGTTGCATAGGTCTAACGGGCTTCTGAATTGAACGCGATACGCTCTATATCAGTCACTTGATTGTACTGCGCGGGCGTGGTGGCGAACTTGTTGGTCATGCTCTTGACCAGCGGCATCGCCCATAATCCGCTCGGGGTCGCCCAATAGAGTTGGTTGCGCTCATGGTCGATATGCAAGGCACCTGTCGCCGCTGCGTCCACCTTCGTGATATATGTGGCAGTGCTTGTGCCGTTGAAGTTGGCTACAAACAATCCGTCAGCCGTTACGAAGTACCACTTTTGCGCCATCTTATCCATCTGCACGCGCTTCACCGGACTGCCGACGATAGTCTGCATACGCGCAAGGTCAAAGACAGAGTCGTTATAGACCACCACGGTATCGCACACGGCTGCCAGCAGTTGCCTGTCCTCATCGCGCGTGTCAGCCAAAGCATCCTCCAAACGCTCCCCTATCAACCGTTGGCGCATGATAGTGCCGTCAGCGCGGGACATCAACAGCGCAGGTGCGAGGGTCTCATACACATACAAGTCCCTGCTGATGGGATACTGCACACCGTTCTGCATGATGGTGAGTTGCACCTGCTGCGACTGCCCGTAAGTGGTGAAATACACCGTCACCGCACTGCTTGTCAGCGTACCCGACTGCAATACGCAATGTTCGGGTAACGTCCACTGATACTGCAAGTTATAGGAGTAGGGGTTATAGATATTGGCAGTGAGTGTTACGTCGGTGTAGTGCGTAATCGAGTCCGACGATGCCACGAAGGTCGGTATGGTGTCATACACCGTCACCGACTTGCTACACGTCTGATTCTTAGCACTATCCACGCGCAGCGTGACAAGGTACGTACCCGCCTTTTTGAAGGTATGGCGGGGATTCTTGCTGGTCGTCGTGCTGTTGTCGCCGAAGTTCCAGTCCCATTTCTCGCCCGCACTGCTGTTGTTGGTGAATGTAACCGCCTCACCTGCACGCGGTTCCGTGGGCGAATAGGTGAAATCCACCGTTACTTTCTTGCACCCGACCGCCATCACCGCGAGGGCACAAAGTATGTATATCTGCTTCTTCATATCGTTTTTTGCTTGTTGCGCCACCATGTCATCTGCCTTTTGGCATAATGGCGACTGTTTTGTTTTATCATCTCCACGGCACGGTCAAGCGTCCATTCGCCGCGGAAATACCGCAGCAACTCCTTGTATCCCACCGTGTTAACGCTATTCGGCAGCACTTCCGTTGCACCCTCCGGTAGCGGGTCAAGGGATATATTCAGTATCTCGAAAGCACGCCTTGCCTCCTCCAACAGCCCCCTCTCTATCATCTTGTCCACACGGCGGTTGATACGGTCGTACAGTTCCTCGCGGGGTCGCTCTATCATCACCTCTTCTATATCAAACCCCCTCGCGATATTGTTCTGCCGGTTGGGCTTCCCGTTGCGGCGAAACACCGAATACGGCTGCCCGCTCACCCGACAAACCTCCACACAATGCATCAGCCGTTGCGGGTTCTGTCTGTCCACCTCCGCCCAATAATCGGGGTCTAACCGCTCCACTTCCGCCTGCAACCACGCCAACCCGTTGCGCTGATAATCAGCACGTACCGCCTCACGAACCGCCACCGGCACCTCCGGTATATCGTCCAATCCGCGGCAGACGGCGTCCACATACATCATACTGCCCCCCACCATCACCACATGGTCGTGCGTCTTGAATAGTTTCTCTAATAGTTCCCGGCAGTCGCGCGCATACTGACCTGCATTGTATGTCTCCGTAAGCCCCTTACAACCAACAAAATAATGGCGTATCTCCTGCTGCTCTTCCTGCGTGGGAGCCGCCGTACCGATAGGCAAATCGCGGTATATCTGACGCGAATCGGCACTCACTATCGGGCATCCGTACAGGCGTGCCAGACGCAGACTCTCGTCCGTCTTGCCCACACCCGTCGGTCCCAATATGACCACCAATGTCGGCATCAGAACATCGACCCGTCGTCGAAACTCAGGTCTTGGAAGCCCTCCGCGTCAAGGTCGCCGTCATCATACTGGCTGTCGCCGTAGAAGTCCTCGTCCAATCCTATGTCGTCCTTGCCGCCCTTGGCCGTCAATGCGTCCATCGCGTCCTCGGTCTGCAACTGCTTGGGTGCTTTGCCTTTCGACTCCACGCACTTCACCTCGTCGCAGGTGCCCGGCAGTATCTCCGTCAGGTTGCCGAAGAAACAACGCTCAAACATCGGGTCGAACACGTAGATGAGACGCTGCCCTTGCTCTTCCAACAGGTTGCTCAGGTGCGTGGACTCCATCACCATATTGTCGTACTCGAAGTTGTTGCCCATCTCCACAAGCGTAACCTCCTGCTCTTTCTCCCAGCGGTCGTTGCACATATAGAACGACGTCATCTGGTCGTCCGGATACTTGACGCTCTTCAATATAGCACGATGCAGGTCGAGAAACGTAGCCTCGCTGTCAGCCTCGAACACACGGCGGAAACCCTCCACCTCGTCGCAGGAAAAAGTAATTTTGTATATCATAGTCTGTCGTTGATATAATCATTGTCTATCCGCCCGCAATTCCTATGCCAAAACGGGAATAATACGTGCCGCAAAGTTACACCTTTTTTCTGATATATACAACGATTAAACGAAAGTGACATATTCACCGCACCAAAATATGTACCAATGGACGCGGATACCGTGTGTGGGAGACGACGCGGCTCGCGTCGTCAAAAAATCAGAATGTAGTCTATAGCCACACTTAACATTGAGTTCCTCCTTTGGATGGGTTTGGGATATCTTCGGGTTAACACTATGATATTAGTATGACATTAGTATGACATTAGTATGTGATTAGTATGTGATTAGTATGTGATTAGTATGTGATTAGTATGTGATTAGTATGATATTAGTATGATATTAGTATGTGATTACCGAGTGGATGTCGAACACATATCATATCGCTTGCAATATCATATCGGCAATGCGCGCTTGCCCTTGTTCATTGGGGTGAATACCGTCATCGCACAGATAACGACGATACTGGTGTCCTATCAGCAAGTCTGATGTGATGTCTATCCATTGGGCACCGGTTCGCTGTGCCACTTTCCACGTCGCCATATTGTAGAGTTCATGTCCCGACATAATGGTATTGGTCGAACCGCTCAACCAGCGCAGTATATTCGCCTTCTGCTCTTCTGCCATACCTGCCGTGAAAAAACGGAAATAACGCTCTGCATCCATAGGCGGGAGAGACAACACCAGAGGAATACATCCCGCTTCACGTACTTTCCCGATAACACGCTCGTATGTGGACTCGTATGTATCCAATGGAGTACGTGGCAGGTGAGGCTCGTCGGGGGATTGCGCAATGGCACGCCAGTCATAGTCGCTGTCATTGCCACCGTACTCGAGAAGTACATATTTGGCTCCGTCTAATTTGGGAATAGACTTATCCAATATACGCTCACCGTTTCCGATAGTACACCCCATCTTGCCGAGATTGACAACCTCACTGTTAAGACTCTCGCCGCAACGGTCCACGATATTCTTATCCGATAATGTGTAACGCTCGCGCAATCCTTCTGCCTTGAGTATGACCCCGCGAATGATGGAGTCGCCTAATGCTGCTAATTTCATACTTTGCTTGTTTCTGTTGTTATGTATTTGCATTCTGTTCACACACCGTAAGTGTGATTTCAGGTGCAAAATTACTGCCCGTATAGTACGTGCGAAAATAGTTGTGATATTACGGCATAGTTTTTGTGGAAAATGCTTATATAGGGACAAAAATAGCGTATCTGTGACCAAATACAGGTAATATACTATTTCGTCACTATATAAAATATGACCAAATAACAACGATTTTAATGTACTGAAATATGGAAAAACTGCCCTCTGTATTCGCGTCGCTCAAATATCACATTATCTATATTTTGGGCATACCGGTGTTTAGTCTCGGCTTTGTATTGCTCTACAAACCGCAGAGCGTAGTTGCATTATTGGAGATGGGACGCGATATGCTGAGTTTCAATACCACCATTGTTATGTGTATCCTGCTGGGAGTAATGATATTGTCGCGTGTACTGCTGCTGTGCCTGTATCGGCAACTGCAAATGACATGGCTGAAATATGCAGCATGGGAAATGGCGGAGATAGTAAGTATGAGCCTGTTCAGTGCATTGTATATCAGCCTGATGTATCATGGAGATTTCTCCTATTTCTGGGTACTTGGGTGGTGTGCTTTCTATCTCTTCTTTATAACAATATACCCTTATATTATATTCGACCTGGCTATTGCGTTAGCAGGTAAGAACAAAGAAAGCACACCGCAAGACGACAGTCTGATGCGCTTTGTGGACAGCACACAACGGCTCAAACTGATGATTGCACCGTCGGCAGTATTGTATATTGCCGCCAATGAGAACTACGTGAATATATGTTACTTGGACGGGGAACGACTGAAAGAATATGCTCTGCGTTCCTCTATGAAAGCGTTGGAACCGATGATGCAGAAATATAATATGGTACGCTGCCAACGCAGTTACTACATCAACCCGCAACATATTAAGGTACTGCGCCGCGACAAAGAGGGTATGATAAATGCAGAATTAGACACGCCTAATGCCAAGACAGTACCTGTATCACCCAAATACTATGACGCATTAGCAAAGTGGCTATAATGCACACATATATACGACAAAAAAGTAATTTACATTAAAAACATTATGATACACATAAAACGACGGACCCCGATGAAATGGTGCATAATTGCACTGTTACTCACATCTGTAAGCGATATGATTGCACAACGCGATACGCATATCGGTAATGAACTTATCAAGTATATGCAGCAGGGCTGGAACATACAGCACCAATCCATAAGTTTTGACTCTCTGCACATCTACTTTTCCGCCAAGGCACCTCACGACAACCAATACGACATCTATGTATCAGAGTCGCGGGGCGGTGTGTGGCTTACCCCCGTCCGTCTCCCTAAGGATATCAACACGGCAGAAGATGAGTTGTGGCCAAGTATCAGCAGCGATGAACAGACATTGTATTTCGTGCGGCGCACGCCGGCAGACCCTAAACAGAAGAAGTCAACCGACAAGAATATACTCTATAGTACCCAACGCATATCGGATAAATGGGAAAATGCAGCACCTATCCTAATCACTTCGGATGACGACATATCGCCTTTGATACTGGCGGACAATCGTGTGTTGCTGTTTGCCCGCCGCGTGGGTGAGGGCAAGCGTAATGCTCGCTATGCCTTGTATGGGACACGCCGTATAGATGCCCACAACTGGTACTTGCCACAGGTGCTTGATTCCACCATGGAGCAGTCAGCCTATGCTCCCTATACGGATAAGGTGGTACCGCACAACCTGCACTACTCTGTGGAGGAAGCAGTACGCGGAACAACCGTGGCACAAAGTCGTACCATGCCTTTGGACAAGCAATGGCAACCGTCTTCTTTCCTTACCTTGAGCGGAACACTGCGCAACGAGCAGACGAGACAACCCATAGAGGGGCAGATATATGTGTACAACGCCATCACAGCGCAATTGCTTTGTACGGCAGAGAGTGACGCCGTAACGGGTAAGTATCGCATTGCCCTACAGCAAGGCGACAAGTACACGATTGATTACACAGCCCCCAACCACTCGCACTACTACTTGGACATCGACTGTACCGAACTGACAGGCTACCCCGAGCAAAAACAAGATGTGAGTCTCCTTAATGCACTGAATATCCATATCAATACTTTCGACAGCGAACTCTTTACCCCTTTGCAAGCAAAACGCATCGTATTCACCGATAAAAAGACACGCAAGACTATTCCTGTCCGTTGCCTGCACGATTCCATAGGCGGAGTGGATTTCACTCTGCCTATCGGACAAGACTATGCTATCACATTCAGCAGGCGTGCATTCGAGGATACTACATTGTACCTGAATACAGCCAAGCAAGTGCGGTTCACACGAACAGAACTGGACATTCCTATGCGTGCAGGCAGGAACAAGACGCAGATATACATCGTGGATAGTGAGACAGGTCGGACTATTGACAGCGGACGGGTTGTGCTGAACAACACCACTCGTCGGGAGCAGATAATCGCTACACCTGTGCACAATGCTTATACCGCACAAGCCATACGGGATAATACCTATCATATTACGACATCAGCAGTAGGCTATTTCTATGCGGATACACTGCTGACCATACCCGAACCGCAGCAAGCGGTAACCATCACCATTCCTATGCGCGCAATACACAAGGATGCCGTACTGCAACTGCGTAACATCACCTTTGAGTACAACTCACACCAACTGACCGAAAGTTCATACCCTGAATTGGAACGGGTAGTCGCATTGTTGCAGGACAATCCCGACCTGCGCATAGAACTCTCGGCACATACCGATGACCGCGGTACGGATGCCTATAACGACCGTCTCTCTACCCTACGCGGACAGGCGGCTATGGACTATATTGTGAGTCACGGTATCGCTCCCGAGCGTATCACCTCGATAGGCTATGGCAAGCGCAAGCCTATTATGCCGAATGACACTGACGAACACAGGGCTATCAACCGCCGTGTAGAATTCCGAGTAACAGATATGTAAACACACACTTTATCATTATGAAACGCATTAAATGCCATATCCTTTGCCTGATGGTTCTGTTGGCAGTACCGGCCGCAGCACAAGAGAAATATACGGATTTGCTGCAACGTGCACAAAGCCTGTCGCCTTATGAAGCATTGTACCAACTGAATGAGTACCAGCAGACTCATCCCGCTTTGGCTAATGTCTATTACCAGATGGGCAACATCACCTATATGCTGATACCTGCGTACAACCCGTTACGCGACTACCATGAACTGAGCCTGCTGTACTATCAGACACGCTTGTACTATGGCAACTGTATGCATTTCGCCGCCAAAGCCACACAGAAAGCACAATTATATTCAGACATACCTAATCACGGCAATCATCTTCCGTTAGAGACATTAAAAGGCTACCTGCAACCACGAATGGACAGTGTACTCCTGTGGGCTGCACGTACCGATACGCTGCACAACCGTTTCTACCGGATGGTGGACAATTACAACACCTGCCGCAGTATGTTTACGGCATTCATGGAACACAATACCCGTGAGAAGAATGCACACTTGATGCTGGATTCCGCTGGACGACAGCAACTGACGGATATTCATCGCCATGCAGAGCAGTTAAATACAGACATTGCATTGTTTCAACAGGCTTTGACGGTTGCTCCCATTCGCGGATACGAGCCGCACTTTGTCTTTATCCCCATTGAATTGTATCGCTTGGACGGATTGACAAGTACCAACTTCCTGCAAGATACGGTGCCGTTGTGGGACTATGGGGCATGGACTACCCGCTTTATGCAGGCGCAAGACTCTGTATATCAAGTGTTGTACGATGACATTGTGCGTGAACACCACATTATGCAACAGTGTGCACAGTTGTTCTATGACGGACAAATCCTGCCCATAGAAGTTGCTCATCCTGTACTGCCCAACCGCATTGAGCGCATGGACTACCATTCGCCTGTGAGTTCTCTGCTGCAGATAGAGCACATTGCTTATTCCGCTATGCTGTTGCGGCAGGATACAAGTATATTGCGCCCTGTCTCTACACGCCAAGAAGCAGTAGCCCCTCTCACTATGTTATACCGCACATACTGCGAACTGCCTGTATGCGAGCAGCACCGTTCCGACCTGTCTGAGCGGCTGGACAGTATGGCAATGATGAAGTATCGTTACTGCCTGAACCAAACAAAAATGAATAATAAGGATAGTCTGATAGCAGCGGCACAGCGTTTCTGCCAACTGCAAAAGGATGCATATCAGCAGGCAGTGGTATTACTTGACAGTGCAACCCGTACACTGAATGGTTTCGTCTCCTACTATGATGAGATGAATGAGGAGACTATTGCTATACGTCCAAAGCCCAAACGCCATACACCGGCAGACACGGCGATAGTGCTGCAACGCAAGGACGCCACGGGGAAGGTTCTTGCCACCTACACACTGCCTCTATCGGGTTATGAGGTGGCAGATGTGATGCCTATTGGTGATGTGGTAGTGGTGTTTGCGCAAGATACGACCCGCACTTGTGCTTTGTGGTACGCAACAGACGGGACACTCCTGCGTACAGATGTATATTCCGAAGGTAGTAATGAGCGTATTCTGTGGGCAGTACGTATGTCAGACAACATAGTGGCTATACTGTCTCGCAAAGAAAGTGCAACAGACGGTGATATTTCCCTATTGCGCTTTGTGGCTCTATAAGCAAAGGTTGTCGTCTGTTAGCGAATAACCTTAGTTATCAAGTTGCTTATCACCTATATAGTGCCCAATAATATGGATATTAGAAAACGTTTAGTATTGGAATTGGAGCGGCTTCGCCGCCATAATCTGCAGGAATTGCACCCGTTGCAGCAGTTGTTTTGGGAATCCACGTTGCGTTGTAATGTACATTGCCTGCATTGCGGAAGCGATTGTACTTCTTCTGTTACTGCTCCGGATATGCCCAAAGAGGATTTTTTGCGTGTGATAGACAGCATTACGCCCCATGTGGATCCCCACAGAGTGATGGTGATAGTGTCGGGTGGCGAGCCATTGATGCGCACGGATTTGGCGGAGATAGGCAGGGAACTGAACAAACGAGGCTATCCATGGGGTATGGTGACCAACGGATTGGCTATGACGGAGAAGCGTTACGCAGAGTTGCGGCAAGCGGGATTGACGTCGATGTCGGTGAGTTTTGACGGGTTGCACGATAATCATGTGTGGCTGCGGCAACACCCGATGGCTTTTGAAGGTGCGGTACGTACCATTAAATTTGCTGCGGCAGACAAGGGACTGACATGGGACGTGGTGACATGTGTAAACCAAAGAAGCATTCATGAATTGGAGGAGATGCGCGATTATCTGTGGGAAATCGGTG
Organism: uncultured Bacteroidales bacterium; assembly: GCA_934725535.1. Classification (GTDB taxonomy): domain Bacteria; phylum Bacteroidota; class Bacteroidia; order Bacteroidales; family Paludibacteraceae; genus Colicola. Next base: position 32,677 of record CAKVBV010000009.1, on the reverse strand, counting down.
TGCGTAACTGGCGGCTGATAACGATAGACCCGATGGGAAGGGCAAAAGATAATCCGGAGTTGCTGTTGTCAGATGAGCAGTTCGGGCAGTTGTTGGAGTTTATCCGCACAAACCGTCAGGCAGGGAGACACGTGTCGTACTCGTGTGAGGGTTTCTTGGGAGACTATGAAGGTGAGGTGAGAGACCACCTGTTTCATTGCGCAGCAGGCGTGAGTGTGGCGTCGATACTGATTGACGGCAGCATATCCGCCTGCACAAGCATTCGCGGGAAGTATTATCAAGGCAATATCTATAAAGACGACTTCTGGGACGTATGGGAGAACAGGTTCCAACCATACCGCAACCGCGAGTGGATGCGCAAGCAGGAGCCGTGTGACAAATGCAAGGTGTGGCGATATTGTGAAGGCGGTGGTATGCACCTGAGAAGAGAGAACGGGGAGTTGATGATGTGCAGAACTATACACTGACCTCCCCAACCCCTCCAAAGGAGGGGCTGAATGAATTTACATTATCAGATAGTAGTATTGCTTTTCGGCTATCGCCGGTAACGACGCGAGCCGCGTCGTCTCCCAAGCACCAAGTCATAAAATAATAATAGGATTTATAGAGAAATCTATTGTTATTTTAGGTGGCTGATACTGTTGATAAGTGGTATAACAGGTTCGTTGTCAGGTGTTTGCGTTGTGTATTTTAGTGGATAGTTTTGGTGATACACGGGATAAGTACGGGATATAAAACTATGCGAACAGGCAATAACGGGTATTGTTGATAATTCTGTTTATAACCACTTCTTCAGTTTGAATATCAGTAAGATAATCAGTGTAAACACCACCATCAGTCCGATAGCAAACGGGTAGCCTAATTTCCAGTGCAGTTCGGGCATGAAGTCGAAGTTCATGCCGTACATACTTGCGACCAATGTCGGCGGGAGGAAGATAACATTCACCACGGTGAATATCTTGATAATCTTGTTCTGTTCGATGTTGACGAGACCGAGGAACGTATCCTGCAGGTAGTCGAGTCGGTCAAAGCCAAACCGCGTATAGTCGAAAAGTGAGTTTATGTCCTTGATAATCATTGTCAAGCGCGGTTGCAGTTCGGCAGGAAAGAAGTCGCACTTCAGGAAATTGCTGATGACACGCTGCTTGTCCATGATGTTCTGACGGATGATAGTCACTTTTTCCTGCAGGTCCTTGATTTGGATGAGCACATCCTCGTCCACATGGTCGCTGGCGTTGATTTCGGAGGACAGGTTGGTAATCATGTCGGTGGTGTCCTCAATCATGTCGGCGTCTTTCTCCACACGTGTTTCCATGAGGGCTACCAACACATGATACCCCGTCGGGAAGTTGCGGGTGTTCACGAACATCTTCTTCACCGTCTCGTTGAAACTGTCCAACTCCACGCTGCGGGTGCTCACAAGGATGCTGTTTTTCAATATGAAGTTCACAGGCTCCACCTCGAAGTCGTTGCGCAGGAAGTTGGAGTTCGCCACAATCGAGTCGTCGGTCTGTATGTATCGCGACGACATCTCAATCTCTTCCATCTCCTCATCTTCCTGAATATCAATCTTCAGGAAACCCTCAAGCAAGTCCTCGGTCTTGTCACTGACGTCCAAGAGGTCAATCCATATAATGTCTTTCTTGTCAATGGTTTGCAGGGTGTTCAACGTCTTTGAAACCTTTATTTTCTCGTTCTCCTTATAGAATATTCTCAGTTCTGCCATGACTTTTTTTGTTTGCTGCGGGCGTTTGTCGCGTCTCGCAAATGGTTCTACAAGTGGAAAAGGTCTCTATCGACGGCACGCCTTTGCTATCTCCCTTTTCCGTCTATCATATTGGTTAGTTGGATAAATTCCTCCACGCTTAGTTGCTCGGGGCGCATCGTGAATATGGGTTCGGACAGCAGCGGGTTGTCTTTTCCTACCATTTGCATCAACGAATTGCGCATCTGTTTTCGGCGTTGGTTAAAGGCTGTCTTGACCACTTGTCTGAACAACTGCTCATCACAGCCCAACTCTCGGCGGCGATTGCGCGTCAGTCGCACAACCGCCGATTTCACCTTAGGCGGAGGTGCAAACACATTCTCGTTCACCGTAAACAGATACTCGATGTCATAGTACGCCTGCAGTAGCACACTCAGTATGCCATACGCCTTTTTCCCGGGTTTCGAGGCAATGCGCTCTGCCACTTCTTTCTGTATCATACCCGAGCAGACGGGTATGCGGTCTTTGTACTCCAAGACCTTGAAAAATATCTGACTGCTGATATTGTACGGGTAGTTTCCTATCACGCAGAACTCCCCTTCCGGATACAACTCCGCAAGGTCCAACTTCAGAAAGTCGCCCTCTATCAAGTGCAGTTCGGGATACCACTCTTTGAGGTACGCCACACTCTCGCGGTCGAGTTCTATCGCCGTGAGGTCAATGTCTTTGTTTTTGAGGAGATATTGGGTCAGAACACCCATGCCGGGTCCTATCTCGAGGACACGACCGGCAGTAATGGTCTCAGCAATCCGTTGGGCGACACTCAGGTCCGTCAAGAAGTGCTGACCCAGAAATTTCTTGGGGCGTACTTGCTGCATTCTCTTGATGATGGTCGTCCATAAAACAATTGCTTGATTACCACCGAAAACCCGCCAACGCCTACCACAAAAATTTGCGTGTTCCGCTATTTTGTCGTACCTTTGCGGCTGCTTTCGATTTCGACTGCAAAATTACTGCTTTTATTTTGAAAATGCAAAAACTATCGCGACTAATCACCCGAATCATTGATTTTTTCTACCGACCTTTCAGCCGATATATCCCCGAACAACTCTTCCGCTATGCCGCTTGTGGTGGGGGTAACATGCTGTTGGATTGGGTGTTGTACTTTCTGATGTACAATTTCGTGGTGGGGCATCATTTGGTGTATATCCCCCTTCATTGGCACTTTTTCGGGCTGTCTGAGATATGTATCACGCCCCACATTATGGCACTCTGCATAGTCTTTCCCATCACACTTCTGACGGGCTTTTGGCTCAACAAATATGTAACCTTTACCCAATCCTCTCTTCATGGCGCACGCCAATTGGGGCGGTACATTCTTATTGTGCTTGTCAATCTGGCTATCAACTATTTAGGTCTCAAACTGCTCGTTGATGGTGCGGGACTCTACCCCACCCCGTCCAAAATGATTATCACCGTCATCACCGTCACCGTCAGTTTCTTCGGGCAGAAGTATTTCTCTTTCAGGCGTTAAATGCTATTTTTGCTCAATGTTCGATGGCTATTTCTATCAGGACTTTATCGCGGGTCTGTCGCAGGTCTATCGCGGGTCTGTCATGACTAATATGTAATTGTTTCTATGGCACACAACAATCAGCACACACCTTATGTTTGGCAAGAGCCTAAGCAGAAGCCTTACGCGCTCTATATTCATGGTTTGGGTTCAAGTGCCAAATCGGGCACCAAGTCTTCTTTCGGGCGGTATTTCGACCAATACGAGTGGCTCTCGCCCGAAATCACACACGACCCTTATGAGTCCCTTGATATCCTTAATCAGTGGTCTGACGCTTTCCAACCCGCTCTTGTGGCGGGTACGTCCATGGGCGGTATGCTCACCTTATATGTCAATGCTCCCGATGCTGTCAAAATTGCTGTTAATCCTACTATTGAGATAGAGCATGTCCTCCGCAAACTCGGCTATGGGAAACACCCGTACTTGCAGGAACGCGAGAACGGGGATACGGAGTATGTGATTGACGAGCAGATGATAAGACGCTTTATTACCTTTCGTGATGAGCACCGGATACTACCGGGTTCCCGCAATATCGCCCTTTTTTCCACGGACGACGAGTTGGTGGGCAAGGAAATCACCAAGCGCAATGCCGCACTCCTTGCGGAACTCGGTTGGGAAGTCCTGTGGTCTCCCAAGTTCGGGCACCGCGTCAACGAGCAGGCAGTCAAGGTCATACGAAACGCCTTATATAGATAACAATGCTCACTATTGGCAGTTAAGAAACTGCCAATAATGAGCAATTGCAACGATGTTTCTATACTGAAAAACTACCTGTCCTTTAACTTCTCTATTTGTTTTTCGAGAGCCTCAAGACATTCGTCAATACCCTGTTCGAAAGTATCACAGGTCTTTTGTGCAAAAATCTCGGAACCCATACCGGTAATACGGATGGTGGTTTCTTTGTTCAGATTGGTTTCTGGCTTGACAACAGTCATACGAATGTCCATCTCCGCCGAGGGAGTAAGCAACTTCTCATAACGGCGTGTCTTCTTTTCAATGTGTTTCTCGAGGCGTTCTGCTAACTCGAAATTCACAGCTTGGGTGTTTAGTTTCATAGTTTCCTCCTTGTTTTATGGATTAATAATAATGAGATTCCTTATTCTACTAAGGTTGCTCTTTGTGGTTATTTCTTTTGCTTCGCGGGTGTGCCGCGTTATAGGCTCGCTGTATTTGCTCAAAAGTGGTGTGCGTATAGACTTGCGTAGCGGCAAGACTTGCGTGCCCTAATAGACTTTGTATGGTACGTATATCAGCCCCGTTATTGAGCATAGTGGTGGCAAAAGTATGCCGCAGCACGTGGGGAGAATGTTTCTTCAACGTGGATACCTCACCCATACGCGCACGAACTATATTATATAACGTTGCCGCAGTCATAGCATACCACTCTCCGTTTCTGTGCTTCTGCACAAAAAATGTGCCATCTGTAGGGACAACTGCCAAAACATCTTGCCTTGATTGGCGATAATCGTTAATAACTTTGATAAGTCCGTCACCTATAGGTACAATGCGCTCCTTGCGACGTTTACCGAACACTCGTATCTGCGCTTGCGATGTATCTACATCGTTATCCGAGAGCCCTATAATCTCTGCACGACGCATACCCGTCTGGTATAGCATTTCGATAATAAGATAGTTACGGAGTGTCTCAAAACGCTTGACAGGGTCCTCCTCATCGGATTTGAAGTCGTTGCTGCTTAGATGCTTGAAGTTCTCCATTTCGCTCTCACGGAAAAATACAGGCAATGGCTTGTCTGCCTTAGGGGTGATAACGGTGCGTGTAATGTCCACATCGACTATACCAACCCGCAACATAAACTTGTAGAAACTACGCAAGGCGGATAGTCGCCGTTTGACACTACGTGGTGACTGACCGGCATCCAACATCTGTATCATCCACTGACGTACATCATAGTCTGTTACTTCTTGTGGATTAAAATGCTCTATATCGGTTCCCAAGAACTCACACCATGCACACAAGTCATCATGATACTCGCCTACCGTCCGGGGTGAATACCGCTTCTCAATGGCAATATAGTCAAGGAACTTTTGTATCACAGTCGCTGAAAACTAAGTATTGAGTGTTGGGAGAAGTTGAAGGAAACATTAATAGACAATTATGCAATGGCTCTTCGCATCACACACCATTGTCATTTGATTTCCTTTCCCACTTCATCATTACCTTCAAAAGGAAACAATCCGAACAACTCGGCATCTATACGGTCAGTGATGTAGCGGAAGTCCTCGGGGCGGTCGCCAAACTTGATGTGGTCGCCGTCGATAATAAGCAGTTTGCCCTTGTATTCTGCTATCCAGTTCTCGTACAACTCGTTGAGTCCCTGCAGGTAATCGATACGCATGCTGGCTTCGTATGAGCGGCCGCGTTTCTGTATCTGCGACACGAGGTTGGGAATGGTGGAGCGGATATAAATCATCAAGTCAGGCATCTTGACGAGCGACATCATCAGGTCGAAGAGGTCGCGGTAGTTGTCGAAGTCGCGGTCTGACATATACCCCTGCCGATGCAGGTTGGGGGCGAAGATACGCGCGTCCTCGTAGATAGTGCGGTCCTGAATGATGTAGTCCGTGGAGTTGGCTATCTCCACCACGTCCTTGAACCGCTTGTTGAGGAAATAAATCTGCAAGTTGAACGACCAGCGGCTCATGTCCGCATAGAAATCTTCGAGGTAGGGGTTGAAGTCCACACTCTCGAAACGGGGTGTCCAGCCATAATGCTTGGCGAGCATATTGGTGAGCGTCGTCTTGCCGCTGCCAATGTTTCCTGCAACTGCTATATGCATAAAACCATTTACGATTTAGTTATTTACGATGTACGATTTATCCTCAGCCTTATTTCCACGTATCCTCGCTGAACAGTCCGAACAACTGTGCGTCTATCTTGTTGATTATCTGCCGGAAGTCCTCCGGATTGTTCTCGAAATCCATTTCGTCGCTCTCTATCACGAGTACGCGTCCCTCGTATTGGTGGTAGATAAAATCCTCGTACCGCTCGTTGAGGTCGCGCAGGTAGTCCAACTGCATGCTTGCCTCATAAGCGCGTCCGCGTTTTTGTATTTGTGCGATGAGACTTGGCACCGACTTGCGTAGATAAATCATCAAGTCGGGCATTTTCATCAGTCGTTTCATGTGCCCGAAGAGTTCCATATAGGTCTCGTAGTCGCGCTCGGACAGGTCGCCGCGCCTGTAGTTGTTGGCAACAAACACATACACGCCCTCGAAGATACTGCGGTCCTGCACGATAGTGTGCGTGGCTTGGCTGATTGCCAGCATATCCTTGAACCGCTCCTTCAGGAAATAGGTCTCCAAGCAGAACGACCACCTTTTTATATCCGTGTAGTAGTCTTCGAGATAGGGGTTGAATGTTACCGACTCGAATCGCGGTTCCCAACCATAATAGCGAGCCAACATCTTGGTCAATGTTGTCTTTCCCGCACCGATATTTCCCGAGATGGCAATATACATGGCATTACTTTCCGACTGCAAATGTACAACTTTTTTTGCAGATATGCAAACATACAAACATTTGTACATCTGAACTATGCACTATATTCACAAAAAACATTCCTACTTGTGAATTCACAATAAATATAGTAATTTTGCACACTATGAAAAGAATCCACATAATATCTCCATCAGGAGCCATCGACAACTCTCTGATTGACAATGCCATTACTCGATTATCCCAATGGGGGTACTCCGTCTCCGTTGCACTGCATGCCCGAGGAAAATACGGACGGTTTGCCGGCACTGAAGAGGAACGGCTGAACGACCTTAACGATGCCCTCAACTCTCCCACCTTTGACATTGTCCTTTGCAGCCGTGGAGGATACGGACTACAACAGATAGCCGACCGCATCCGTGTACCCGAGCAACATATTCCACTTGTTGTCGGATTCTCGGATATTACATTGCTACACAGCATATTATGCCTGCATAATGTACCATCACTGCACGCCTCTATGTGCAAATATATTGCCACTCTGCATGATGAATATCCTGCCTTACGACTACTTCAATGTGCTTTACAAGGTGATAAAATGACCTACACTACTCCACTCCACCTATGCCAATGCGATGGCAATAGCGAAGGCACATTGATAGGCGGGAATCTAAGTGTATTATACGGCTTGCAAGGTACACCATATTCGCTTAATTCCCTCATTGACAAATGCAAAGAGCCGCCTATTCTCTTCCTCGAAGATGTTTGCGAGCGCCACTATCACATCGACCGCATGATGCAAAACCTCCGTATGAGTGGTGTACTCGCACGTTTGGGAGGATTGGTAATAGGGCAATTTACAGATTGCAGCGATGACCCCTCAATGGGCTGCACCATTGCAGAGACCATTCGCCACGCGGTGTCTGACTATCATTTCCCCGTAATGATGAACCTCCCTGCAGGGCATGTGGAGCAAAATGTTCCCCTACGGCTCAATGTCAGGTGGAGGCTCTCTGTAACCTCCGAAGGAGCAAAACTAACCGAACAATAGCAATATCAACTGCTCTTGCTTCTTTATAAACGCGGTAAAATTAAATAAAATTAAAAATGCGACCATAATACGGTCGCGCCAAGTGCTTTATTTCTACGAGAGGATAACGAGTGGATAGCGAGAGGATAACCTGTCCTTGCCACACGAATTACCCGCTTGTATTATATCATTTTTTTACTTTTCAGGTACATATACACCTGCTCTATCGGAAACCCCATCACCGTGTACTGCGACCCTTCTATGCGCGTAATGCCCACATAACCAATCCATTCCTGAATAGCATAACTGCCTGCCTTGTCCATAGGGTGATAGTGCTCCACATAGTAGTCAATCTCTTCGGAAGTCAACTCGCGGAATGTCACGTCCGAACTGTCCACCAATGTGTCTTGTCCGTGCAACGTAGTGAAGCACACTGCCGTAAACACTTGATGCGTATGCCCGCTCAACCGCCCTAACATCTGCTTGGCATCCGCCTCCGAATGGGGCTTGCCGAGCATCTCACCGTCCAGCCAAACGATGGTATCCGAGGTGATTAGCACATCTTCCTCCGTCAGTCTGCTCGCGTACGCGCGTGCCTTCGCGCGCGATATATACAGAGGTATATCTCCTCCCTGCAACTCTTTCGGGTACGACTCATCGGCATCTATCGTAACTGCCGTGAAAGGAACGTCCAACCCCCGCATCAGTTCCCTGCGGCGTGGACTCTGACTGCCTAAAATGATGTTCATAACATACGCACGATGACAAAACTATACAACGCCCCCATCAGCATCACAAACTTCATAAGTGCCTGGGCATTATGGTATTCCCGCGGCAGATGGGCGCACCAAAGCAGGATGACCTCGCACACACACGGCACTAACAAACCAAATGTTATATACCTCGTGGACAACGTATTCCAGCCGTGCGGGAAAGGCACCACGGCAAACCCGAAGTAGCCAATCAGTCCGCAAACAATGGCAATCAGCACTGTCACCACCGCCTTGCTCACCGTATTGCCCCATTTTATCGGCATCGTGCGGCACTCATACTCGCGGTCTCCCTCTTGGTCTTCCATATCTTTCACTATCTCTCGCGCCAGCGTAGTGAGGAACGCGAACAACGCGAAGCCGCCTGACCACATGTATAACTCACCGGCAATCGGAGAGTAACCCAGCATCTCGTGATACAAGTGCCGCAGGTAGTCCACATTCGCTATGGCGACTAACAGCGGTACCAACGCCGCCATAAACGCCACAACGATATTCCCGACAAGGAACTGCCGCTTGTACGACGCCGAATAGAACCACAGCAACCCGGGAATAACAAGGAATATCGCACCTAATGTCCAACTCCTTGCCCACACTGCCACGGCTATTCCCATCACCACACCCGTAGCCGTCAGGCACTGAAACAGGCGCATAGCCGTATTTTTCGACACGATATCCGGCACTATCAGCCTGTCCGGACGGTTGATTTTGTCTATCTTGATATCGAAATAATCGTTGATTACGTATCCCCCTGCGGCTATACATACCGTCCCGAGTATGAGCAACAGCAGCACCCACCACGGCATCTGCTCATGGAATAGAGCCCTGTTCAGCAGCGGTGTAGCCACCCATTTCTCCATCACATACAGCAGCATAGCCACAAACAGCAGGTTCCCACCCCGCACCAACCGGAACCAGACCCCTATCTTCTCCGTATCAAACGACCATTTCTTCATGTTTTCTATATCTTACTTTGCAGTGGTAATCTTCAGTATCACCCCTTTCCATGCAGGCAGTGTCAGGCACACAGGCGTATGTGCTGTCAGCGGAAAGCGGTATGCTGCACCGGTCAGCAAATCAGTTGCCTCGACCATAGACTGTTCTGTTAACTCCAAATGCTCAAACGCTTCCTTGGGTACACGCACCTGCATATCCACCTGACGGTCATCAAAGTTGAGCACTACCAGCAGTGTCTGCCGCTTGTACTTGCGGATATACGCGAACTGCTCGTGCTTGTTAAAGCCCTCACCCTGAGCGTATTCGAGGTCATACATCTCCCCCATCGTGATGGCTTTCTCTGTCCGTGCCACGCGTAGCAACTGCCTGTAGAACGCCCTTAGGTCGCGTTGTTCATCATCCAACAACGCTCCGTCGAACTTACCGTGGTTTGCCCACGCCTGCAACGACGCGATACCCCAGTAATCGAATATCGACGACTTGCCGTCCATACCCGAGAAGCCCTCGGCATCCATACCTTTCTCGCCTAATTCCTGGCCTGCATACACCATCACAGGGTTGGTTCCCAACGTGGCAGCCACTATCATGGCAGGCTCCGCACACATGCCGCGCCCGCAGAAGAAACCGCTTGCTATACGCTGTTCGTCGTGGTTCTCGAGGAAGTACAGTATATGTTCGCGTATGTCGTCCACACGTTGCCACTGTTGCGTAATGCCCTCCACAGGCCAGTTCTTGCTCGTTACCCCGCGCAGATAGTCATACATCCCGACCTTGTCATACAGGTAATCAAAGCCTGCCGCCAGGTAATCGCGGTACAATGCAGGCTGATACACCTCCGCAATATACATTATATCGGGATACTGTGCCTTCACCTGCCCGATGCTCCACTGCCAGAACTCTTGCGGTACCATCTCCGCCATATCACAACGAAAGCCGTCTATGCCTTTGCTTGCCCAGAACAGCATGATATCCAGCATTTTATGCCACGTATCCGGTATCGGGTCAAACTGCTTCTCGCCCCCGCCTTGGTAGAAGACACCGTAGTTCAACTTCACGGTTTCGTACCAGTCATCCTTGGTCGGGTGGGCACTAAAGCAGTCGTTTCCCGTGGCTTTCGCAGGGTTTTCCGTGTACCCCTGCACGTCAAACTGCGGCGCAAACGGCTGCCCGGGCAGGTAGTAGAAGTTGTTCAGCGGCGAGAATGCCCAGTTAGGGTTATCGTCTTCCCCCAGGTCTTTCACACCTTTCGGACGGTGGGTCGAACGGTATTCGCGCGCCACATGGTTGGGTACAAAGTCTATGATTACCTGTAGGTTAGCCTTGTGCGTCCTATCTACCAACGACTCGAACTCCTCCATACGCTTGTCTTGGTCTTCACACAGGTCGGGGTCGATGTCATAGTAGTCGGTTATCGCGTACGGACTGCCCGCCAAGCCTTTCACTATCGACGGGGTATTGTACTGCGCTGTGGCGTGTCTAATCACGCCGGTGTACCACACGTGTGTGGCTCCCAAGTCGCGTATAGCACGCAGTGCGCGCGGAGTAATGGCATTCAGGGTACCGCATCCGTTCTCCTGCAGGGTACCGCAATGCCGCCGTGTATCATTGTAGTTCGCAAAGGTACGCGGCAATAACTGATAAATTATCGGTTTCAAGGTTCAGTAATTTAATGTTTGCGGGGCAAGCCAATGGGGCAAACCCCAATTTATCTATCTATGCGGAGGCGGCACAGACCGCCTCCGCAACCAATTCATTACAGCAGTGCCATCGTATCCGATGCTATCATCCACTCCTCATCGGTCGGGATGACGCACACCGTCACGCGGCTGTCCGGCGTTGAAATCACAATCTCCTCGCCGCGGCTGTGCATATTCTTCTCCTCGTCAATCTTCACACCGAGGTAACCGAGTCCTTTGGCTATCTCGCCGCGGATATACATATCGTTCTCGCCGATACCGCCCGTGAACACGATGATGTCCACACCGTCCAGCGCGGCAGCGTAAGCACCTATGTATTTCTTCACGCGATAGATGAACATTCTCCGTGCAAGGTCTGCACGTTTGTTGCCACCGGCAATGGCATTCTCTATATCACGTGCGTCGCTCGATACGCCGCTCACGCCCAGCAGACCCGATTTCTTGTTCACCAACGTCGAGAACTCTGCCGTCGTCAGGTGCTCTTTGTCCATGATGTATGTCGCAGCCCCGAGGTCAAGGTCGCCGCTGCGGGTACCCATCATCAAGCCCTCAACCGGCGTCAGACCCATAGAGGTATCCACGGACTTGCCGTCCAGCACCGCCGTACAACTGCCACCGTTGCCGATATGCGCCGTGATTATCTTCTTGCCTTTCGGGTCCACACCCAGGAACTCGCACACACGTGCCGACACGTAGCGGTGCGATGTCCCGTGGAAACCGTAGCGGCGAATAGCATACTTCTCGTACAACTCGTACGGAATCGCGTACATATACGCCTCATCGGGCATGGTCTGGTGGAAAGCCGTGTCGAATACACCCACTTGCGGCACGCCCGGCAGCGTCTTCTCTATCGCCTCGATACCCTTCAGGTTCGCGGGGTTATGCAGCGGAGCCAGGTCTATGCACTTCACAATCATCTCCTTCACCTCAGGCGTAATCACCACCGACTTGTTGAATTTCTCGCCGCCGTGCACTACGCGGTGTCCCACAGCGTCAATCTCTTTCAGCGACTTCAGGCAGCCGATTTTCTCATCCACGAGACTATCCAATATCAACTGGATACCAATCGTATGCTCGGGCATCGGCTTCTCTATCTTCACTTTCTCGCCGCTTGGCAACTTCACCTGCAGAAACGAGTCTGGCAGCCCTATCTTCTCCACGCCGCCTTGCGCCAGAATGCTGCGGGTCTCCATCTCAAACAGTTTATACTTGATGCTGCTGCTACCGCAGTTCAATACCAAAATCTTCATATTCTTTTCGTTTTATTATTGATTCATTTACACTTCTTCACCGTGTCAAATCCGTACCTTTCAGCAAGGGATACGCAAGGGATACGCAACCCTTGGGCTACCTTTGCGCTACGGACAGACCAACACTTTTTAATCCTTTATGGCTTGGTTAGCGGTGATTATCACCATCTGCACGATGTCTTGCACTTTGCAGCCGCGGCTCAGGTCGTTCACCGGAGCGGCAATACCTTGCAGGATAGGACCCACAGCGTCTGCACCCGAGAAACGCTCCACCAACTTGTAGCCTATGTTACCCGCCTGCAAATCAGGGAATACCAGCACGTTTGCCTTACCTGCCACGGGCGAACCCGGAGCCTTCTTCGCAGCCACACTCGGTATCAGCGCAGCGTCTGCCTGCAGTTCACCGTCCAATGCCAAATCGGGTGCCAACTCGTGCGCGATACGCGTGGCTTCCGTCACCTTGTCCACCAACTCATGCTTGGCACTGCCTTTCGTCGAGAAACTCAGCATTGCCACACGCGGTTCTATACCTGCCAGCGTGTGAGCCGTTTCGGCAGTCGATATGGCAATCTCAGCCAACTCTTGGGCATTCGGACACGGATTGACGGCACAGTCTGCAAATAGCAGGAAGCCGTTCTCACCCAACTGTTTGGCGGGGGTGAACATCAGGAACGCACCCGATACCAGATGTACACCGGGCTTGGTCTTCAGGATTTGGAATGCGGGACGAATCGTGTCGGCGGTCGTACCGCGTGCGCCTGCCAACTCGCCGTCCGCGTCTCCGTTCTTAATCATCAGACAACCGAGATACAACGGGTCTTGTGCTTTCTTGGCAGCCTCTTCCTCGGTCATGCCTTTGGCTTTGCGCAATTCGTAAAGCAGGTGCGCATATTCGGGCATCTTGGCATCGGTCATGGGGTCGATAATCTTAGCCTCGCCGATGTGTTCATACCCGTTTTCTTTTGCCATCTGATGTATCTTCTCGGGGTTGCCGATAAGAATCAGACGGGCGATTTTGTCGCGAAGAATGATGTTTGCTGCCTCCAGTGTACGGGGTTCGTCCCCCTCGGGAAGCACAATGCGCTGCGGATGTTGCTGCGCGCGCTCCAGCATTTTACTCAATATATCCATATTTATATCATTTAGTTTCTGTTTTTACCTCTCAAATTGCTGCCCTATCCACTCGCTATCCACTCGCTATCCACTCGTTGTTTTCTTCTACTTGAAGCGACCTTGTTTTGTGCCACTCGCTTGGGGTATTGCAGAGCGAAGGCAAAGATACTACAAAATCATAAGATACGCAACTTTTTTGTAAAAAATCGCCTTTTTAACATATTTTCTTTGGTATTCAAAAAAAATGTTGTACCTTTGCCGCCCAATCAATTTAATCAGTGTGGATGTATATGAAAAAATTTATGCGCATACTTGTGTGTCAGTCCGGCTCTTTAGTTAGAGGATTGGCTTTGTTTTGCGTGCTTGTATGCTGGCAAGGAGCATCGGCGCAAAAAGCATCTGCAACAGGAGTATATCCATACGGTCATACAGCCAATGCCGCTCCGATGGATTCGCATTGGACGCTCTATCTGGATGCCGGCGGCAACTGGTTCGACGCTGACTATTCGGCGGATATGGTAAACGCTATTTATGCACCTACCGTGGGACTCGGATTCAACTATAACTTCAATTCCACGTGGGGGTTAGGGCTCGAAGGGTTGTACTCCACCCATAGAATCAAGAACAAAGAAGAGAACTCCAAAGACCCATTATTCAAGGCGGATATGTTCCGTTTGCAAGCCTTGTCGTCCTTTGATATTTTCAATGCGTGGATACCTGATAATCCCAGTAAGATATTTGCACTTAACGTTCTGTTGGGAGGTGGCGTCGGTATTTATAAGCGTGGTACTTATTCTGAGTATCCTGATATTAACAGTACACAGCCTTCAAAGAGCAAGAAGGATGACGGTTTCAATGTATGCCCCTTGGTGACTATGGGTGCAGACTTTCAGTTTAATCTGAGTCGCAGTATCTCATTGGGTCTGAAAGCCACATATTCTTATTTTGCGAAGGATGATATTGATGGTCGCATCAAAGGTACAAATAACGATGGCATTGTTGATTTGGCACTCTCGTTGCGGTATAAGATAGATGCTACCAAGAAATCGCACGTCTGCAATGTGGCAGATGAAGAGAAGTTTGAGACACGTATGAACAAGACAAAGCAAGATGCAATGCCTGCTAAGGTGGATACGGTGGTATTGGTGCAGAAAGATACCGTTGTGGTTACCAATACTATAACCGAAGTACAAGAGGTGGCTGCCGACAACAACTATTACTATATCTATTTCGCGCCTAACCAATCGGCTCTCAAGGCAGAGGACTTGACCGTCATTCAGCAAGTGGCTTCGCGTTTGCAGCGCGACAACAATCTGTATGTTGAGATAGTCGGCTATTGCGACAACACAGGCAGTGAGAAGTACAATATGCAACTGGGTGCTACCCGTGCGCACAATGTGATGAATGAGTTTGTGGAGGAATACTCAATTGCTCCCGAGCGCATAGCGGCATATAGCGGTGGTATCATTCAAGGCAAACGCAGCAAAGCCGCTTACGGACCGAACCGCCGCGTAGAGATACGTCTGCTCAACGCTGATGAGTTCAGTGCCGCTAAACAGCGGTATCGCCAGGCACCACAACTGGCTCCCGCAGCGGAACGCCATGTCTCCGAGGTGGGCGAGACGACAAATAGTGTTTCTGCCGCTTCCGCTGCAGTGGATATGCAGTTGTCGGGCAAGACAGTGGCGAAAGAAGTTACCCGCCAAGACTGGACGCTCTCTAAGATGGCACGCAAGCACTACGGCAACACGTTTTGCTGGGTGTACATCTATATGGCGAACAAAGACAGAATTGCCAACCCCGATAGGGTAGCAGTCGGTTTGGAGGTTAATATCCCCGAATTGACTGAATCGCAACAAATGATAACGCGTCAGCAAGCCGATAAGATATTGGCAAACTTAAAATAATTGCGCTTTTTGCACAGAATGGCATAATTTTTGTGGTTGTTTTTCGTGCAAATGCAGATGGTCTTGTAGCTCAGTTGGTTAGTAGCACCTGACTCATAATCAGGGGGTCCTTGGTTCAAGCCCAAGCAGGACCACATCAAGCAGCCGCTTAACGGGAAACGTTAGGCGGCTGTCTGTGTAGTATGCGGATATGCAATGTATTGGGAAAGAGGTATCGTTGGTAATAAAAACAGAAACCGCTTGACTACCCCGTCAAGCGGCTCTCGAAAAAAAGTTGTGTGTTATCGTTGGATATGCGTTTTTCCTTCGTTACAAAAGTACTGTTGCGGAGGATGGGATCGAACCACCGACCTTCAGGTTATGAGCCTGACGAGCTACCACTGCTCTACTCCGCGATATATCATTTCGCGTTGCAACACCCGTCATTCGTCTTCATCTTGCCATCACTATGTACCTCAAACGGCATTGCTTCTATCGAAATGCGCTGCAAAGGTACTACAAAAAAATGATATGTGCAAATAAAAATGCTGTTTTTTGTGATAAGTGTGTGAAAACGGTGGGAAAAAAGCATATTGGCACAACGCGAGCCGCATCGTCTCTACAAGCAGGATTGCCATAGTCAAAAAGATATGGGAGTTGTGTATATTAGAGATTTGTAGTAATTTTGTAACGTATTTTGAGAGAACAATCTGCAAACAAGCATACATATAAATCAACATAGATGAAGGCAAAGATTTACACATTGCTATTGGCATTGGCGTGCGCAGTAGCAGGAGCGAGCACGATGTCCGCCCAAGCACAGTGGGGGACGAACCTGCTGCAGAACACCGTTCCGACCACCGAGACCCAATTCTCGGGTTGGACACCAGAAGGAGGAATCGGAGGACTCAATTGGCGTGTTGAAGACGGTTGGTTCAAATCATCCAACCTGGAGGGTGTGCTTTACCAGACGGTTAACCTGTTAGACAAAGGTTTTACCACCGAGAGTTTGGCACAGGGTACATTGTATGCTGCAGTACGGTATGCGATACCGTTTCCGGGTACGTATCAATCCGGTATCTGCCAAGCGATGGTGGTTTGTATAGATGAAGCGGGAATGGCTATAGATACCGCCTACGTGGTCAATCGGACAGGCTATACCAATACGGAGGTAACGCCGAGTCCGGCTGTTATTCTCTTTAATTTGCCGGCCGGTGTAGCGAAATTGCGCTATGAACTGCATGGACGGGACCAGTATGGTGCCGCCGGTCGCTATGGCTCCTGTTTCACGGAGATGACGATGGCAATAGCGGACAACTCTGCTACTGCTTACACGGCTTCGGTGTCTTCCTCTATGGGCGACAGTATTGTGATAGACAAGATGACGGGGATTAAGGTGGGTGATACGCTCACGGTACGTGCCAAGTATGCAGAGCACCCTGTTGTGAATATCTCTGCCAACACCGGCAGAGTAATAGTCGGTAATAAAATCATCTGCTTGGGGGCGGATATGGTGGTGAGTGCCAAGTTGGCATACCAACATTCCATTACTGCGGATGTGCAACACGGAACGGTGAACGTCAGTCCCGCTACGGCGATAGCAGGTGATACGATAACTCTCGGCTACACGGTAGATGACGGCTATTTCTTTGAAAAGTATATAGTATCGCCGGAAGTGCAATGGATAGACGACCACCGCTTTATTATGCCCGATGCGGATGTTACGATAGGCTGGTATCTGAAACAAATACATAATGTGCCATTCTTCGAGGGCTTCGAAGAAAATAATGCACAGGGTGCAGATATTGCCGGTTGGTGGCAGGAGAGTGAAAAGGGAACTACGACATGGCAAGCCAACTCTACCCTGACCAATTACAACCGCACTCCATATCAAGGCAAATGGAATGCCACATTAACGGGCAGTACCTATTGGATGTTTGCCGGCATCAGATTGGAGGCAGGCAAGAGGTATCAATTCAGTATGTATGCGCGTCAAGATAGCAAGGTGCCTCAGGCTTCCCTGCGTGTATGCCTCGGTACATCTGCCGACAAGGACGCAATGAATATGGAAGTTCTGCCGACGACAAAGGTGAACAATGGCGATTACCAACTATTGACAACCAAATTCTCGGTGCCTGCCGATGATACGTATTATTTGGGTATTCGCGGTTACATTTACTATCCTGCCAATTATTTGAGTATAGATGATATCAGTATTCACGAGTTGGTACAGCACAGCATAACCTGTGTATCTTCTGTGGATGGGACTATCAGTGTTACCCCTACAGTGGCTTACAAGGGGGACACGGTCAGGGTGGATAAGTCGGTGCCGGAGGGATATGTATTATCCAAACTGACCATCACTCCTGCGGTGGAATGGATAGACGACCGGCATTTCATTATGCCGGACGAGGATGTTAGCATCAATATGGAAGTAGGGAAGGTGCATAGCATACCGTTCTATGAGGGCTTCGAGAACGGCAATGCGCAGGGGCGTCCTGTGGCTGACTGGTTGCAGTACAGCATTGTCGGTGACTCGCTGTGGACAGCAAACGCTGACTTGACCGCAACGCCCTTTGGCGGCAAGTGGAATGCCATATTGTGCAAAAACAATATGAATTGGTTGTTCATCTACCTCACTTTGGAAGCGGGCAAGCAGTATCGTCTCAGTATGTATGCACAGCAGAGCAACGCTGCTACGTATGGCGCTTACATAGAAGCCCATATAGGCAACAAAGCCGTTTTGGATTCTATGAAAATAGAGGTTATCCCGTCCGACAACTACTTGACGGGCAAAGACTACCAACTGCTATATGGTACATTCTCCGTGGCGGAAAGCGGTGTATATGCTTTGGGCATAAAAGGATATGCCGCCTACAGCGTAAGTACGCTGAACATAGATGATATTCGCGTAACAGAGGTAGGGACCCGCAACATTCAAACAGCCGATATGGAAGCGGGTACAGTCACACCGAGCAAGGAAAAGGCTCAGTTTGGCGAGACTGTCCGTCTGCGCCGTACGATGGCAGAAGGAGAAGTGTTTATCCGTTATACTACCGATGTGGCAGTGGAATGGGTGAACGACTCCTGTTTCGTTATGCCCGATGCAGATGTTACCGTAGGCATAGAGGTGCTTCCGATGCACACGATGCCTTTCTATGAGGGCTTTGAGGAGGGCAATATCCAAGGCGGTCAGCCGGTTGGCTGGGTGCAACAGAGCGAGAAAGGTACCCAAGCATGGCAAGCCAATACCACCGGAAAAACGGATAACCGCACGCCATACAAAGGCAAATGGAATGTTACATTGTACAAAGATAACACCGACTGGTTGTTTACGGGCGTGCAATTGGAGGCTGATACCGAGTACGAGATGTGGCTCTATGCCCGCCAGAACTTCGCCAATCTGCCGTATGCAAACATTCGTATAGCCCTCGGCACCGGTGTTGTCAAAGACTCGATGAAGATAGAGGTTCTCCCGGAAATGGGGATAACCAACGGGGACTATCAGATGCTGTACTGCCGCTTCAGTGTTCCGACAAGCAGGAAGTATATCTTGGGTATCCGCGGGTATAACAATCGTGCCTTTTATTTGAGTATTGATGATATCCATATTCAAAAGCGTGTCGCTCACCCGATTAGTACAGCCGATACGGAATATGGTACGCTGACACTGAGCAAGACGGAGGCGTATATGGGCGATACCGTCTCGGTGGAGCGTGCTATGAATGAGGGGTATTATTTCCGTGATTATACCACGAATACAACGGTGCAGTGGATAGACGACAAGCGGTTTATCATGCCCGGTGCGGCTGTTACGTTGGGCATTGATGCCGTTATACCGCACACGGTACCGTTCTTTGACGGCTTTGAGACAGGCAACACACAAGACGAAAAGGTAGCCGGTTGGGCGACACAGAACGAGGACAGCCGTTCTTCTTACTATTGGCAAGCCAACTCTGCCTATACCAATTACAACCGCACTCCATATCAAGGCAAATGGAATGCTGCATTGTATGGGTTTGGTGGTAACAACTGCTGGCTGTTCAATGCGCTTGTATTGGAAACGGGTAAAGAGTATGTACTTGCCATCCGTGCACGCCAATCTATGAGTAATGCAGAGGCAAACATCAAAGCCTGCTTGGGTACGGATTGCAACAAAGACTCGATGAAGATATGTATTATGGATAAGCAGACTGTAGTGGACGGCGACTACCAATTGCTGCTGACTCGTTTCTCGGTGAAGACGACGGGGAACTATGTCTTAGGTATCCTTGGAAGTACCGGTTCGGGTTCCTACTACCTTTCCATAGACAATATCAGTGTGGTGGAGCGTACGGCGCAGCAGTATGCAGTAACGCCTGCTATTGTAGAATGTGGTGCAGTAAGGGTTAGTACCAATCGTGTCTGCGCAGGTGATACGATTGCCGTTAGCCGCACGATGAACAATGGCTATGCTTTCTACCGCTACACCACTACTTCTGTGGTCAAGTGGATTACGGACAGCACCTTTGTTATGCCCGATGAAGATGTTACAGTGGGTATGGATGCCCTGCAAGGTAATATGCTGCCGTTCTTCGATGGATTTGAAGAGGGCAATACTGCCGGTCAGCCGATAGCTAACTGGATAATAGAAGGCGAAGGCGGTGATACGCGTCAATGGAAGGCATCGAAGAACCTCCCTTATGAAGGTATATGGAGTGCCTACTTTAGGGGGTGGAACAACAGCAGTTGGATGTTCAATGCCGTCAACTTGGAGGCAGGCAAGACCTACACCGTCTCTTTGGTTGCACGGCAGGAAGCGGATAACGGTTCACCCGAAAAGCAAACCATTCAAGTATGTCTGGGCAGTACGGCTAATGCCACCGCTATGACGACTACCCTCGTGCCGACAACCGTAATAGAACAGGGTGGTTATTATCAGTCTGTGGTCGGAGCCTTTACGGTTTCTGAGACCGCCACGTATGTATTGGGTATATGTGGACATACAGGAACTGCGATGTCTGTCGAAATCGACAATATACGTGTGCAGGAGAAAGACTATACACCGTACTCTGTCTCTGTGGCGGACTCGGTATATGGCAGTCCTGTGGCTGAGCAGTCCACGGCAACTATGGGCGATACGATAGCGGTCGGTCACACATTGGATGCAACATATATATTCATAGGATACACTACGGATATACCCGTATTGTGGATAGACCGCACTCATTTCATTATGCCTGACGCCAATGTAACTATTAGTCTGAAGGCTGCCAAGGCAAAGAGTATTCCGTTCTTTGAGGGCTTTGAGGAGAGCAATACGCAGGGTGCTGTCGTTGCCGGTTGGCTGCAATTTGACGAGAAAGGTACCGAACCATGGAAAGCCAACAGCACAGAGACACAATACAACCAGACGCCCTATCAAGGCAGTTGGAACGCAGTCTTGAAGTACGGCAATACCGATTGGCTGTGCCAATCCTTCACTCTTGAGAAAGGGAAAGCCTACAAAGTGTCCCTCTATGCACGTCAGGACAAGTCATATAAGAGTTATGCAAACATCAGTATCTATCTCGGTACGGAGATGAGCAGGGAGTCTATGACTACCGAGATATTGCGTGCTACAGGTGTCGCCAATGGCGATTACCAACGCATAGAGACTACTTTTGCCGTACAGGCGACCGCCGCCTATGCATTGGGTATCCGCGGATATATAGGTAGTAGTTCCTATCGTCTGTCCATTGATAATATCTCGATAGAGGAGGTGCCCGTGGTAGAGGTAACGCCTGTGGTGAGTGCGACGACACTCGACCTGCCGAATGCTGACGATGCGGCTATTCGCAAGGCATTGGCGGCTCTTACGCTTACTGCCGTAGATGCCAAAGACAGCGTGGTTTGCACCTTTGCCAACAAGGCAGACTTGTGGACGATTGATTGGACGCTCAAGGAGGCTGCTTATTCGTTGCTCTCGTCAGACCTGCCTGCGGGTTATGCCTTTGCCAATGATGTAGAGACTATTCGCGTTGCTTTGCAGAACATCGGTACAGGTGTGTACAATGCTGCGGCTTCTGCCTTGCAGGTATATCCGAACCCCGCAGTGGATAAGGTCAGTGTAACAGGTGCTGCGGACGCTATCACGATATACGACCTGGCAGGGCACGTGGTACTGCGTGTGCCGGCGGAAGGAAATGTCACTACCGTCTATGTGGGTATGTTGCCTGCAGGCGTGTATATGGTGCGCTCGGATGGCAAGACGGTACCGATGATGGTGCAATAAGGCTGCGTAGAGAATAAGACATAGAGAATAAAAACGGGGTGGTATTCTACTGATTGCCGTTAGGCGATTTGTAGAATACTGCTGTTTTTTGCTGTTGCTACGGTCTTTATTTGTGAAAAAACACACGGATTCTTGTATATTTGCAGTAATTATCGTAACTTTGCACGCTAATCTGTACAGGTATGCACGGATTGAACGGTTAGAAAAGAAATAATAACAAAATAAACGAACTAATTTATTATGCAAAACAAAGGATTGGTTATCACACTGGCAGTCTGCCTTGCCTTGGTGAGTGCGTTCTACCTTTCGTTCTCATTCGTAACAATGCATTACGACAAGAAAGCGGTAGAATACGGTCAGGGTGATGACGCGAAAGAGTTCTTCTACAAGGACTCCATCGCAAGTCAGAAGGTGTGGTTCGGCTACACATTGAAGGAGTGCCGCGAGAAAGAGATTAACCTGGGTCTTGACCTTAAGGGCGGTATGAACGTGACTATGGAAGTCTCGGTGCCCGACATCTTGCGCGCACTCAGCGGCTACAACACCTCGGAGACGTTCAACAACGCCATCGCTATGGCGCAGCAGAAGCAGGCTAAGTCAGGTTCTGACTTTCTGTCGCTGTTCTTTGAGTCGTTCTACGAGATAGACCCCAACGCACAGTTGGCATCGGTGTTCTCAACCTTCGAGTTGAAAGATAAGGTAACGCTCAACTCCACCAACAGTGAGGTAGAGAAGGTCATCCGCGAAGAGGTGGACGGCGCTATCAACAACTCGTTCAAGGTATTGCGTACCCGTATCGACCGTTTCGGCGTGGTACAACCCAATATCCAGAAGTTGAGCCAGACAGGCCGTATCCTTATCGAACTCCCCGGTATCAAGGACCCCGAGCGTGTACGTAAACTGCTCCAAGGTTCTGCCAACCTCGAGTTCTGGGAGACCTACGACCTTGCCGAGATAATGCCCCAGTTGATGCAAATCAACGCGGAGGTGGCTAAGGCCAACGCCTCTACCGAAGCCGCAAATGCAACGGTTGTTGAGGAGGTGGAAGAAGAGGTCATAGTTCCTGTTAACGATACGACCGATGAGGTGGACCTCTTGGTGGAGGACATCGCTGCCGAAGATAGTGCTGCTGCCGCAGAGGCTGACCAAGAGGCTGCCCTCGAGCAATACAAGAAGCAGAACCCGCTCTTCGCTGTGCTCAACCCGTCTGTCAATCAGGCCGGTCAGGCATACCGCGGTCCTGTGGTAGGTACGGTGCACTACACCGACACCGCCAAGGTGATGGCTATGCTCAACTCGGCAACAGCGAAGTCCATCCTGCCCCGCGAACTGCGCCTGTGCTGGACGGTAAAGGCTATTGACGATGCCGAGACATTCTACCAGTTGGTAGCCCTCAAGGCGCAGACCAACGGCCGTCCCTCGTTGGAAGGTGATGTCATCACTGACGCACGTGCTGACTTCGGTCAGACCTCGGCTTACGCCAACGTGTCCATGTCCATGAATGCAGAGGGCGCACGCGACTGGCAACGTATCACACGCGACAATATCGGCAAGTCCATCGCCATTGTGCTGGACGGCTATGTATATAGTTTCCCGACCGTACAGAACGAGATTGCCGGCGGCAACTCGCAGATTACGGGTAACTTCACCGTAGAAGAGGCTAAGGACTTGGCTAACACACTGCAATCAGGTAAGATGCCCGCGCCCGCGCGCATTATACAAGAGGACGTGGTAGGTCCTTCGCTGGGTCGTGAGGCTATTCAGAATGGTATGTGGAGTTTCGTACTCGGCTTCATTCTGATTCTGCTCTACATGATATTCTACTATGGTCTTATCCCGGGTCTGATTGCCGACTTCGCATTGCTGTGCAACGTCTTCCTGCTGGTAGGTATCTTGGCATCGTTCTCGGCAGTACTGACCTTGCCGGGTATCGCCGGTATCGTGCTGACCATGGGTATGGCGGTCGATGCCAACGTACTTATCTACGAGCGTATCCGTGAGGAGTTGCGTGCAGGCAAGAATCTCCGCAAGGCCATCCAAGATGGTTTCCAAGGGGCTATCTCTGCCATCATCGACTCCAACGTCACCTCGTTCCTGACGGGTGCTATCCTTGCTATTTTCGGTACCGGTCCTATCAAGGGCTTCGCCGTTACCTATATGATTGGTATCATCTCCTCGTTCCTCACAGCAGTCTTCATCACACGTCTGTTGCTCGAGGTTTATGCCAAGAAAGACAACGCCAAACCGTTGACTTTCACCACCAAACTGATGCAGAACTTCCTGCAGAACACCCATGCCAACTTCATCGGTGCGCGCAAGGTAACCTACATCATTTCCGGTGTGCTGATTATCATGGGTATCCTCGGCGTGAACCCGCATATCATGGGCAAACTCAACCTCGGTATCGACTTCACCGGTGGTCGCAACTATATCGTCCGCTTCGCGCAACCCGTCAGCACGCAAGAGGTGAACAACAGCCTCGACAAAGTGTTTATGGACGCAAAAGCACAGATGGACGATGACGAGACCTTCTCGCTGAACGTCATCACCATTGGCGACGCTAATCAGGTGCGTATCTCCACCAACTACCGCATCAACGACAACAGCGACGAGGTGGACAACCAAATCGAGGCACTCCTCTACGAGGGCTGCAAGCCGTTCTTGGCTGACAACATCACCTTGGACGAGTTCAAGTCCACGGAGGTGAACCCCGAAGTGGGTATTATGCAGTCGCAGAAGGTAGGGCCTGCTGTGGCAAGCGACATCACCCGCGACGCATTCATCGCCGTCATCATCGCACTGCTCGGCATCTTCCTCTACATCCTGTTGCGTTTCCGCAACTTCTCGTTCTCCCTTGCAGCCCTTGCAGGTCTGGCACACGACACCATCATCATCCTTGGTCTCTATGCTATCCTCTGGAAGGTGATGCCTTTCTCTATGGAGATTGACCAGTCGTTTATCGCGGCTATCCTGACCGTCATCGGTTATTCTATCAACGATACCGTGGTTGTCTTCGACCGTGTACGTGAGTACAACCACCTCTATCCGAAGCGCGAGAGACTGCAGAATATGAACGATGCCCTCAACCACACGTTGAGCCGTACGTTCTCGACATCTATGTCCACCCTCGTAGTATTGCTGGCTATCTTCTGCTTCGGCGGTGAGACTATCCGCGGTTTCGTCTTCGCACTCCTCATGGGTGTTATCGTAGGTACCTATTCTACCCTGTGCATTGCCACTCCGTTGGCTTACGACATCCAAATGGCTCAACAACGCCGTCGCGAACGCAAAGAACTGAAGAAGTAATAAATCTATGGTGTGGGTGGTAATCATGTGTCACCCGCACCATAATCTATTAACTAATACCAAACAACAAATTTTATTTCAATGAAAAAATCAATGAATTTCGCAGCAGTTGCCCTCATGGCATTGGCTGCATGTGTCACTTCCTGTGTTGGCCCGACACAACAAGAAGAGGAGATTGTTGCAACTACTATCTCTACAGACCCTACATCCGTGGTTATGTACGTTGACTCTACCGTACAACTGCAGGCTACCGTAGAGCCCACCAACGCTAAGGTTACATGGGAAAGCGAAGATTTGAATACCGCTATGGTTGATGCCAATGGCTTGGTTACCGCAAAGGCTGCCGGTGAGGTGAAAATCTTCGCTGTATCAGGTACTATGCGCGCTGCTACCAAGATTACGATATTCAACAACCCCGTTACCTGTGAACTCGAGATGCTTGAAGTGAAACAGAAGAAATGCACGGTAGCCGTTACCCCGTCGTATGAAGAAGGTTACTACTACTGCGGCTATGCGGATGCTGCAACTATAGGAGACATAAGCGATGCTAAACTTACAGAGAACGTATTGGCAAATATACAAAAGTATATAGAGTACTATGCTTCTATGGGCTATAGTGCAACTATGAAGGATTTCCTGCAACAAGGAACCAAGAACTTGATTGCAAGTGGCATGACTGCAAGCACAGACTATGTGATGTATGCTTTTGGTGTAGATGTGGACAATGAGAAAGCAAGTCCTATCGTTACTCGTCTGCCTTTCCGCACGGCTGATGTAGTTCCTTCTTCTATGACCATTACACTGCAATATGACTCTGTTTCTTATGTTGCAAGTAAGACCAAGGTTGATACAGTAGTTTATTTCTCGGCTCATCCTTCTACAGACAAAGAAACATACTTGCTGGGTGGTGCAGAAAAGAATTATTTCAACGAGTCATTCAATGGTGATACCGTTGCATATATGCAGAATATGGAAGCAAGTTACGACAAACAGGGTACATTGGAGAAAGCCTTGAAAACAGGTGTAAGCAAAATCTATGCAAAGAATCCTGCGGATGGTTCTCAATGGGTTATCATTGCAGCCGGTTACGATGGTGGCTTCACCACAAAAATGTTCACCACGGAGTACACCTACAATGCTCCTAAGAATGGTAAGCCTGCTCGTCTGGTACCGCGCGTACAAGAGGACGATGCGCTTGAAATAGAGGAAGTATCTCCGTTATCTTACATCCCCGGTATGTGCCACTAATCAGAGCATACATATCTTTGGGGTAGTTCTTTTGGACACCCAAATCAATCGTAAAGAGGTTGTCCTGATAAGTATGGGCAACCTCTTTTCTTGTATTGCTGCCATACGCTTCACGTCCCCAAGGCATTTCTCGGAGGCACCTTTTCCTCCGACGAGAGAGCCACTGCTCCCTCCACTACCCTCCACGGGCAGTATTTCGTACGTCAAAGACCACGGGCTGCTTACGTATGCAGCCTACCGGATTCGACACTTCGAATCACGGTGCAAAGGTACTACAAAGTCAGAGGGCATTGAGCGTTTCCGGTAGTTTCCGGCACTTTCTGTCGCGATTTGGTGCGATTTGTCACTTTCCGATAGTTTTTGTTACTTTCTGTTACTTTTCTTTTGCAACCGACTATATCATAACCCCATACGAGCATACGCCGCGTCGTTTTTATTACTTGTAACATAACAGCACAACTTATTGCATAAGAAAAGCGACCGCTTTAATAGGTGGTCGCTCCGCAAAACATCCTGTTATTCAATGTCGGTTCGATGTCATTCTTGAACATAGAATTTATGTCTAATTTGTGACAATACGGCGTAGTCGTCCGTTCATTTAAGTCTCGATAACGATATTCGTATCCAATAAAAACCTCATTATGCCAATTTGGGGTCATTGATGGTAATGCTGCCTTGCGTCTTCAGAGACTCAAGCCAACCTTTAGATACCTTCTTGGTCTTTTCTATTGTTTTTTCTACAGTTGTCATAATTGTGAAAACTATCAGTTATCTACTCATTAGGTTGCAGAGATAATGCCAAAAAGTGAGACTTGCAAGTTTTGGCAGTATTTTATTTGCTTTCTTACTCTTCTTGAGATACAGGGGCGGTCTCTGCCGGTGTCTCCGGCGGAGTAGGGGGCAGACCGTACTTCGTCCCGCAAAGCGGTTGTTCGTTTGTGGTTGCTCAATTACAACTGTTTCGCTTGTATCCAGCGCATAAAGAATGGATCTTCTATCTCATAGACAGAAGAACGTATCAAGTAGCCTTGCTGCATAAGTTTTTTGACAGAACTATACAAAGTGCTGGTCGGCAGTTGTCTGTTCTCCAACGGACTTTCTTTGCGGCAAAGACTCTGAAATACACGTTTGTCAGTCCGGTTAAAAGTCAGCCACAGACGCTCGTAGTCCAAATCATGGGTCATAACCAATTGTTCAATGGCTGTTTCTACTACATTAGAGTCTCCCTGACGGTATGCCAATATCTCCCATACTTGCGATGCCAATTGTTGCGTATAATACGGATGGCATTGAGTAGTTGACAGGATGCTATCAGCGATAGTGGAGGTGTGCTCTCCTGCTACCGGTTGCAAACGCTCAATTATATAAGTATAGAAATCATCGTATGGAATTTTAGGCAAGACCATAAGTTGTGCATATTGCAGCCAACTCATTAACACGGTCCGTAAAGTACTCGCCCTCAACGATGGTCCCGAATTTGAAAGGATTCTTCATACTGCGATTTTTTTCGTTGCGATTTTTTTCGTAATAAATACACACGCAAAGATACAACATTTTCTTTGTGTGTGCAAATCACAACAGGGATAATAGCAATATCGTTATTTGTTTTCTCCTTCTTCCCGAGTGCAGGCTTCCCCTTCTCCCGCTGTCTCCTGCGGAGCAGGCAGCAGACCGTACTTGTCGAATCGGTCGGCGAAGCGTGGTTGCTCCTTGATTTTTATCTTGCAGCGTGTGGCGGAGTAACGCCAACGCCCTACGGCAAGCCGCACCTCCTCTACGATACGTGCCGCCTCCTGCGGACCGATATGATACACTGTAGCCGCTTTGAGCAGGTTCTCCAACGATGCCTCATTGGATTTCTCCGTCACCAGCAGCCGCATCGTAGGCTCGTGGCTCGGGTGAAAACCATAAGCAGGGGCTAATTTCCACCCCTTGGGCGTGAGGATAAATGAGTAGTTGCCGTAGTTGTCCTCGTGATTGCCAATGCATATCGAAAAGGCGACACGGCGGTATATCTCGCGTATATCCGTCTTGGGGTCTGCCATGGTCTTGTTGCCTGCTATGGCGCGAATCAGGTGCATATAGCCGTGTCCCGCCTCGGCTGAGGCATTGTCTGGCGCGTCCAGCAGCGTGTTGGCGGTCATATAGTGTATGCGCCGCTGCTTGTCATCGCGGTCGAAACGCCGTGAGAGCAGTACATGCTTCCGCTCATACCCCTTTGTGTCCACCAATCGGCAGAAGGCAAGGTTGATGCCCGCTGCGTAAGCCACCTGGTAGCAGAAGTATTCCCATAGCGGCACATTGTATTCGTCCTTTGCAGAGGGTAGTTTGGCTATATAGCGGACGTTGTTGTTCGGGTCGATGATGACGGCTTTGGGACGTTTGCCGCCAATGACAGCCCCATAGCGAATCAGCGTGTCTATTGTTTCAATGGTCAGTTCTTCGGGGTGTGTCTCGTATATATCCAGCAGATGGCGGTAGTCTGCCAACGCAGGCAGAGGCAGGTATGTATTGCCGTCTGTCGTCTCACCCACAAAGGTCCGTTGCCCGGGCATACGGAACCGGAAGGCACCCATGCGCGCCTCGTCGTCCACAAAGGGGAGATAGCAGAATTCGTTGAGACGGTAGTATTGCCGTCCTTCCGCTTCTGCCAGCATCTTCTCGCGTGTCTCTATCAGCCCGCGCCCCCACGTACCGGGCAGACAGTCCTTGAAACAACCGAAGATATTGTTCATACTATGCTGGGCAACCGTGGTATTCCGCAGGTCTCCGCTCAGGCGCATATTCGGATAGGCATCTATCCAAAAAGGGTGAAAGTTAAACTGATACGCCCCTTTGCCCCACGGGTGCCGGTAGCCGAGAGTGCCCACAGGCTGCGGCGTCTGCGTATTTGCCAGATATACTTCTACTTGCTCTTGCATGGTCGGATTGTCTTTAATTGCGGGACAAAGGTAGTATTTTTCCGTCAAGTGTGCAAGATAAGAGGAAAGCGGATGACATATCTTCTGCGTATAATCATGCTATCACTTCTATATCGAAGGCTTAATCACATACTAATATCATACTAATCACATACTAATCACATACTAATGTCATACTCTTAACCCGATAAGACCCCCCTCCAACTCCCCAAAAGAAATAGGGAAGACCTCCCCAACCCCTCCAAAGGAGGGGCTCAATAAAATGTGTTGAATATGGTTAGAACCGTCCAAAGGGCAAATGACGGCGCGAAGTGATAAGAAGTTCTGCTCAGTCCGCAGGGCATCCGTGTCCCCGGAATAATGCACAAATTTGGTGCGGTTGCTATGGGTGTTGTGGGCGGAATTTGCATATTCCGTTGAAAAGCAGTATCTTTGTGCCGATATTTATACCGCGATACATCTCATTTGCATATTACATCATTATATTGAAACACTATTGTTACATACCGTTTTATTTGCTCTTCTGCTATGCGATAGCAGCGTATGGGCAAGCGATATATACTCTCCCCTCATCCAACACCATTGCCGATATCCAGACACCCCGCACGGATACATGGACGGCTTTTCACAACCCTGCCTCGTTAGTGCAGGATAGCCATACCTTTCAGGTGGCAGCGCAGTACGAAAACCGCTATATGCTGGCGGCACTCAATACGGCATCAGTGCAGGCGGCATACAGCAACCCATACGTGAATGTGGGGGTGAGTTTCTCGTTTTTCGGGTATTCCAAGTACCAGGAGATGATGGCGGGTATCACGTTGGCACGCTCATTCGGGCGGTTCTCGTTGGGGCTGCAGGGCAACTATATCACTGTCTATTGCGGCGACGAACTCACGTACCGCGGTACGTTTATCCC
Organism: uncultured Bacteroidales bacterium; assembly: GCA_934725535.1. GTDB lineage: Bacteria > Bacteroidota > Bacteroidia > Bacteroidales > Paludibacteraceae > Colicola. The sequence goes on along the minus strand of CAKVBV010000009.1, from coordinate 2,595 downwards.
GCAGGCAGGTGCTACGGTGGACATCACCTCGCGGCTGACCATGGGGCTGCACATCTTCAATCCGTTTTGGCAGAAGATACACATCGAAGAGGGCATCAACAGGGTACTTCCCATCATCTATTCGGTGGGAACGGACTACCGTTTCATAGACAATCTGCGTTGGGCGGTGCAGGCGGATTACGACGTGCGTTCCACCTACCGAGTCGCCACGGCATTGGAGTGGCAAGCCATTGACCTGCTAGTGATTAAGGCGGGTGTGTACTACAGACAGCAGTTGGTGGGGTGTATGGGTATAGGTATCACGTGGGACAAGTTGCGGTTTGATGCCCATTTCGAATTGAACCCCACATTGGGCGTTACGTGCCAGGGGCGTGTCAGTTATACATGGTCATGCGTCAGATAGTGATCATATTGTGCTGTCTTGCAGGCTGCTGTGCCTTGGCGCAGACGATAACCATCGAGGATATTCTGACCGATATTCACGAGCAGTTATCCGAGTATGGCGATGCGCCGATGGAAGATGTGCAGGAGCAGTTGATGGAGATAGTCGCTAACCCTATCAACCTCAACCATACTTCCGCCGAGGAACTGCAACGACTCTGTTTCCTGAGTGACGAGCAGATAGATGCCATCTTGATGTATCAGTACCGACACCCCTTTCAGTCGGTGCATGAACTGCAACTGATACCCGAACTGCGGGATTATGATATTCGTAACCTCTTGCCTTTTGTGGTGGTGGGTGCGGCGGAAAAAGACGATAAGATGTATTTCCGCGAGGTGTTTCGCTATGCCCGCCACGAACTGACCCTCCGCAGCGATGCGCGTAATTGTGAGGCACTTTCGCCTGACCCCTTCTATGCCAAGTTGCGCTATCGCTTCTGCTATCACAACCGCGTGCAAATGGGACTGACTATGTGCCGTCCGACTGGTACATCCCTGCGCAATATGCAGTATGGAGGCTTTGTCCAACTGCGTGATATAGGGCATTTCACCACTGTCGTGGCAGGCGATTACCAAGCCGCTTTCGGGCAAGGATTAGTCGTAGGTTCGCCGTTCCGGTTCGGCAAGAGCAGTTATATCCGCAATACCTCCACGCAACAAGAGGGGCTGCGCAAATACACATCGGTGAGCACGGATTATCAGGCTTTTCACGGTGTGGGCGCGACAGCACGTGTGCAGTGGGCGGATGTATCGGCGTTTTATTCGCTACAGCGGCAGCAGGACAGCGTATGGCACCACCTGTTGGGAACCAATGTTACAGGGCGATGGCGGCAACTGAAAGTGGGAATAACCGCCATCGGGAACCTCTATTCCGATACCTCTCAAGCCTCCCAAGCAGTGGTGGGACTCAATGCCCGCTACAATTTCGGACGTGCGGATATATGGGGCGAAGTGGCGGCTGCGCAAGGCACGCCATGGGGCTGGGGAACTATTGCCGGTGCACGCTTCGTACCTCTGTCGGGTATAGGGCTGTTGGCGATATATCGGTATTATTCTCCGCACTACAACAACCCGTATGCCTATTCCCTGTCCGAGCATACCCGTTTGAACGATGAGAGCGGGTTCTATGTGGGGGCAGAAATAGACAGACTGCGTCATTGGCGGCTGTCGGCCTATGCCGATGGCTTCCGCAACGGATATGATGCGCTGTTGCAGGCGGATTTCCTGCCAACGGACACCTATGGCATGAACTGGCGTCTCAGGGCACGCAGGCAGACGGGTAGAGATACATACACTTTCCGCTACCAATTCACCTGCGCGTTGCTCCAATGGCGTTTCCGTAGCCGGTTGGATGCCAATATCGTCCGTGCAGATACGTATATAGGGGACACCGATGCCATAGACCCGCAGCATGGCATAGGACATGGCTTTTCGGTGTTTCAGGATGTGGAATATCGTCTCCAGCGTGTCCCTGTCGTGTTTCAGGTGCGTCTGCAAGCCTTTGACGCACGCCTGTGGTACAACCGTATCTATGCCTATGAGAATGATGTGCTGTATGCCTATTCTTTTCCGAATGTTTACGGAGTTGGCGGACGTTTCTACCTCAATGCGCGCTATCGTATCAATGAGGTTGTGGCTGTCTATCTGCGTCTGTCCGAGACGGTCTATGGCAGCCGGTGGGCTACTGCTCACGATAAAAAAAGCACACGCACGGATGTGCATGCACTTTTGCGCATAAGGCTATAGGGGACAGCCTTATTTGTGGAGATAGCGGGATTCGAACCCGCGTCCAAACAAGGAACCAATATGCTTTCTACACGCTTATCTTGGCCTTGGTTTTCGTGCGATGACAAGACCCAAGCCACCAATCATCGCCTTATCTGCTATGTCTCACCCTTGCGTCGCAGCCCGCAAGAGCCAGCCTTGATATTTCCGCACCGCTATATCCTTTGAGCCTCATAGGCGGGGGCTGGGAGCGATGTCTCGGTTCAGCACCTTGTGCCGAAACTAAGCCGATCTACTATACTTCGATCAAGCAGCGAGAGCTACATTGTTGTTGCCAGTTAAACTGTTTGAACCCTGTGTACGAGCGGTGTTCGTGCTCGGCGTGCTTACATACCTGCTCTACCTGCTGTCAAAACCAAATATCCCCAA
>CAKVBV010000008.1 GCA_934725535.1 uncultured Bacteroidales bacterium | reverse complement strand
ATGGCAACCCGAAACACGTACCGGCAACTACGGCATTCGTCGTGCCGCTATCACCAACTACGCCGAAGACGGCACCTCTACCGCCTACACCCTGCAGGTACGCCGACCGCTTGACACGCGCAATACCCTTGGCGGTCTTTACGTGGACTCACTCAACATTCTCTCCGCAGATACCACCGACTACACCATTCACCTCACATCGTCCACACGCCACCTGCCATCGGTGTACCCAATATCGGCAAGCAGCCTGCAAACCATCACTACCTCCTACGCCGACTCTGTCTATACCATCACCGTCACACCCGAAGCGGGAGAAACCAAGACCTACACCCTTCGTTTTATTACCGACCTGTCCGGTGATGCCAAATTGGCAGCCATCGCAGGACTCGACAACTTCGCTCCCGATATCTTCCAATACACCATCACTGCCGATGCCATGCCCGACCTCGTCCCTGCCAAGAAAATGGACGGACAGACCATACGTGTTTCTACGAGAGGATACCGAGTGGATATCGAGTCGATAGCGGAAGACGGAACAAGCAATATCTACACCGTTTTACTCCAACGTCCGGAGCATATCACATCGGGTACGCTACAGGAATTGGAAATTAACAATAATGCTTACTCTGACTTTTTGGCAGACAAGTACGACTACACTCTGCCCCGCCCGTCGCATACCGCCTTTGTACGCACCGACGAGCAGGACTCTGTCGTCTTCATCCAGACATCCAAGCACATGCAGTGGCAGGTCTATGGCACCGAGAACCACACCTATACCATCACCTACCCCACCGCTCTCTCTGCCAACACGCGACTGACATCTATCCTGCTCAACGGGCAGACCTACACCGACTTCGCACCGTCTGTCGCCAACTACACCCTGCGTACCGACTCCTGCACGAACATTCGCGTCATCAAAGCGGAAGATGCACAAACCGTCACCACCTCTTTCGATACAGAGACACGCACCTATACCATCGCAGTAACAGCCGAAGATGGAACCGTCGGTACACCCTACACCATTCGTCTGCTGCCCGACCTGTCGTCCGACAATAGCCTTCGCAGCATTCTTCTCGACAGCGTTGAAATAACCGACTACAACCCCACAACACTCCAATACACTGTCACACTGCCCGCTCCCGCCATCAAGACGGCAGAACCGCAACTGCCTTCCCTTACCTACATCGCAGGACACCCGGCACAGCAAGTGGAACTCTCTGTCGGGACATTAGGTACACCTACATACCTCACCGTAACCGCAGAAGACGGCAAGGTGCAGGAGTACTCCGTCCTCGTACAGGCGGAACCCAGCCACAACGCCGACCTCACGGGTATCATCGTCAATGACGTACCTGTGTCACGCTTCGAATCGGGCAGACACTACTACTCCGTACGCTCCGCATCAGAAGATGTGAATATCACATGGACGGCTGACGACAATTTCCAAACCGTCTCACTATTACCCTCCAACGACTCCGAATATACCATTCGTGTCGTAGCACAGGACGGCATCACCACACAAGACTATACCGTTGAGGTCTTCATCGAAACACAATCCAATGATGCCACCCTCGCTGACATACGTCTCAATGGAATGCCTTTCGTGGATTTCGAGCGGGCATTAAACCCCAAACTCACGTTCTCATCCATGCAGAACTCCTACGACATCATGCTTCCCGCAGGCACTACCACCCTCCCCGAAGTATCTGCCACCATGCGCACTGAGGGGCAAAGCGTAGCCATATCCTCGGAGGGTATGACCATCTACCTTGATGTGACTGCCGCCAACGGCATCACCACCAACCGATACACACTTGACTTCAACGTGCCACTGTCGTCCAACGCCAACCTTGGCATGATTTATCTCAACGGAGACTCGTTGCCTGACTTTGACCCTGCCTACTATTTCTACCAGGTTACATTGCCCGTAGGCACGCATACCCTGCCCGAAATAGTGGCACAAAAAGCCGAAAGCAAACAGCAGATAACAGCCTTGGACATCAATCCCGACACCCATAGAGCCACCATCAGTGTATTGGCAGAGGACTCCGCCACGGTTGCTACCTATGTCATCCTGTTCCAATTCACACAGTCCGATGCCGATACCCTGCAAATGATATATGCCGACGGACTCCCTGTCGAAGGCTTCACACCGGGCAACTTCTATTATTCCATCTCCCTGCCTGTAGGCACTACCGCTTTCCCCGAACTCAGTTGGAATACTTTTGACGACTGGCAGACGGTTCGTCTGGACACGGTAGAGACCTCGGCGCGGCATCTGGTACGCCAACTTGTCGTATCCTCCGAAAGCGGACGGAGCAACTACTACACCGTTGCTTACGACGTTATGCAGTCCGACATCGACACGCTCAGGATGATATATATCAACGAGAAGCCCCTTGACAACTTCCATGCCGCTACCACCGAGTATTGGTACACCGTCTCCGCCCAAACCACAGAGGTACCTTCCATATACCCCCTGCAGGGCGACCCCTACCAGACAGTACGCACCACCTACTCCATCGACTCTATCACCACCAAGTCTCTCGGCAAGAAAGCAGACATCGAAGTGCTCGCCGGCAATGGTATGCGCCGTATATATACCATCCATTTCCCGCAGGAACTATCCTCCGATGCCACCCTCAACATGATTCTTGTCGGCGGACAAAACCTGTCCGACTACGACTCCGAGAGGTTCAATTACAGGGTATCACTGCCTGCCGATGCTACCACCATACCGGTCATCACCGTCATCAAAAAAGAGGACGCACAATCGGTGGAAATCAATATGAACCAAGACACCGTACGCATAGCCGTCACGGCCGAAGACCTCACACGTCAGACCTACACCCTCATCTTTGAGCATACCAAGTCCGACAACGCCAACCTCAAGGGTATCACCATTGGCGATGGCTACACCATCGACTTCGCACCCGACCACTACGACTACGCTATCACACTGCCCTACGGCACTGACTCACTCCCTCACATCACCCCCGTCAAGGCGGAAGAAGAGCAAAAAGTCGAAATGACCCGACAGACACTGCCTGATACAGGCGAAGAAGTAGTTACCATCACCGTAACGGCCCCGAATGAATTTGACCAGTGCGCATACACCATCACCTTCACCACGGCGAAGAACAATGATGCCACGCTCTCCGCTATCTATGTACGCGACACCCTCTTGCCGCACTTCAGCCCCGACACCACCGAATACACCATCTTCTACGTGGCTGGCACCGACTCCTCCGCACTGGCTGCACCCTCCGACATACGATACACCACCGCCGACTCGCTCGCTACTGCCACCGTCGCACGCGAAGGAACAACCACTATCCTGCTCACCGTCACCGCGCAGAATGGAGACATTCGTACCTATATCATCTATCAAATCATCATGCCGGACACCGACAATGCCGTCTCGATGATATACCTCAACGATATGCCTCTCGTGGATTTCGACCCCGAACGCGACTTCTACACCTATTATATTAACGAAGGCAGCACCACGCCCAAAGTGTCTGCGGAAGCGACGTCACCGCTCGCCGACATCAATATCAAGGAGGCAGCGGCTGGCGATACGTGTATCATCACATGCACCGCTGAGTCGGGCGAGGCACGCAAGTACTACATCTGGTTCGCCGCTTCCACCATCAATACCGCTGCCACACCTACGGCCAACGATGTCCTCATCAAGCACATCGCCGGCACACAACAAATCGTCTTCGCCACCCTGCGCAAAAACGTCTTTGTCGCTGTCTATTCACAGCGCGGAGAACTGGTATTCTATGCCGCCGTGCCCGAGTCCGACCAGAACGATGCCACCGTCATCATCTCTGCAGAAGGAACGGAAAAACTCATAGATGTAGCCACACCGCAGGTCATCTGCACACTGCCCAACAGCCAATATCCATACATCTACACTTTCCTCGAAAACGAGAAAAAACCTTTCTCTGCAGGCAAAATCACCATCGTACAATAATTTTTTATGGAAAAATTGCGTGTTTTTCACCAAACAAATAAACTTTGGCACAATATTTGATACACCCTTTGCGTGTTTATGAATTTGAGGTTATGACAAAAACGACTCACATACTGCTCTTGGAGAGCGACATCAATCTCCAGTCCGTTACAGCAGATTATCTGCGCGCTCGTGGATACGAAGTTGATGCTTGCGCAGATGGACATGAGGGATGGGAAATCCTTACCAAGAAGCATTACGACCTTTTGCTGACTGATGTTGTAATGCCGCACATGGACGGCATTGAGTTGCTGAAAGTTCTACGCGATAGCAACAACGAGATTCCTGTCCTGTTCCTGACAATGAAGGCGGACAAAGAAGACATCATACGTGCTTACCAACTCGGCTGCGACGACTATATGATCAAGCCCTTCTCGATGGAGATTCTTGTCCTCAAGATAGAGGCTATCATGCGCCGCTATCGTGCAGGGAAACGAGAAGGTGAATTCGTATTCGACCTCGCAGGCAAGCATTTCGATGGTATCCGCCAGAAATTGGGAGACAAGCACCTCAGTTCTCGTGAGAACGAACTGCTCCTTATGCTCTGCCAGAATATGAATTGTCTCGTTGAGAGAAATCGCATCCTTATGAGCCTTTGGGGGACCGATACCTATTTCAACTCCCGTTCGCTCAGCGTGTATGTTAACCACCTGCGCAACTATCTTGGAGAAGATAGCCCTGTCAGAATTATGAGCGTACACGGAAAGGGATACAAACTGGTCATTATGGACGAAGACCAACAATAAAAGGGGGTCCCGTAATGATTTGAGAATGGGTAATACGTGTTTGATACAAACAATACGATTGAATGAGAGAAAGCGCAAGTAATTGTGTTATTTAATAAATAGTGTTTTTCATAGGAAGTAAGTTCGCTGCGACAGCGCGCTTACTTTTTTTATGTGGGGTACAATACTTGACTTTTGGAGACGATGCTTGGGGGACGACGCGGCTCGCGTCGTTATGCGCCAACGGCGCAGTTGGCATCCATCGCAACAACGAAATAATCGTTCAAACCTTGGTGAGATAAGCCCCTGTGGGCTGAGTGGAATGCCTTATCGGCTTGCGTCGTCAATACCAACCGGGGACGCGGATATATACGATGAACTCATTTTCAATTTTCCAAATTTTCAAATCGCCAAAGTATTGACTCCGTCTCAACTCAATATCGGGTTAAAAGTATGAAATTAGTATGTGATTAGTATGTGATTAGTATGTGATTAGTATGTGATTAGCGAGTGAATAGCGAGAGGATAGCAAGTGTCTATAATCCTATTTTCAACCGGAAACGCATAGCCCAAAACGGGGCTGTCGGGTCGCTGATATGTGTAACACGCCACACACTGTACACCTCGCCGATACGCAATATATTGCCTATACCCACACCCAACTCCACGTATGGCACATTCAGCGAAGACAAAGTGGCAACCCCTGCACCGCCGTTGGAAGTTGTTCCCTGCAATGTCGGAAACGCCACCACCTCATTATGCTTCCCGTAAATACCGCCGTAGGCTATTTTTACCTCTGCCAACTCGCGCAATCGCAGATACCGCACACCGGGAATCAGGTTGAATAGCACACCCCCGCCATTCCAATTGGCATGTAGCGTCACATAGTAATCCGCAGCATACTGATAGTTGTTCATCAGGGTAAACCTATCCTCATCGAATGTATAAGTCTGGTTTCCAGGCATGATATGCAGCAGCGGATAAGGCACCCTGCCTATCACCGCCCCACCCTGCACGGCATAGCGCAAACTACCTGCCTGACCAAGACGGACATGCTGCCGAACCAATACATTCACATTACCATACATACGATACGATGACATCATATCCGTCTGATAACTTCCCAACTCCCCGCCGACGAATACCACAGGCTTGTCATTGTATATATGCCGGCGATGAAAATACAAATCCGCTTTCCTCTCCTGAAAACTGACACGCGCTGAACCGCCCAACGTAGCATACCCGAACGACGGTTGGCTGCCGTACACACGGGTTGGCTCACCGTATCCCATACGACCGACCTTGATATAGGCGCGGGTCTCAAGATAATCATTCCACTCATCTTCAAACAGCAAACGCCCCTCACGCCGGCGAACTGCCATATTATAGTAGTACTCGCGGTTATACACTGCCCCTTGCAGCCAATTGGTCAGCAACGACATCTGTGGCGACCACGTAGAGTTCTCGCGCAGCAACTGCGAGAACTCATCGACATCGGAATACACATACTCATCACCATAACGCACGTGCAACTGATGTCGCCTGACGGATGGTATATTCACATGCACCATACCGCCCCCCTTAAACGCACGGTCACCCACACCATAAGCCACAAATCCCTCAAGCGATACATTCTTCCATAATGCCTCCGTCGTACGCAATGGAACACCCACACGCAACCCCTCCTGTTGGCTGTACTTCAGTGTCTCTGTCAATCGACCGACCTCTACATACTTGCTTGTGGGCAGGTAACCGGTTTGTATCACATAAGCACAAAAACGGGCAAAACGGAACAGGGGCGTATCATTCAGCATATCCACCGCCGATACAAAAGCCGTATCTGTATGGGCTGCCGTTCTTGCCTCCCCCTCTTTGAGGGGGGCGGGGGAAGTCTCTGTCTCCCTTGTCAGTAATAATGTCGGGAATGTCCTTGTCGTATCCGCCTTTATCGCAAAGTCCAGCAGCATCGTCAGACGCTCATACTGCAACCGGTTGTCGGTACCATACTTCTGATGTACTGTCAAATGGCGGAGAAAATTGATATTCACCTGTGTCGGTACACTGGCCTCTATACTACGTAGCGCGTATGTCGCCGAATCGATAGCCATACTCCCGTTCCAGGTTGCATAGAAGGCATTCTTGGTACGAAAATCTACTATATAGTGCTTCTCCCCACCTGCACGGACACTGTCTGCAAGGTAATAATTGTAATAAGTGCTGCCTGCAGAAGACAAAGGACTGACCAACGATGCCGACATTACCTGCACATTGTTCTTGTAGAAAGCGCACATCGGCTGCAACTGACCGAGTATAGCCCTGTAATCCGTCTCTGTCAGCATTGCCGCATGCTCTCTCACTTGCCCGTTACGCTCCTCACGACGATAGAGTGGCAACAGATACGTAGAATCTCTCCCTTCTATCATACCGCCCTGCAAACCCTTCCACAGAGCGCGTCGCAGATGTCTGGAATCTATATCCGACACATATAGCATTGTCTTTGTATTCCCCTCTGCCACATCTGCCGCCGCTTCATTCACACGACGGCGATGGCGTACCTCCTCCATCAGAGGCAGAGCAGGGTTCTCTCCTGGGAAAACCATAACCTCATCTATGCTGCCTGCCTTCTCTTTCAGGGCAACATCCAAGCCCGCTTGCGTGCCGGGCTGAATAGTAAAACGTTCCGTCTTATAACCCACAGCGGATACTACCAATGTGCGTTTGCGCTCCGTCTGAATACGAATCAGAAACAATCCCTCGGCATTGGTGGTGGTTCCCGCTTGCGTACCCTGCAGATAAACATTCACATTCGGTATCGGCTCACCGGTATCTGCATCATATACCTCACCCACCACGATAGTCTCCTGCACCTGTGCCGATACCGGCAGCAGACACAGCAACAGACATAATATGAATAGCAGTCGTTTCATGCAAAATCGTACATCGTAAATCGTCAAATCGTAAATATCATTCTCGGTTCTCCGGGTGGTATTTCAGCACGGCTGCACGCAAATCTTGTATATCTATATGCGTGTATATTTCTGTAGTTACTATAGACTCATGCCCCAACAACTGTTGGATAATACGCAAATCCGCACCGTTCTGTAACAGGTGTGTGGCAAACGAGTGCCGCAGCGTATGAGGTGATACGGTCTTGGTAATGCCTGCCTTGCGCGCAAGATTCTTGATGATTGTAAATATCATAGCGCGCGTCAATTGCCGACCATAGCGGTTCAAAAAAGCAATGTCGGAACACTCCTGCTTGATATCTAAACGGTCCCGGTCCTCCAACCAGTAGGCAAACCACTTGTCCGCTTCGGGAGATATAGGCACCAATCGCTGCTTGCTGCCTTTACCCATAATACGCATATAGCCGTCTTTACGGTACATCCCGCTGAGTCTGAGGTTCACCAATTCGCTTACACGAAGACCACTACCGTACAACATCTCTATGATAGCACGGTTGCGATGACCCTCTGGACGGGAGAGGTCTATGAGATGTATCATGGTATCTATCTCTTCTACACTGAGCACATCGGGCAAATGAAGTTCCACTTTAGGCATCTCTAGCAACTCCGATGGATCTTGTTCTATGTAGTGGTGATACAGCAAAAAACGGTAGTAAGAGTGCACACCGGACAACAACCGTGCTTGGGTGCGCGAGTTGGGAACATCCTTAAACGTGTCAAATACAAACGCCTGCAAATCATCAAACGTAGCCTTCACGCTATCCACACCATGTTCCGATAAGTATGTATTCAGGCACTTGAGGTCACGCTCGTATGCTTCCACCGAGTTGGCACTCAGTCCACGCTCCAAGCGTAGATACGTGTGATACTCTTCATCTATAGTCTTTGCCTTCATCAGCGTAACATCATCTGCACACCATACCTTTATGACATCATTTCCGCAAGGGAAGAGGAAGCGTCTTACCTGCATAAGACTCGCCTTGGGCAGTGGACAAGGCAAACTGGAGCATCACACTGTCTGCCCATTGTGTAACCGTCAGCTCACCGCTGATAAACAGCAGTGTATCCGTAATACTGCTATCCGTAATACGAAGCAGGTACGCTCCTGTCAGACCCGGATGACAATCCACTGCAGGTATCATGGTATATTCCTCGGCAGTAGTATCTATCGTATATATGCCGGCGGTAAGCACACTATCCGTCAATGGCACAAATATATCCGACAAATACAGGTTCACACCGCTGCCGGTAATATGATACAGAGAGTCAAACAGCAACCCGCGCGAAAGCAAATCCACCGATATTACGTTCTTCTCTATATTGGGATAATACTGACCGTAGCACTGTATATGGGCGGTTACAAACACGGAATCCGTCTCCTCTCTGCTTGCAGGAGCAGGTGTTACCTCACATGCTGCCATACCTGCACAGACTGTCAATATACCTGTTATTCGCAATAGGAACTTCATATTGTTACCTTGTCATATTCAACCCGCAAAGTTACTGTTTTTTTCTTATGTACACAACATTTATTTTACGCCCCCATATTGTATATTCCACGTATTTTCAGTAACTTTGCACCCCGTTTGGTTAACGGTTGGTTAAGTATGATGTTTCGCGACATTATAGGGCAAGAGGACGTCAAACAACGTCTGCGTCTCTCCGTTACGGAGGGACGTATTCCCCATGCGCAACTCTTTACAGGACCGGCAGGCGTAGGCAAACTGCCCCTTGCATTGGCGTATGCACAATATATCGCCTGCCCTAACCGTACTGCAGAAGACTCTTGCGGAGTGTGCCCCACCTGTCAGCAATACCATAACCTGCAGCACCCCGACTTGCACTTTGCTTTCCCCATTGTCAAGACGGATAGTGGAGACACCTGCAACGACTTTATGGCGCAATGGCGGCAGCAGTTGCTCGCACAGCCTTACTTTGACTTGGACGATTGGTACAAGACGCTGGGCGTAGAAACCAAACAGGGTATCATTTACGAGAAAGAGAGCAGTGAAATCATACGCAAACTCTCCCTAAAGAGTTTCGGCGACGGTTACAAGGTAATGATAATTTGGTTACCCGAGAAGATGCACATCTCTTGCGCCAATAAACTGCTCAAACTATTGGAAGAACCTCCTGAAAAGACGCTCTTCCTGCTTGTATCTGAGCAGCCTGAACTGCTTCTATCCACCATCATCAGCCGCACACAGGAGATTCGTGTGCCGCGTTTGTATGAAGACGATATAGCCTGTGCACTGACCCGGAAATACGCTCTGACCGATGCCGACGCACACGATCTGGCACATATAGCCAACGGCAGCCTCACTGCTGCCTACAAACTGGCTGAACAAAACGCGCAGAACACGCAGTTCTTCGACGATTTTGTCGCACTCATGCGCAATGCTTGGCTCGTAGGCAAGCGCAAAGACTATAGTGCATTGCTCAGTCTCCGCAAGTGGAGCCTTGACATTGCCGACAGCAAAGTGGGACGAGAACGGCAAAAAGCCTTTCTCCAATATGCACAACGCCAAGTACGCGAGAATTACATAGCCAATTTCCACCAGCCCGCTATGAATTACCAAACAGGTGCAGAACGCACTTTCTCCGCCAAGTTCGCGCCTTTCATTCACGACGGTAACGTAGAGCAGATAATGCAACAACTCAGCAACGCCGAAGCCCAGATAACCCAAAATGGCAACGCCAAAATTATCTTCTTCGACCTATGCCTTCAAATGATAGTACTCATCAAGAATTAATATATGAACGACTTTATATCAGACAACGAGACCTGCCAAATATCGCGCAAATCGTGTCTCCACAACTCCCGACACATGCTCCCTGTCATGGACTGGCTGTCGGACATACCCGGCAATGACGACTGCGACATTGTCGAGGTGCAATTCAAGAACACCCGCAAGGGCTACTACCGCAACCCCGACCACCTGCCTGTCGAGAAAGGCACTATGGTCGTTGCGCAAGCCGTCCCTGGCACCGACCTCGGCGAGGTAACGCTGGTTGGCAAACTGGTGCCGCTCCAGATGCGCAAAAACCGCATTCGCGAGACACCCGAAGAGATGCGCCGACTGCTGCGTATCGCCACCGAAGCCGACCTTGAGCGTGCCAAAGAGGCGCACGCCAAAGAGCAGGCAACCATGATTGAAGCCCGCAAACTCGCCAAATCCCTCGGACTGGAGATGAAGATAGGAGACGTGGAGTACCAAGGCGACGGCAGCAAAGCCATCTTCTACTACATCGCCGAAGGGCGTGTGGACTTCCGCCAACTCATCAAAGTGTATGCCGAGTCTTTCCGTGTCCGTATTGAGATGAAGCAAATCGGTGCTCGTCAGGAGGCTGGACGTATCGGCGGCACGGGTCCCTGCGGTCGCGAACTGTGCTGCTCCACGTGGATGACGCAGTTCTCATCGGTAGGCACTGCTGCCGCACGCATTCAGAACATATCCCCCAACCCGCAGAAACTCGCAGGGCTGTGCGCCAAACTCAAATGCTGCCTCAACTACGAAGTGCCCGTCTATGAGGATGCCATGAAGACAATGCCCAACCGACGCCAGACACTCGAGACAGCCGACGCCACCTACTACTGCTTCGCCATCGACCCGCTCAAAGGCGAACTCACTTACTCCACCGATGCACGACGCCCCGTCAACCTCCAGGTGCTCACACCCAAACAGGCATGGGCTATCATCGAGATGAACCACAACGGAGAGAAACCCGCCACACTCGGCGGCAAGGCATCCAATGCGGAGATGGTGGCGGAAGTGGGTTACCAGAACGTCGTCGGACAGGACGACCTCACCCGCTTCGACAAGAAGAAACGACGCAACAACAACGGCAATCGCAACGACAACAACCGCCGTAACAACGGCAACCGTAATGGCAGCCGCCGCGACAATGCTCCTTCCGACAACAGAAGAAAGCCTTCCCCTAACCGTCAGGAGAGAGGGGAAAAGGCACCATCAACCCCAACTGAAAAGAGTCCTAACTAAACAAGAAGCAAAACAAGAAGCAATGTTCCATACATTACTTGATAAAGTGTCCGCTCTGTTAAGCCCCTCCTCAGAAGGAGGGGTTGGGGGAGGTCCTGTAGTCTTTTGGGGAGGTCTCTTCGTCCTCTTCCTCGTCTCCTGCCATGGTCCGTCGTACACCGAGCAGCACGACCTGCCCGCGGCGGGCTGGCATCAGGACTCGGTGCTGACCTACACCGTGCCGGTCACAGACACCGTCGGCTACTACGATGTGCAACTGTTGGTGCGCACCGACAACAACTACCCCTACCAGAACCTCTGGTTCTTCGTCACGGAGTACCGAGGCAGCACCCTCATCACCTGCGACACCGTCGAGTGCATGCTCGCCGACGACCGCGGACGATGGCTCGCGCGGGGCAGCAACTACCACGACATGCCGCTGCTCTACGCCGCGCACCAACGCTTCCCGCGCTCCGGCAACTACACCTACACCATACGACAAGGCATGCGCGAGGAGACACTCCGCGGCGTCAGAAGCGTGGGCATTATTCTAATTGAGAATGAAGAACTATGAATTAAGAATTGCAACTGTCGTCTATCAATCAGCTGGGGGCATACAAGCATGCAACTCTTCATTCTTCATTTCTAATTCTTAATTCACAAAGGTTGCAATTCTTAATTCTTAATTCTTCATTCTTAATTCTTAATTTTCACCACCATGGGCAAGAACAAACTACGCAAATTCGCCGAGATGGAGACATTCCCCAACGTCTTCCAGTTCACCTGCCGTACTATGGACGACGCATGGGGGACGACGCGGCTCGCGTCGTCAGACACATCCTCCGCGTCGTCAAATACACAACAGGCGCAATCCCCCTCCCCCCACCCCATGGCGGGGCACTGGCGCGACACCTTCTTCCACAACGACCACCCCATCATGCTCGAACTGGGTTGCGGACGCGGCGACTACACCGTCGGACTCGCCGCAGCGCACCCCGAACGCAATTATATAGGTATTGACATCAAGGGCGCACGTATGTGGGCAGGTGCACGACAGGCAGTGCAGCAGGGCATGACCAACGTGGCGTTCCTGCGCACGAACATCGAGATAATCAACCTATTCTTCGTCCCCTGCGAGGTGGACGAGATATGGATTACTTTCCCCGACCCGCAGATGAAGAAAGCCACCAAACGCCTCACCTCCACCTTTTTTATGGCGCGCTATGCACGGCTCCTGCGCCCGGGCGGACGTATCCACCTCAAGACCGACAGCCCCTTCCTCTACACCTACACCCGCGCCATGATTGAGACCAACCACCTGCCCCTCCTCGCCGACACGGACGACCTCTATGGCAATGCACAATACACAATGCACCATACGCCACTCACCGAAGCCACTATGCTCCAGACCCACTACGAACGCCAATGGCTCGACCGTGGTATGACCATCAAGTACATCTGCTGGCAATTGGACGACACACAATGTGAAGACGATGCCTTGGGGGACGACGCGGCCCGCGTCGTCATACACAATGCACATTGCGCATGGAAAGAGCCCGACATCGAAATAGAACACGACACCTACCGCTCTTACGGACGAAACTACGAAACCAACTAATCAGCCCCACCACACCCACATCGCGCCAAGATTATAAATACTTGTAAATACCGACTATCTACAATAGGATAAGAGGAGGATAGCGAGAGGATAGCACGTTCTTACACGCTCCTTAACAGCACTATTCTTAAATTAGTATAACATTCTACCCACACCCTGTCGGCAGGGTTCAACTCTGTTGCATTTCCACCAACTTACGGTAATAACCGTTCCGTGCCATCAGTTCATCGTGCTTGCCCCGTTCCACTATCTGTCCTTCGTGGAGGACACAGATGAGGTCGGCGTTGCGAATAGTGGAGAGACGGTGTGCCACTACAAGCGTGGTGCGGTCTTTCATCAGGTTCTCCAATGCCTCTTGCACCAGTTTCTCGGACTCGGTATCAAGGGCGGAAGTAGCCTCATCAAGAATCAGAATAGGCGGGTTCTTGAGGATAGCACGGGCAATAGAGATACGCTGGCGTTGCCCTCCGCTGAGACGTGAACCACGGTCGCCGATGCACGTGTTGTACTGCTCGGGCGTTGCCATGATGAAATCGTCCGCATTGGCTATACGTGCGGCACGGCGGACCTCATCAAGCGTGGCGTGTTCTACACCGAAAGTGATATTATTATAAAAGGTGTCATTGAAGAGAATAGCCTCCTGATTGACGTTTCCCATGAGGGCGCGGAGGTCGAAGGTACGGACTTCGCGGATGTCCACGCCGTCAATAGTGATGCGTCCGCCTGTCACATCATAGAAACGAGGCAGGAGGTCAGCCATCGTAGTCTTGCCGCTACCCGACTGTCCCACGAGAGCGATGGTTTGCCCCTTGCGGATATCAAGGTTGATATGCTGAAGAACAGGGCGTTCCGCTATATAAGCAAACGACACGTCCTCATAGCGTATGCAGGATTGAAAGTTCGGCAATTCGCTTGGTGAGGCTACTTCGCGGATATTGGACTCGGTGTGGAGTATCTTGTCTATACGCTCCAACGATGCCAATCCGCGGCGGATGCCGTAGGATGCCTTGCTGAGGTCCTTGGCGGGGTTGATGATGGAGTAGAAAATGACGAGATAGTAGATGAATGTTGCCGCATCAATGGTAGCGTGGTCAGAGAGGATGAGTGTGCCGCCGTACCAGAGAAGAAGGGCAATAAGTGCGGTGCCGAGAAATTCGGACACGGGGTGTGCAAGATAGTAACGGCGGTTGATACGGTTGAATGTGCGGCGGGCAGCATTGATAAGACCCATAAATCGCGTAATGAGTTTCTGTTCTGCATTGAAGGCTTTGACTACGCGAAGCCCGCCAAGAGTCTCGTCTATCTGACCGAGAATCTCTGCATTCTGCTCTTGTCCGAGGGTGGAAGCACGCTTCAACGACCGCCCTATACGCCCTATCAGCCAGCCCGCAACGGGCAGCAGCACGAGGACGAACAGCGTCAATTGCCACGATATGCAGAACAGCGTAATGAGGTAAACAAGAATCATAATGGGGTCCTTAAAGAGCATATCAAGGGTGGACATAATACTTGCCTCAACCTCGTTCACATCATTGGTCATACGCGACATGACATCACCCTTACGTTCCTCGGTGAAGAAACCGATGGGTAAGCCGACCACCTTGGTATAGAGTTGGGCGCGCAAGTCACGTAGCACGCCCGTGCGTATGGGCACCATAAAATAGTTGGCAAGCCATGCCGTGAGACATTTCAGACCGGTCATAGCCACCAGACAGCCACCTAATAGCAGCAGCACCTGCTCTGCACCGCGGGTCTCTATCTGGACTTGCAGAAAATAGTACAGGTTGTTCTTGACGGCGTCGATAAACTCATCTAACCTCTGCGTGGACGAGAGGGCGATATAGTCGGTCTGCATATCGGACAGCCCGAACAGCAGTTGCAACACGGGAATGATAGTGGCAAAGGAAAACAGCGACAGCACCGTAGAGAGGACGTTGAAGAACAGGTTCAGTGCCACGAAGCCGCGGTAAGGAGGTATAAATCGTCTTAATAGTTTGATAATGTTCATGTTGGTAGTATAGTCAGCGTTTGATATGACGGTTATTCTCTGCTACGTAGAGCAGTATCTCACGGTCAAAAGCGGCTTTGTCTCCGCCAAGGTCAATATGAATGGGCAATACCTGCAGTTTGTCGCCCAACTGCTCAACGAGTGGGGTCTGCTGCATACGTGCATAGTCCTTTTCTGTGGTGAGGACGCAATCGAAAGCAGCGGCTTTGGCTAGGATAGTCTCCATATCACCGTCAGTAAACGAATGATGGTCAGGAAAGGTAAGCAACTGAGTCTCAGGATATTGCTGCTGCACATAATGGAGCATATACTCCGGATGGGCAATACCCGTAACGAGCAACGGCGTACCCTGCAAATGAAGTGCCGGATAACCAATCGAGGCAAAGCAGAGGTGCTGGTACGAGGGCAGACGGAGCATATTGCTCACCACGCGGCAGTCAATAGGGCGCATCGTGGGCGGACACTTGGTAACCACCACGGTATTGGCACGCAGACTCTGACTGGGCAGGTCGCGCAAACGCCCGCATGGCAACATCCTGTCGTGTACATACAACCTGTCATACGGTGTGAGCAGCACATAATAGCCGCAACGCAGACGCCTATGCTGAAAGGCATCATCGAGCACAACGCACTGCAAATCAGGACACAACGACTGCAATCGGCGCACCCCCTGCACCCTGTCGGCACAGACAGCCACAGGCACATCGGGGAAATGCGTGTGCATCTGCATCGGCTCATCGCCTATAGTGAGGGCGGTGTCGTTGGCATCTGCCAGACGAAAGCCTTTGGTGGTGCGCCCATAACCCCGCGAGAGTATGGCAACACGGTAACCGTGCGACAACAGCAGCGACACGATATACTCGGTCATAGGTGTCTTCCCCGTACCGCCCACAGCCAGATTACCCACCCCGATAGTGGGTATGGGCACCGTACGCGAGCGCAGTATATGACTGTCATACAACTCGTTGCGCACCCACACGCCTAACCCGTACAGCCACGAGAGGGGCGTTGCTAATATCCTGACTAACTTGTTGATATTTTGTTATCGGATGGTTATAGGATAGTTATTGGATAGTTACATGGGGCATCAATGCCATCACACGCGGTTTTGACACGAACTCACGCACCTTCAGCACCAACCTTTCCTCGGGAGTGGTGTTGTCAAACATGCTGAGCAGCGACTCCATCGGGTCTTCCACTTCGGGGTAATAGGTGATGGCGTACTGTCCGAGTGCTGCTAATTCGGCAGCCTTGCCGATAGCATCATTGATATTGCCCAGTTCGTCCACCAACCCTATCCCGACGGCATCTTTACCCAACCATACGCGTCCCTCGCCGATAGCCTTAATCGCGTCTTGCGACATACCACGCCCTTCGGCACAACGGCGGGTGAAGAGGTCATAACCACGCTCCACCATGCTCTGCATCAGTTGTCGTTCCTCGGGGTTCATGCCCTTGTAAACCATGTTCACCTGCATATCCGAGTGGCGGTTGGTGCCTATGCCATCTATGTCAATGCCCATCTTATCGCGCAGTTTGCCCACGTTGGGCACGGTACCGAAGATACCGATAGAACCTGTCAACGTAGTGGGCTCGGCATAGATATAATCCGCCTCACACGATATATAGTAGCCCCCCGACGCTGCATAGTCGCCCATCGACACCACCACAGGCAACCCTTTGGCTTGCAGTGTCTTAACGGCGTGCCATATCTGCTCACTGGCATCCGCACTCCCACCGGGACTGTTCACGCGCAGCACCACGGCCTTCACGTTATCGTCCTTGGCTATCTTCTTGATAGTCTTCACCATATCTGTGCCTACTATACCGCTGCCGCTGTCATCATAAATCTGCCCGTCGGCATACAATACGGCTATCTCGTCACTGGCCTTGATAGATGCACGCTTCACCGTTGCCATACGCGATGTACTGATGGTCTTGTACTCCTTGGTTCCCGCGTACGCACGCAAGACGGAATCCATATCCTGCACATACACTAATGTATCCACCATGCCATAATCCACGTACTTCTCTTCGGGCTGCAGACTCATACACTCATCGGCGTAAGCGTTCAGTTGCGCCGCCGTCAGGTGCCTGCTGGCTGCCACAGCCCCTGTCATCTCGCTCCATATACCGTCGATATACTGCTTTGTCTGCGCACGGTCAGCATCTGACATCGAGGTGCGGAAATACGGCTCCACGGCTGACTTGAACGTCCCCACTTTCAGTATCTGCATCTCCACACCAATCTTCTCTAACAGGCGTGTATAGTACATCTTCTGCGCACTCAGTCCGTCCCACGCCACGCTGCCGGTTGCATTGAGGAATACCTTGTCCGCAGCCGATGCCACGTAGTAGTTCATCTGACCGTAACTGTCGGCGTACGCCACTACAAACTTACCCGACTCCTTGAAATCAAGCAACGCATCGCGTATCGCTTTCGCCGATGCGGCACCCATCTGCAGACTGCCGCCGCGCAGATAGATACCCAACACCTTGTCGTTGTCCTTTGCCAAACGGATATTGCTCAGCAAATCGTCCAACCCAACCGTTGTCTGGTTGCTGTACCCTGGCATATCCGACAACAGCGCCGCCCACGGGTTGTCTATCGGTGCCTGCTCCACCAATACGCAGTCCAAATCAATACTGTAGATAGTATTCGCCTCCAAAGTGGCAGTGGGTGTCGAAAACATATTCCCCATCATCGCGCCCACTACTCCGCACATCGCCACATACAGCACCGCACAAACGATAATCGTCCACAGACAACCGTGTTTCTTGCGAGGTTGTCCCTCTTGCTTTACATAAATTCCCATATTCTTATTTGTTTAATTTGAATGATTTCCTGTGATACTTTGTCACCCCGAACTGCCGTATCGCCTCATAGTGCGCCCGTGTGGGGTAACCCTTGTTCTCGTCCCAATGATACTGCGGATACTCCTCGTGCAGACGCAGCATATAGTCATCCCTATACGTCTTCGCCAGCACGCTCGCCGCTGCTATCGACAGGTACTTGCCATCGCCCTTCACCACCGTGCGCGCAGGCACCTCCAGCACCTGCCCCTCAGGGATATACGGCTTCCACTTGTTGCCGTCCACTAATATATGCTGCGGCTGTACTTTCAGTTGTGCCAACGCACGCTGCATACCTAATATCGAGGCATTCAGTATGTTTATCCGGTCTATCTCCTCTGCCGTAACCTCCGCCACAGCCCATGCCAAGGCATATTTCTCTATCAGCGGACGCAGGTGATAACGCTGATGCTCTGTCAGTTGCTTCGAGTCATTGAGCATTGCCAGGTCTTCATGCTCCCAATATCGCTCATTGGGGCTCCACACCACTGCCGCGGCAAACACACTGCCTGCCAATGGTCCGCGTCCTGCCTCATCGCAACCCGCCTCCAACACACCTTCTATACAATACGGTTCCAGCACAATACTTACCTGCACTATCAGCCCGCAAAGTTACAAAAAATATCTTTCTTTCGCAAATCCAAGTTCTTCCACCACTACTGACACTGCTCCTGAATTGTATACTATTCCGCGGACACGGACGCCCTGCAAGGTTCCCGCAAGTCCGAAGACGATTCCGGGGACGCGGACACCCTCGTCCGCGGGCAGTTTGGCACAAACAGTCTGACCATATAATACATGGGAGACGACACGTCCCGCGTCGTCATCAAATAGCCCCTCCTTTGGATGGGTTGGGGAGTGGTTGGGGATGTCTTCGTGTGTTTGTCGAGTCAAGTGTATGAGATTAGTATGTGATTAGTATGTGATTAGTATGTGATTAGTATGTGATTAACGAGAGGATAACGGGTGGATAGCGAGTGCATACACTCCCCATCACACCATTTCTAACGCTTAATTTTTAACCTTTCATCTTCCCACCTTGTTTCTTTCGCAAATTTTCACTATCTTTGCAGGCTAAACACAAATAGCATTTGCTATGACCAACAAAGAGACCTACATTGAGTTCTGCAAGTGGAACCGCGACCTGCCCGTCTTCCTCACCGACTGGTGGATGGACGCTGTCTGTGCGGGCAAGCAATGGGACGTGCTGCTGGACATCGACCCCGACGGCAACATACGCGCCGCACTGCCCTACCTGCTGCGTCAGCGGTGGCGGCTGCGCTACATCGTCATGCCGCAGATGACGCAGATTGGAGGCATCTGGCTGCGCGAGGACGTGCGCGGTGATGCCGACGCCGTGCGCACGATATGCCAAGGTTTTGCCCGCCAACTGGACGACCTGCACCTCGCCTACTACTACCAGCACTACCCCCTCGGCAGCCCCGCACCCGCCGTGATGGGCACCCTCGGCTTCAAGGTGCGCGAGCGTGTGACCTACCGCATAGAGGACCTCACCGACCTTGACCGTGTCATCAACGCTTTCTCCAAGAACAAGAAGCGCCAACTGCAACGCGCCCTCTCGTTGCATGCCGACATGACGCTGAATGTGGAGGGCTTCTACCGCTTCCACGAACACTGCATGCGCGAGCAGGCAAAGCAAATCAGTTACACCCGTGAGTTCCTGCTTGTGCTGGAGCGCAAAGCCGCACGCCTCGGGCAGTGCCAAATCATCGCGATACGCAACGCCGACGGAGCCCTGTGCGCCGCTGCCTTTGTGGTGTGGGACGCGCACACGATGTACTACCTGATACCCTGCTACTCGCCTGCCCATAAGGACTCCGGCGCAGGCGCACTGCTCGTCCTCGAAGCCCTCAAACTCGCCCGCGGGAAAGGTGTGGTGTTCGACTTTGTATCTCAGGAGACGGATTGCAAGAACTTCGGAGCCAAAGCAACCCGATACGCCGAGGTCTCCAAAACGGAGAAATGGCTGTTTTACCCCTATCGTTGGCTTATGCACCTATTCCGGAAAGCCCTATGAGAAGACCCCTCTACGCAGCCTCTTTCATCACCCGCATAGTGGATATGCCGCGGCTTATGCAGCAGACGGGCAACTATGTATTGTTGCCTTACTATCACGTGGTTAGCGATTCTCCGTTGGCACATATCAGGCACCTGTACCTGTATCGGAATATCGACACATTTTGCAGAGACTTGGATTTCTTGCAGGCGCACTACCGCCCCATATCATGGCGCGAGATTGCCACGGCAAACGCCAACCGCGAACCTTCGTTCTGCCTGACTTTCGATGACGGATTACGCGAGATTTACACCACGATAGCCCCTATTCTTCGGGAGCGTAACATACCCGCAGTATTCTTCCTGAATAGCGGCTGCGTGGACAACAAGCACCTTTTTTATCGCTATAAGGTGAGTCTCTTGATAGAAGAGGGACTTCGTCGCCACAAGAGCAGCCAATGGGTGCAGGATATGCTGGGTATCAACTATTTCCAACAAGACAGGATTGACCTTGTTGCACAAGAGTTGGGCGTGGATTTTGAGGCGTTCTTGCAGAATGAGCAGCCTTATATGACCCGACACCAGATACAAGAGTTGCTGGACATGGGCTTTGAGATAGGCGGACACAGCATAGACCATCCGCACTATGCGGAATTATCGGAAGCCGAGCAAATACGGCAAACAACGGAATGTATGAGTACGCTCCGGCAGATGTTTCACCCCTCTCACAACCTGTTTGCCTATCCTTTCGGGCAGGAGTCGCTGAGTGAAAACGCATTGCACACCCTGCAACAGGGTATGGATTGCGTATTCGGAACCAAGAATTTCGAGCCCGCTACGCCGCCTTTGTACAACAGAGTTTGGATGGAAGGCACCACATTCAGCGGCGAACAAGTCGTCAGGGGAGAGTACTTGCGCACTCTTATCAAGCAGCATATCCGATGAGCAACAAAGAGATATACAGAGAGTTATGCCTCCACACGCCCATTCCCGTATTTGGTCAGTATTGGTGGATGGAAACCACGGCACTCGGGAAAGAGTGGGATGTGTTTATTGTGCGCCATCCCGATACGGGGCAACCCGTCTGTATGCTCCCCTTTCATATTCTCCGCCGTGCGGGGATGCGCTGTGTACTGATGCCCGCACACACACAACTGTCGTGGGTATGGATGGCAGACAAGGCTGACAGGCAAGATGTTTATCGCTTGTTGCTCAAACAGATAACAGACTACTGCCACCGGCAGCATCTCCTCATATTCTCCATACAGGGGTATTTTGACCCGATGTTGCGAGATGCTTTTCTTGCCAATGGTTTTACCATCAAAGAGCGGGTGTCCTACCGTATTGACACCACACAGAGCATGGAGGTCATAGAGCAGCATTTCTCCACCAACAAAAAACGGCAAATCAAAAAAGCCATACAGGGTGGTATAACAATGTGCGACTTGTCCATATCCGGGTTTTACGCCGCACATCGGCAGTTCTTGTTGCAACGGGGCAAAACCATTGACTATTCGGAAGGCTTTTTTACCGCACTTGCAGAGCAGACCTTGTCCCGCAAACAGGGGCGTATTATCGCAGCGCGCAGCCCCGAAGGGTGTATCTTGGCGGCAATCTTCTTGGTATGGGATGCTGACGTCTGCTACTACTTGCTGCCTACATACAATGCCAATTACGCACACTCCGGCGCAATGGCATGGCTGACACTGCAATCTATACAAATAGCAAAAGACAAAGGTCTGATATTTGATTTTGAAGGTAGTATGAACCCGGGTATTGCCAATAGTTACCGCCAGTTTGGCAGTACCCCGTCCACCTACTATGGTGTGGAAAAACATAGCGTACTATGGTCAATAGCCACCGCAATCCACACGCTTTGCATGGGCATAAAATCATAGAAAAATCCCGTTTCTCCTTGCAAATCCCGCTTTTTGGCACTACCTTTGTAGCCTAATAGACAAACAACGAATACTTTACCCTATGGCAACAGCAGCAACAAATACACCGATGCAGACCTTTATGGTCTCTATCAATCCGAAAGACAAAAGAGCCACCAAGTTGGTGGAGGCTCTTAAACTCATGGACTTCATAACCATAGAAAAGAGCCCGTATAACCCTGAGTTTGTCGCAAAAATCAAACGCAGCGAAAAGAGTAAAAAGCATTTTGTGGATGTTTCTAAAATGTGGGATTGATGTACAAAATCCGTTTCACAGAAACCGCTGATGAGGATGTCTTGTATTGGAAAAAGAGCGGACAAAAAGTTGCTATGGCAAAGATACAACGCCTGTTGATCGATATGCAGCAGCATCCTCTGACAGGATTAGGCAAACCTGAAGCATTACGCTTTGACTTGAGCGGCAAGTACTCACGTCGGATTGACAGTAAAAACCGATTGGTGTACGATATTGATGAATCTTCAATGGTTATTACCGTACACTCCTTACGTGGTCATTATTAACTATTGTCTATGAGATTGCCTAATTTGCATGCAGACGCAAAAACAAGTATCCACCATGTTTAGTCATTCCAACAGCCAAGAGCACCGCGATATGATAGACCTCATGCGCGGCTTTGCAGACACCGGTCGCCCGCAGGTGGGCATTTTCTGGTACGACTATGCCCACAACACCCTGTTCGGTGTGCAGAAGGACGACGCGGACAGATATATGGACGAGGGTATCGGCACTATCCACAAACTCCACAAGGACTACTGGATGAAGCAGCACTACCGCGCCGTGGCAAATGGCGATACCGACTCTGTCTTCTATACCGAGACCAACTACACGCAGATACCTCGCGGATGTATCTTCGTGCGCCCCGATGGCACATTGTATGTCACTGTAGGTCATTGGATTAACGGAGACATCCATGGGCATCGGGTAATCAATGCCGATGCATTGCGCGAACTGCTGACAGACGAGTTTAACCTCCCCGAGGACTTTTCCTTTGTCATAGACGAGCATTGGGACATCGGTCACGGCTGGTCAGGAGACAAGATATGACACACAGACACACTCAGGATATTGCCTATTTCCTGTCTTTTTGTATAGAAAAATACAAAGAGCAGGAACATATCACCGGTGCCGAGGCAACGAGACGGTTGGCGCAATGGGGTGTATTGCCTTACTTGGCAGACAACTTTGAGGTGTTGCACACCCAAAGCGCGCAATGGATATTGGAGGACATCAACGATTTTATACGTTTGCATAAAAACAATAAACTATGATTATCTACCACGGCAGTTTGGACATTGTTCCCGAACCTGAAATACGTTTACCCAACAGGACATTAGACTATGGTAGCGGGTTCTATACCACCACATCTTATGAGCAGGCAAGGCAATGGGTACACCGTAAAATGCAGGAAACTAATGCAAAACAAGGCTTTATTAATACGTATGATTTGGACTTGGACGCTGCAGCCCGGCTGCGTATGCTTTCGTTCTCTGTCCCTACGGAAGACTGGTTGGATTTTGTGATGAAGAACCGCACACTGCGGGGCTTTGTGCATGACTACGATATTGTATATGGTCCTGTCGCCAACGATAAGGTATATGCGGCTTTTGCCCTCTATGAGGGCGGGCTTTTGTCGCGGCAAGGGCTGATTAGCGAGTTGAAAACATACAAATTGGTGGACCAGTATCTCTTGCATACAAAGGCTGCTCTGCAGGTCATCCGTTTCATAGAAGCCGAAGATACAACAGGTAGCGTGTTTGTGCAATCTTGATTTGTAATATAGTTAGTGACTTTCATCTACCATTATGACTGATATTACCCAAGACAATCTCTATCTGCTGTTGCCCTCGAAAGTATGCAGGATAGCCGATATGCTTATCGAAGACACGGGCGAAGACGTAGTAGAAGCCGTTTGCCGGATATACCAATCGGAGATGTACCGCCAGTTGGAACAAGAGCACACCAAACTCTGGCACGAAGGTCCCGTAGCACTCTATCAACGAATGAAATGAAAGTACTCTTCCTGCAATCAGCACATTATGCCGATGATGACCGCGTATGGTATCATCAGCGGGCTGCATTGTCAGAGGCAGGCTGCGAGGTGGAGGTCTGTGGCAAAGAGGAGTTGCAAGACACCGGCAGGCTCTCCACGATAGCCGACAAAGCCGATGATTACCAAGTTATTATAGCGGACACCCCTCGCGCTCTGTGGGCGGTCCGCAAAGCCAGACACGCCAAACTGGTTTACGACATCACCGAGTGGTATCCCTCCAAGAAGAACCTCCGCGGACTGTGCCTGCCGCACAAGTGGGCAAAAGCCTTCCTGATGTGTTTAGCAAGTCTTTGGGCAGGCATACGTGCCGATGCTTTCATCTTTGGAGAGCACTACAAAGCCAAGCCGTTCCGCTTTCTATTCCCGCACAAACCGGCATTGCTGCTGCCTTATTACCCCGATTTGGCTTATATCAAGCCCTTATCCCCTCGCGACATCACCCGCCAATGCAGACTACTATATGCAGGTCCGCTGACTGCCGAAAAGGGGTGGGACCGCGTAACAGAAGTGCTCAAAACCGTTGCCCGCAAGATGCCTGATGTGCAATGGACGCTAATGGTTGTCAGTCCGCAAGCCGTTGATACACAACTATTCAGAGAAAGCAACCTACACATTGACTATCACCCGTACCTTTCTTTTGAGGAGTTCTGCCGACTGATTCCGCACGCTGACATAATGTTAGATTTGCGGGACAATGATATGGAGAATACCCGTTGCTTGCCCATCAAAATCTTCTACTACATGGCATGCGGACGTCTGTGCATCTACACGCCATTGCGGGCGTTGCAAAAGCACATACCAGACATACACTCTGTGGCAGAACTGGTTGCCAATACCGAGGAATGTGCCAATCGGATAGAATACTATATATATCACCCGCGAGAGTATCAGGCGAAATGCACCAAGGCGCACCGGTTGAGTGAGCAGAAATACAATTGGGGCAAACTAAAGCAGAACTTCATACATTTCGTAACCACCCTATAAGACCATACATGCAGGAGACGCATCACAACATATTGAATAGCAATCGTATAGCCAAGAACACATTGTTCTTGTATATACGTATGCTTTTCTCTTTGCTGGTGTCGCTTTATACTTCGCGAGTGGTTCTGCACACCCTTGGCGTAGTGGATTACGGCATCTACAATGTTGTAGGCGGCTTTGTTGCACTCTTTGGTACGCTCAATACTTCTCTTTCTGCAAGTATGCAGCGGTTCTACAACTACTACATCGGGCAGGAGAACATAGATGGCGTAGTCCGCACATACCGTACCGGTAAAATCATTCACCTTGTTTTCATAGTCATTGTCGCATTGGTGCTGGAGCCTTTAGGTATTTGGTACGTCAACCACATCCTCGTGCTGCCTGCAGACAGGCTATGGGCAACCAACATTCTACTGCAAAGCACCATTGCCTCACTATTGATTATCATTCTCCAAATCCCGTACACCGGTCTGGTGCTTGCTTACGAGAAGATGGACTTCTATGCTCTTCTGTCTATTGTCGGCGTGGTACTAAGGCTCCTTCTTGTCATCTGTCTTCCCTATATTCCCTACGACAAACTGATGGTTTTCGCGGGGATAAACCTCATCTTAGCCGTTTTTGAGTTGGCAATGTACTATATATTCTGCCGCCGTCACATGCCTTTTGCCTTTCTATCCAAGCCCCCTATTGAACGGGTGCTCTTGCACGACCTGCTTTCTTTCTCGGGATGGAATGTGGTAGGCACTTTTGCTTACATACTCAAGTACGAGGGGGTAAACATGTTTCTCAATTTCTTCTTCGGACCCATAGTGAATGCCGCCCGCGGAATCGCTTATCAGGTACAGAATGCCATCCAGAACTTTGCAGGCAATATCTCCACGGCTTTCCGACCGCAGATTGTCAATGCCCATGCGGCACACAATGAGCAGCACGTAGTCAAACTGTTTTTTGCCGAGACGAAAGCCCTCTACATCCTGATGCTGACTATCATCATGCCGCTCGTCTTCGAGATGGATTGCGTGTTGCATCTATGGTTAGGCGATATCGTACCCGAGCGGAGTACCGTCTTCACCATACTGGTATTGGCAGATGTCCTCGTTACGGTCATCAACCAGCCCTGCAACCACATCGTATTTGCCACGGGCAATATCACCGCCTATCAAATAGTCTCCTCCGCCATCAGCGTACTCCTCCTGCCTGTCGCGTGGGTGGGACTGCATTTCGGTTGCGATGCCACGTATGTCTTTGTCGTCCTGATAGGCTTCTCTATCCTCAATCAGGCGGCATGTGTGTATCTTGCAAACCGGCACATCTCCTTTGGTATATGGTTGTACATCAAGTGCATTGTCATACGTTACCTGTTGTGCATAGCGATAAACATTGCAGCCCTGTACGCCGTCACTACGCTGGTTGAGACATCGTATTGGCGTTTACTCCTGACCTGCGCTGTTTCTGTACTGCTCAATGCCCTGTTGGGCTATACCATTGTCTTCAATCGCGAAGAGCGCACTCACCTGCTTCTGTTAATTAGAAAAGCATTACCATATACCAAACGACCTCTATCATGAAAATACTGAACATAGCATATTCCCAAGGCGAAAACGACAAAGTGTCATGGTCAGGCACCACCTACAGCACATTTCATGCTCTGCAAGCCACAGGGCATGACGTTGATTTTTTGGCAGTATCTCCTTATGCCATCCCTATCCTCACGAAACTCCCATGGTACCTCTACCGCATAGCACACGCCCTTGGGCTGACCCGCAAGACATACCTCTTCCAGTTCTCTGCTCGCCACAAGGATGCCATGTATCGCAAACTTCGAGGGGAAGACTTCTCCCCCTACGACTATATCTTTGTCACCTCGGGGGCTGACCTTGTCTGTGCCGTATCTGCCCTGTTGCGCGAGCGCGGCAACAAGGCACAAGTGGTACTGCTCTCCGACGCGCCCTTCTGCGGAATCGAAGACTACTACTCGTCTTCCTCCAATA
Organism: uncultured Bacteroidales bacterium; assembly: GCA_934725535.1. Taxonomy (GTDB): domain Bacteria; phylum Bacteroidota; class Bacteroidia; order Bacteroidales; family Paludibacteraceae; genus Colicola. The sequence goes on along the minus strand of CAKVBV010000008.1, from coordinate 22,104 downwards.
TGTACTATGGAAATTCCCGCGAGGCAAATGCTATCAGCCGCGAGGCTTTCTCACTATGTAGTAAGGTGATAGTCTCGTCCGATTGGGCAAAACAGCAGGCGGTTGAACATTATGCTATCGATGCAGCCAAGATGGTTACCATCGAGTTCGGAGCCAATCTCCAATCGCCTGCCATGGGACACGTTGTCCACACCTACACTGGCAAACGCCCCCTCAATATCTTCTTCTCGGGAGTCGAGTGGGAGCGCAAGGGGGGCGACGTAGCCGTAGCCTGTTGCGCAGAACTCCTGCAGATGGGTATCCCCGCCACGCTGCATATCGTCGGCACACCCGTTCCCAAGAAATATACAGACCTCTCTTTCATTCGTTCTTATGGTTTCCTGAGCAAGAACGTCTCCTGCGAATACGAACAATACATCCATATTCTGGGGGATATGAACATCTTCCTTTTCCCCTCTCGGGCGGAATGTTCCGCCACGGTGCTCTGTGAGGCGGCAGGCTATGGGCTGCCCGTCTTCTGCTACGACACGGGCGGCGTGGGCAACTACGTAATCAATGGTGTCAACGGCATACGTTTGCCCCTGTCGTCCACAGGCAAACACTTTGCTACTGCCATTCGGCAGGCATTAGCAAGCAACGACATGGACAACTACAGCGCGGGTGCACAGCGTATGTATCATAATAGGCTCAATTGGACAACATGGGCGCAGCGTGTCCGCACAGAAGTGCTGTTATAAACTATGAAAGTCGTATATATCACACTATCCACCATACTCACGGGGGGAGGCACAAAGGCCTTCCTGAATATGCTTTATGCCTGCATGGCTCGTGGCGTAGAACCCTTGGTCGTGTGCCCCGATCAAGGCGACCTCTACCGTCAACTATCAGCAGAAGGCATACGAACCATAGCAGTCCCATACACGCCTTCCACATATCCATTCGTTTGCTCTTTCCGAGACGTTCTTCTGTTCTTCCCGCGCCTGTGCAAGAGACTATTGCTCAATCTGTTGGCTGTTATACGGATAACCAAGCAGGTTCGTGACTTCCACCCCGACCTCGTTCACACCAATGTCAGCCTCACCACTGTGGGCTACCACGTAGCGCGCCGCTTGCGGGTGCCGCACGTGTGGCATATCCGCGAGTATGGCGACCTGATAGGTGACCATTGGCTGCCTTCTGGTCGCAGTCAGATGAACAAATATCGCACCGCGCAGTCCTATACGATATGTATCACCCGCGGTATGCAACAATACTACCAACTCACTGATTATCAATCCTCTCGAGTAATCTACGATGCCATCACTCCCGTCCTACCACCATACAACCAAGGCAACAAGACCTACTTCCTCTTTGTCGGTCGTGTGGAGCTTAACAAAGGGGTGCTACCTATGTTAGAAGCGTATGCGCGGTACACTCGACAAACAAGCCGTCCCCTGCCGCTGTACATCGTCGGGCATTACAACGATGATGCCTATTTCCGTCAGTGCCAACAGACTATCTTGCGCCATCATCTTCAAGACTTCGTATGTTTCAAGGGCAAGACGCAGGATGTCTCTGCCTGCTACAGAGAGGCGACTGCCCTCATTGTCCCGTCTTTGGTTGAGGGCTTTGGTCTGGTGGTTGCCGAAGCCATGTCCGCCGGTTGTATAGTCATCGGGCATGACACTACGGGCATCAAGGAACAATTCGACAATGGTCTTGCCTTCACCGGCGAACCCATTGGACTATGTTATGACACGCCCGACCAACTGGCAAACCATCTCCTCTCGGTTGCCAACGCGCCCTCCGGTGCCTACGCCCCCATGCTCTTGCGCGCCCAACAGACGGTCACGCACCTGTATTCTGCGCAGTCGTGCGCCGATGGCATTATGGATTTCTACCGCCATATCATCGGCAATGCAACCATAGTATAGGATAGTTTTTGCAAAAATCACATGGATATTTGCAGGACTCAGGAAATTGTTGTAAATTTGCAGGTCGAAAAGTGGAGTGTTTGGGCAGTGTAGGAGCAACAGCCTTTGGGCTACCCACGAATGTTTATCGTTTATTAATCGATTTTCAGTCGGAGATAAGTTAAGGTTAACTCGGAGTTAACTCGGGGAAGAGCCGAGGAAGAGTCGGGGAAAAACAGCAAGGGATGAGCAAGGGATAAGCAAGGGATAAGCAACCTATAACGAACCCATAAGCGGCGACCACGCGGGCAACAGGCGGAAGATAAGTAAAAGAATATAAACAAACAAGTATATGCAACAGAAGAAATCACCCAAGGCAAGTCTTGAGGACAAGAAGTTTACCTACGTCCTGATGGGATTGGTATTCGTCCTCAGCGTTTGCTATGTAGCCTTCGAATGGACTGAGAAGGACGTGACCAAGTACGAAGTTGTGGATACGGATATGAACTTCGAGGAGGAGATTGATATCCAGCAGACAACACAAGAGACCACCCCTCCGCCCCCACCGCCACCGGCACCGCAAGAGGTTGAGGTACTGAACGTTGTGGAAGACGACGTGGAGACGGAGACCATCGAAATCAACACCGAGGACCAGAAGGATGTCGAGGTTGTCATTCAAGCACCTGTCGAGGCACCCGTTGAGGAGGAAGAGGAAGAAGTCATCTTCGTGGTCGTTGAGTCGATGCCCGAGTTCCCGGGTGGTGCCCAGGCCATGTTCAAATTCATCAGCGAGAACGTCAAGTACCCTGTCATCGCGCAGGAGAACGGTATCCAAGGGCGTGCTATCTGCCAGTTCGTGGTCAACAAAGACGGTAGTATCGTGGACGTGGCAGTGGTTCGTACTTCGGGCGATGCTTCCCTCGACAAAGAGGCGGTGCGCGTCATCAAGTCCATGCCCAAATGGACACCCGGCAAGCAACGTGGCAAACCCGTGCGCGTGAAATATACGGTACCTATCAACTTCCGCCTGCAATAGTTTAATTACGAATTAGGAATTACGAATTAGGAATTGCAAGTCCGGTTGCGGAAGAATGGAGGCATACTCCGTTCAGCGAATAGGGCAAACTATGCAAGTTGCTGATTGACAGATGGATTTATCCATCCAAGATATAGCGTATTGTAAGGGTGTCGGCACGAAGCGTGCCGACATTCTTCGTAAAGAATTGGGGGTGAAATCGGCTCTCGATATGCTGCGTGTGTTCCCCTACAAGTACATCGACCGCAGCCGTTTCTACTATATTCACGAGATTGACGACGAGGATACTTACGTCCAAATCATAGGCGAAATCACCGAGTGGCACACCATCGGCGCGGGCAGTACACAGCGGTTGAGCGCGACTTTCACCGACGGGCACCACAGTATCGAACTCGTTTGGTTCAAGGGTGTCAAGTATATCAAGTTGGAAAAAGGCGTGCGCTACCTGCTTTTCGGCAAGCCTTCCCGCTTCAATCACCAATACAACTTCGTCCATCCCGAACTCACTCCGTGGAGCAAGGTGCAGCCCGAGATGACCCAGGGGCTGGAACCGTACTACAACACCACCGAACCCATGAAGCGGGCGGGCATCAATTCCAAGGCTATCCGCGTGATTATCAGCCAACTGATGCCTGCCTTGCGCGAGAACGGCGTGCCCGATACTATCGGTATGGACGTGCTGCAGCAGTATCACCTCATGGGGCTGACCGAGGCACTCGCCAACATCCATTTCCCCAAGGACAACGCCACCCTGCAGCGTGCGCGCGAGCGGCTCAAGTTCGAGGAACTCTTCTATATCCAGTTGCAGATACTGCGCCAGATGAAACGGCGCGAACAGAACGCGGGCTTCCCCATGCCTATCGTGGGCCGCTACTTCAACGCCTTCTACCATACCTGTCTCCCGTTCCCCCTTACCAACGCCCAAAAGCGGGTGGTGCGCGAGATACAGACCGACCTCAAGTCGGGCAAACAGATGAACCGTTTGTTGCAAGGCGATGTCGGCAGCGGCAAGACCCTTGTGGCTCTGCTATGCGCCCTGCTTGCCATAGACAACGGCTACCAAGCCTGTATCATGGCACCCACGGAGATACTTGCCAACCAGCACTATGACACCCTGCGGCAGTTCCTTGCCCCTATCCTCGACAGCGGCGACGGACTCTTCGGCGATGCCACGGACCGACCCATGCGCGGACTGCGCATTGCCCTGCTCACAGGCTCGACCACCAAGAAGCAGCGCGAACCCCTCCACCAGGCACTCCGCGCGGGGGAAATCAATATACTCATCGGCACCCACGCCCTCATCGAAGACGAGGTGCAGTTTGCCAATCTCGGACTGTGTATCATCGACGAGCAGCACCGCTTCGGCGTCGCGCAGCGCGCCAAACTGTGGAGCAAGAATGTCCGTCCGCCGCATATCCTGGTCATGACCGCCACGCCTATCCCGCGCACCCTTGCCATGACGGTGTACGGGGACTTGCGCGTGAGTGTCATCGACGAACTGCCGCCCGGGCGCAAGCCTGTGCAGACCCTCCACTACTCCATACAGCGGCGGGCATCTATCAATCAGTTCATCACCAGCCAGATAGAGGCAGGCAGACAGGTATATGAGGTCTTCCCGCTCATCAAGGAGAACGAGAAGATGGACTTGCAAGACTTGCAGAACGGCTACAACCGGTTATGCGAGACGTTCCCCGACTACCGCATATCTATGGTGCACGGGCAGATGAAGGCGCGGGATAAGGACGAGCAGATGAGGCGTTTCATCAGCGGTGAGACGCAGATACTGGTGGCAACCACCGTGATTGAGGTGGGTGTGAACGTGCCGAATGCCAGCGTGATGATTATCGAGAACGCGGAACGCTTCGGTTTGAGCCAACTGCACCAGTTGCGCGGGCGTGTGGGACGCGGGGCGGAGCAGAGTTACTGTATCCTGCTCACCAATGTGGAACTGAGCCGTGACACCCGCAAGCGCATGGATATCATGGTGGCTACGAATGACGGTTTCCGCATTGCCGAAGCGGATATGCAACTCCGCGGTCCGGGCGATATGGAGGGTACGCAGCAGTCGGGCTTGCCGTTTGACCTCCGTATCGCAAGCCTCTCGACGGACGGTCAGATACTGGAACTTGCCCGCAAGGCCGCCCTTGCTATCCTCGATGCCGACCCGCTGTTGGAAGACACCAACAACCGTATCTACAAACGCCACCTCGACCACCTCCGCCTCACCGTGATGAACTGGGGAGATATATCCTGACCGCACTCGTTATCTCACCCGCATACCCGTAATGGTAAACACTTGTCCGTCGCGGACTATCAGCACTTGCCCTTGATATAGTATCTTGCGAGGTGCCATATACCCGCCCTGATTATCCTTGTTGAGGTACATCTCCGTCACTTCCTCTATGTCCGTTGCCACGTTTGTCGAGTCAATGGCATAGATATTCAGAAACTCCTTCCACTGGTCTGCTGCCTTGTAGTCATCAATAGCGGATGCCGGCACATACACGGGCGTCCGCTTGCTCACTCCATAGAACACCTGTGCCTCGCATGTGGGAGGCTCCTCCGCAAAGCAGGTGATAGAAGTCAGATAACAATCCTTGAAAGCCTGTTTCCCAATTACAGACATACTGCTGGGGATAGTGATGGAGAACTTCCATGCTGTGGCAGGGTAAGTGGTGTAACGGTAGAAGACCGACGGGGAGATACTTACCGTTCCTTCATCTATCACGATACTGTCTCCCTGGATGGCTGTAGTGTAGGCGTATAGAGCCTTGCCGGCGTATATGGGTCCTTCGGGTTGCCAATCATACCACATGGTGCTGGATAAAGCATATTGTCCTACCCATACCACACTGTCGGGAATAGTAATCAGCGAAGCATACTCACACCCGTAGAAAGCGTTACGACCGATAGAGGTTAGTGATTGTGGCAGGTCGATAGTCATAATGGAATCCCTGAAGTACCTCCATGGAGAAGCCGAGATAGAGGCATAGTCGTACATGTCACCACTGCCTGTTATGGTTAGGGTGCGGTTGTCGGGCTTGTACTCCCATTGTAGGTTATCGCCGCATTGTCCCGAGTAGATGGGTGCAAAGAGGGCGGTAAGAGCCGTATCTCGGGTTACAAACAATCTTCTTGGGTTATCAGTACTGCCGTCACTCCATTGCACAAATTGAAAACGCTCGTCTATGCTCATTGCTTCAATGGTTGCATGATATTCCGAGCATCGGCTGTGAGTTACTACACCATGTCCGTATTGGGGGAAATTGGAGTATAGGACTATGTTGTAGTTATTGGCTTCTTCCAAATGTTCAAGTTCCCACCAATAGGATTCCCAACGGTATGCGTCCAATGCTCCACAGGGCACGAATACGGTGGTATAGGTCTTTTGCTGTGTTTGGAATACTTTTGAGGGTATGTTTGGAGGGGTCGCAGATTGCATATATATGGCGGAGAGCCCTTTGGAGAGTGAAAAATTCGGGGATATATATTCCATAGAACTTGGTAGTGTGACGCACACAATATGGTCGTCATCCAGAGCATTGGCACTGATACTTTTGGTCCCCTCACGTACTACAAGTGTGGTGTCACGTTCTATTTTTCCTTTGTAACCATATAGAATATGGGCAGCATACACCATACCGTCAGACTGGGCATCATACCACTTGGTCCTTAAGAACGCACTCCTGCCGATACACCACACATGCTCCGATATGGTTATATCGTTCAGCATGATGCATCCTGCAAAAGCACATGTTCCTATGCTCCCGTTGCTTACCACGACAGACTTGAGATAAGTACAATTATAGAAAGCATAGTCACCGATTACTTTTACATTGTCAGGTATTACCACATGTTCTATTTGACCACATTCACTGAATGCATATCGTCCGAGAGATGTCACACTGTCGCCTATATGAATGGTAACAATGGAGTCCTTGTATTGCAGCCATGGCACCGATGTCTTTGTGTAGTCGTACATGTCTCCTTTGCCCGATATAGTGATAATTCCGTTATTATACTCCCAATACAGACTGTCTCCGCACATATTTGGTGTTTTGTCCGAGAACAGAGCAAGCAGCATAGTGTCTTGCGTCAGGTGAATAGTACGAAGACTATCTTTCACACCGTCACTCCATTGTTCAAAACAATATGGTGTTGCGGGTACGGCAGCGATAGTTATACTGTCTGTACTGCAATCCGAGCCAACGAGATTCACATATCCGTGTTCGCTGTCATCAGTCAGGAGTACAAGGTTATGTTCAGGCAACTCTTGGATATTCAATTGTTGCCACTTGTGGGCAGCCTGATATGTTTCTTTCTGACCGCAGGGCACACTCACTGTCAAATGTGGTAAGGGTTTTACGGATAAGGTGGAGTCTATCACGGGTGGGGTGATGGACTTCATGGATAGTAGTGTCAAGGCTTGGCAATTAGAGAATGTATATCTGCCGATAGACTGCACACCACTACCCATTATGACCTCCGATAAAGAGGTACATCTTACGAATGCACTCTTGTCAATAGTCTCCACACTATCGGGTATGTCAATATGTGTCAAGGCACTGCATTCATTGAACGTGTACGTATTGATAGCGTGAAGTCTTTTACTCAAAACTATATCTCTTAATGCTGTGCACGCACTGAATGAGGATGACCCTATTTGAGTTACGTTATCGGGAATAATAATACTCTTCAATCCCGAGCATTCGCGGAATGTAGAATTACCTATATGGGTTACTGTGCTTGGAATATCTATATGTTCCACTTTGGTACAATAGTAAAAAGCATAGTCTCCTATTTTTGTTAGCCCTTCGGGAAATTGGATATATGTTATGTATTTCCTTAATATCTTCCACGGTGCACCGCCATTAATGGTGTAGTTATCCATAGCACCATAACCCGTTATGTATAAGGTATCTTGCGAATATCGCCATTGGAGGTGTTCGCCACAACTTCCTTCGTATGGTGAAAAATATGCAATTCGGCTGATATTGGAGGTCGCTACGGTCACAACACGTGGGTTATCCCTGTTGCCGTCGTTCCAGTGTATGAAATGGTAGTTCTCTTTTGGGAATGCTTGTATATGTACTTGCGTTCCCTTCTCGTAGTGTCCGGAAGCACCATTGATGTACCCGCCCATAGTGTCGGCAGAACTAACCTCCAATAGAAAGGTACCCGCCTCTTGATATACGGCTACATTATGTGAGGCTTGGCTGTGCGGAAGGGTGTTGAATCGATGATTATCAGTATCATAACATAGCACATCACCGCGTGTCTTGCGGTTGTGAACGCTCACCGATAGATTCTTGTCACTATATGGCATAATATCCCACTTGGTATTGGATTGACGTCGAACCACGGTATCCAACTTCCCGTTATTTGTTGTAGCAGCCAAGTAACCGCATTGGGACTCGAATGTATATACTGAGTCTTTGTGCAGTAGCCACACGGTAGTGCCTGTAGGTCTTTGTTGCAATGTGTAGGGAGCACCATCGTGGTAAATCAGCGTCCATTTCCCGTCTTTGAGCAGAGTGGGAGAGGTGATATGACTGAAGGCACCATATTCCACTATCACCCGACACGTGTCGCGCTGGCTACCATCTGCTGTTTCTACGGCAATAGTTGTCTCACCCGGACGGATAGGACGTATTAGACCGTATTGATCCACCACGGCTACGGTAGAATCCGATGTACTCCAATGCACTTCGGGCATATTGTATGTCCACATTCGGTAGGAAGAACTCCCGCGAAAGGTAAAGGTGTGATACTTCAGCGACAGATTCTTTGTCGTGGCTCCCCACGCACCTGTCCCTATTGTTGCAACGAGAAGCAAGAGGTATATTCTTTTCATGGGTATGTTTGTATATGGTTGTCTGCCGATATTCACACAAATGCAATCACTGCGACAAAGGTACATATTTTTTTGCAGATATACAAACACATTCCTATCCTAACAGGACAACTGCAGCAAACATCCGTGTTTTAACTGATAAAAATAAAGCCGAGCGGCTATCCCCCTCGGGCAACGTCTTGATAAAGAGAAATAAGGGTCTTACATGTGTCCTATTGAGAATAGGAAGGACCGGTGCAATCTTAAAATTTGACACTTTTTTGCGGTAGCGAGGTGGTAACGAGGTGGTAACGCTTTCCTAACGAGGTAGTAACGAATTTTTTCTTACCGATATAATACTGATATAATACCTTCCATCTTAACAATCGTACATTTTTTGCTTTTGCGGAGTGCTGACGGTCGTTGGGAGGATGAGTGGTTGCCCGTTTTTCGATGTATTTTCTTCGGAGGTTGTTCGAAGGTGCTTCGGAGGTTGTTCGAAGGTGGTTCGGAGGTGATTCGAAGGTGGTTCGGAGGTGATTCGAAAAATGTTCGGTTTAGTATGCCACTGATAAGCATCCGACAGGCTACAGATATTATAGAAAACGCTTTGGGTGATGCACAATTGGGTGCGGTTATCCTGAAAAAACAACCCGCATTTGCATATCTCAAAAAGAAATAGTACCTTTGTGCGCTTTTTTGTGGGCAGTTCGTCACATGGATTACCCGCGCGAGAAAAAAGCAAACCAATGTTTAACCCCTAAAAATCTGTGTCGGTCATTATTACACGATTGGGCACAGGAATCATTTGCTACAATGGCAGAAAATCAATCACTCCAGAACTTCGACTGGGATGCCTACGAGAAAGAGTCGAAAGGCACACAAAACGAAGAAACCCTCAAAAAGTATGACGACACCCTGAGTGCTATCAAAGACCACGAAGTCGTAGAGGGTACTGTTACATCCATCAACAAACGCGAAGTCGTAGTCAATGTCGGCTACAAGTCCGACGGTATCGTCCCCGCTTCCGAGTTCCGCTACAATCCCGACCTCAAGGTGGGAGACAAGGTAGAGGTCTATGTCGAGAGTCAAGAGGACAAGAACGGTCAGTTGGTGCTCAGCCACAAAGAGGCACGCGCTGCACGCAGTTGGGACCGCGTCAACGAAGCGCTTGCTAACGAGGAAATCGTCAAGGGCTACATCAAGTGCCGTACCAAAGGCGGTATGATTGTGGACATCCTCGGCACAGAGGCATTCTTGCCCGGCAGCCAGATTGATGTCAAACCCATCCACGACTACGACATGTTCGTCGGCAAGACGATGGAGTTCAAGATTGTCAAAGTTAATCCTGACTTCCGCAACGTCGTTGTTTCCCACAAGGCTCTCATCGAGGCTGAACTTGAAGCACAACGCAAAGAAATCATCTCGCACCTCGAGAAAGGTCAGGTACTCGAAGGTACCGTCAAGGCTATCATGCAATACGGCGTATTCATGGACCTCGGTGGCGTGGACGGTCTTATCCACATCACGGACCTCAGTTGGGGACGTGTCAACAACCCCAACGAGATTGTACACGAGGGCGAGAAAATCAACGTCGTTATCCTTGACTTCGACGAGGAGAAGAAGCGTATCGCTCTCGGCTTGAAACAACTCACACCCCACCCATGGGAGGCACTCGACCCGAACCTGAAGGTTGGTGACCATATCAAGGGCAAAGTGGTTGTTATGGCTGACTACGGAGCATTTGTTGAGGTCGCTCCCGGCGTAGAAGGTCTGATTCACGTCAGCGAGATGAGTTGGAGCCAACACCTGCGTTCCGCTAACGACTTCCTTAAGGTCGGCGACGAGGTTGAGGCTGTCATCCTGACACTCGACCGCGAAGAGCGCAAGATGTCACTCGGTCTGAAGCAACTCAAACCCGACCCATGGGAGAACATCGAGTCCAAGTACGCTGTCGGCACACGGCACTTCGCCAAGGTGCGCAACTTCACCAACTTCGGCGTATTCGTTGAGTTGGAAGAGGGCGTGGACGGTCTCATCCATATCAGCGACCTCAGTTGGACCAAGAAAATCAAACACCCCAACGAGTTCACTCATATCGGTGACACCATCGAGGTTATCGTTCTCGAAATCGACAAGGACAACCGCCGTCTCTCACTCGGTCACAAGCAACTCGAGGAGAACCCTTGGGACGAACTGGCTGCCAAGTACGGTCTCGACACTGTCGTTGAGGGCAAAGTGGCTGAAATCACCGACAAAGGGGCTACCGTTATCCTTGAGGACGGCGTAGAGGGCTTCTGCACCACACGTCATCTCCAGAAAGAGGACAAGAGCCCTGTGGCTGTAGGCGATGTGCTGCCGTTCCGCGTCATCGAGTTCAACCGCGACGCAAAACGTATCCTCCTCTCGCACCTCCGCACATGGGAAGAGCGCAAAGAGACTCCTGCCAAGGAGGCAAAGGCTCCCAAGAAAGAGGCTGCTCCCGAGATGCCTAAGGTAGAGAAGACCACCCTCGGTGACCTCTCCGTATTGGCTGACCTCAAGGCTTCCATGGCTGCTGAGAAGAAGTAATCGGAAGAACAACCGAACTTCACACTCACCCTGCGACACATATACCCGCAGAGGAATACAAGCAAGAGGCTGTCTGACAAGTGCGGACAGCCTCTTGTTTTATTGGGGGACAACGCGGCTCGCGTCGTCAAAATGCTATATTTTTATAGTTATTCGTACAATACACCTCCCACTCTTGCATATATCAAAAAAAAAGAGTACTTTTGCAAGTTCAACGAGAACATAAGGTGTTTATGAAACGACTTCGACTGCTTCGCACTAAGTGCAACCAACTCTTGGAAAGTGCTATCAGGCTTGGTATGCTCACAGCCGTAACATTCACAGTAACAGCCTGCTACGGCACACCGCCCGTGGACTATAACGACCCCGAGTGGCGCAAAGACCAAGACACTTTGGAACACCGCATAGAGCAATTAGGGCAGCGCGTCATTGCACAACAGGATAAAGAGGAGGGACAAATTGAAAATGAAAAATAAACGATTGCATATATCGTCTGCAAATGGGACAGCCCGCAAGGGCAAATCGCACATAAATCGTACATCGTAAATTCGCAAATCGTACATAATAATAAAAACAATAATATAATGGACAACAAGAAAAGAGTTTACACCTTCGGAAACGGTAAAGCCGAAGGTAATGCACAGATGCGTGAGCAACTGGGCGGCAAAGGTGCCAACTGCGCCGAGATGAACCTTGTGGGTGTGCCCGTACCTCCGGGATTCACCATCACCACTGATGTTTGCAACGAGTATTATCAGGTAGGTCAAGAGACTATCGTCGGCATCCTCAACGATGAGGTGATGGCTGCCGTAAAGCACATCGAGACCCTGATGAACAGCAAGTTCGGTGATCCTAAGAACCCGTTGCTTGTCAGTGTCCGCTCGGGTGCGCGTGCGTCTATGCCCGGTATGATGGATACCATCCTCAACCTCGGATTGAACGACACCGTTGCCGAAGGTATGGTGGAGAAGACCAATAATCCTCACTTCGTATATGACAGTTACCGCCGTTTCGTACAGATGTACGGCGACGTGGTACTTGGTATGAAGCCCGTCAACAAAGAGGATATCGACCCGTTTGAGGCTATCATCGAAGAGGTGAAATCCATCCGCGGCATCAAATTGGACAAAGACCTGAACGTGGACGAACTGAAACTCCTCGTTGCACGTTTCAAAACCGCTATCAAGGAGCAGACGGGCAAGGATTTCCCCGATGACCCTATCGAGCAACTCTGGGGGGCTATCTGCGCCGTATTCCGCAGTTGGATGAACGAGCGCGCTATTCTCTACCGCAAGATGGAAGGTATCCCTGATGAATGGGGCACCGCCGTTTCAGTGATGGCAATGGTGTTCGGCAATATGGGCGAGACCTCGGCTACGGGCGTTTGCTTCAGCCGTGATGCCGCTACGGGTGAGAACATCTTCAACGGCGAGTATCTCGTAAACGCACAGGGCGAAGACGTGGTTGCCGGTATCCGTACCCCGCAGCAAATCACCCTCGAGGGCAGCCGCCGTTGGGCTAAACTGCAGGGTATCAGCGAGGAAGAGCGCGCAAGCAAGTACCCGAGTATGGAAGAGGCTATGCCCGCTCTGTATCAGGAACTGAATACCATCCAGCAGAAACTGGAAGACCACTACAAAGATATGCAGGACATGGAGTTCACCGTTCAGGAGGGCAAACTCTGGTTCCTGCAGACCCGTAACGGCAAGCGCACAGGTACCGCTATGGTGAAGATTGGCATGGACCTCATGCGCGAGGGCGTTATCGACGAGAAAACCGCTGTCATGCGCTGCGAACCGCAGAAGTTGGACGAACTGCTCCACCCGGTCTTCGACAAAGAGGCACTCAAGAAAGCCAAGGTTATCACCCAAGGTCTGCCCGCCAGCCCTGGTGCTGCCTGCGGACAGATTGTCTTCCATGCAGACGATGCACAAGAGTGGCACAAAGACGGGCACAAGGTGGTTATGGTACGTATCGAGACCAGCCCCGAAGACCTCGCAGGTATGTCTGCTGCCGAAGGTATCCTGACAGCACGCGGAGGTATGACATCTCATGCAGCCGTTGTGGCTCGCGGTATGGGCAAGTGCTGCGTTTCGGGTGCAGGTGCTATCGTTGTGGACTACAAGGCAAAGACCGTTACCATCGAAGGCGTTACCTACAAAGAGGGTGATTATATCTCGCTCAACGGTTCTACCGGTCAGGTATATGCAGGTCAGATTGAGACCCGCGCTGCCGAACTCAGCGGCGACTTCAAGGCACTCATGGATCTCTGCGACAAATACACCCACATGCAGGTTCGTACCAATGCCGACACCCCGCACGATGCTGCCGTGGCACGCGCTTTCGGTGCAAAAGGTATCGGTCTGACCCGTACCGAGCACATGTTCTTCGACGACAAGAAAATCATCGCTATGCGTGAGATGATTCTCGCCAAAGACGCTGCCGGTCGCGAGAAAGCACTGGCTAAACTGCTTCCGTACCAGAAGGCTGACTTCAAGGGTATCCTCGAGGCGATGGACGGTTGCCCTGTCAATATCCGTCTGCTCGACCCGCCGTTGCATGAGTTCGTTCCCCACGATTTGAAGGGGCAGGAGACCATGGCAAAAGAGATGGGCGTGAGCGTTGAGGAAATCCAACAACGTGTCAATTCTTTGGCAGAGAACAACCCGATGCTTGGTCACCGCGGTTGCCGTCTGGGTATCACCTTCCCCGAAATCACCGCTATGCAGACCCGCGCTATCCTGTCGGCTGCGTGCGAGTTGAAGAAAGAGGGCAAACACCCGATGCCGGAGATTATGGTGCCGCTAATTGGTATCCTGTACGAGTTCAAGCAGCAGAAAGAGGTAATCATGCGTGTTGCCAAAGAGGTATTTGCCGAGTATGGCATCGAAGTGGAATTTGAGGTTGGTACGATGATTGAGATTCCTCGTGCAGCCCTTACTGCCGACCGTATCGCTACCGAAGCACAGTACTTCAGTTTCGGTACCAACGACCTCACGCAGATGACCTTCGGTTACAGCCGCGATGACATCGCTTCCTTCCTGCCCGCTTACCTCGAGCAGAAGATTCTGAAGGTGGATCCGTTCCAGGTGCTCGACCAGAACGGTGTCGGTCAACTCATCAAGATGGCAGTGGAGAAAGGTCGTGCAGTGCGTCCGTCGCTGCGTTGCGGTATCTGCGGTGAGCATGGTGGCGAACCCAGCAGCGTGAAGTTCTGCGCCCGTATCGGTATGAACTACGCTTCCTGCTCGCCGTTCCGTGTGCCTATCGCACGTCTCGCTGCCGCCCAGGCCGCTATCGAAGACGAGAAATAACCCCTAACGGTTACGACCGCTTCGCGGGCAGTAATAGTTAATAATTAATAGTTAATAGCACGGATAATATAGTTGATAGCGCAGCTGGAATAGCAAAGCCCACCGCGCATATTAACCATTAACTATTACTTATTACATAAAAAACTATTACTTATTACATAAAAAAGCGGAGAGACTGCCGGACTCATTCCGGAAGTCTCTCTGCTTTTTCATATCCTCCTCGGGTTAAGTGTATGAGATTAGTATGTGGTTAGTATGTGATTAGTATGTGATTAGTATGTGATTAACGGGTGGATAGCGAGAGGATAGCGGGTGATTAAGCAGACATTATTACGAGGATACAAGCCACTTTTATATCACCTATCTGCACAAACAGAGACAGTCCGACTGCTCTTGCCGGACTGTCTCTATTGCAAAAAATGCCCCTTGGAGAGCGGATGCGGTTTGCGTTGTTACATATCACTTACAACCGCCGCAACCGCCACCGCAGTCATTGCAACTGCTCTTGCAGCCGCCACCGCAGCAACCGCCACGATGGTGCAGGGCTTTCAGTTCGCCCTCTGTTACATCGCGCATATCTATCACCTTGCCCACAAAATGCAAGTCCTCACCTGCCAACGGGTGGTTAAGGTCTATCACCACATTGTCCTTGTTCACCTCCACGACTTGCGCATTCACTATCTGCCCGTCCACGGTGTTCATGGGTACAACATTGCCCTCATACACACGCTCCGAGTCAAACTCGCCGTCGCCATTGTAGAACAGTTTCTTATCCAATGTCAGCACGCCATCGTCATCGTATTCACCGTATGCATCTTGGCATGGAATACGGAAATCAAAACTGTCTCCCACATTCAGCCCTGCCATATTGCGTTCAAACTCCGGCAACATCATACCCTGCCCGTGGCAGTATATCAACGGACGCTCTGCCGTTGCACTTTCCATCACTTCTTCTTGTCCGTCCTCTCCACCCACATACAGGTCGTATTGGAGAGTTACCACTTTGTTATCTTCTATCATATCCTGTTATATATCTTTGTTTTTTGCTTGCGCAAAGGTACTGCTTTCATAGCAAATAAACAAATTATTCCTCCTAAAACAGGACAACCACATCAAACATTAATCTGTTTAATACGGTAAGAACGCATTATTAGGTTTTTTGCCACAAGATGGCATCGCCGGGGACGCGGACGCCCTCGTCCGCGGGCAGTTTGGCACAAACTGAATGGATTTGCTGTGCTTATGGAGACGACGCGTCCCGCGTCGTTAAGTACGAATACCATTTTGCATAGAAAATAGTATAATGTTACACTTATTCTTTCAAAATCATACTATTGATGTTGTTATTTTGATGCTGTTGCCCTGATATTTTTTGTGCTTTTTCAGGCATATATATGCTCTATGTTATTATTCCAAGGCACACCTCAACCTTTGTCAATCTGTATTTGGAATGATATTGCTGGTTATTAGTTGTTGGTTAGTTATTGGTTAGTTATTGGTTATTGTTGACCGCAATGCCCTGTTTTTATCCCCCCTCTCTGAGTGGGGGAGGGGGAGTCCGTTGTTGACAGCAAGACAATAGTTGCAATCTTAAAAATTGGCACTTTTTTGCGGTTGCGGGGTGGTAACGAGTTGGTAACGCTTTCCTAACGAGGTGGTAACGAATTTTTTCTTACAGATATGATACGGATATAATACCGTCCATCTTAACAATCGTCAATTCTGTATGGTTTTTATAGAATATGCAATTTTTAGAATATGCAATTTATGTCTAATCGGTGATAATACGGCGTAGCCGTCCGTTCTTTAAAGCACGGATAATACCTGTTATTGTTGCTGATTGTTGTCAATTGTTGATATAAGAGAAAAGTAACAGAAAGTGACAGAAAGTACCGGAAACTACCAAATCGCACTATAAAGTAACGCACCGGAAGTTGTGCAATTCAAATATATTTTGTGCAATTCAAATATATTTTGTGTAATTGCAAAAAATATTGTACCTTTGCAGACAAGATGGATGGTAACACTGCACATATTTATGCAATGGCACAGGATGTACCTATGCGCACTAAAGTTGCGCATACACGTAATATGCTAATACACAGCATTTTACCCCCCCCCGTTATATACATTTATTAAGCATACATCTATGGTCTGCTTGCCCTCTTGTGCCAAGAGGACATAAAGAGCAGTCTCTATATAGCGACTTCGGAATACACAAAGCCGCGTAATATCGTTACCCCTATAGACATTATTATAAACAAATTCAAATAACATGAAAAAGTTAATGACATTTTTGGTTGCCATCACGGCAACAACGATGGCACTATCGGCACAAACATTCCATATCACATGGAATCTTGACGGTGGTTGCGCCAATCCGATGTGTGCCACGGACAAGGGTGAACTCTTCAATGCTTTTATGACCGATGCTGGTGCAACGGACTTTGAGACATTGGAGTATTACATGGCACAAGCAAACCCCTTAAGTGCTCCTAACATCTGCTCGAAACTGACCAATGCGGCTCCTGCTTTGTCTATGCCGCAATGGGCATGGCTCAAGGCTTACATTGAGGCTGCGCATACTGCACAAGCCGCAGATGGCGCTTCAACTCTTACAGCAGATGGTACAGGTGCTGCATGGCGTTATGCAGTAGGTGCTTTCTTCTGCAGTATCCAGAACACAGGTTGGCCTAAGTCTGCTGACTTTACCGAATTGGGCAAGGATGCGTCTTATGCTTCGGCTATGAATGCGGCAGGTCAGTACTATGCATATCCCACAGAGGTGGCTGCTGACTATGTATTGCCTACTCCTATCAAGAAAAATTACACTTTCCTTGGTTGGTACAATGGGGAGAACAAAGTGGAAACTATTTCGGCTGATATCACTCTTACGGCTAAATACGAGGCTACAGACAAGGCTCTCCTTGGTATAGCACTCAGCAAAACCGGTACGGTTGACCTTCAGATGCCGAACACCGACCAACTGACTGTTACTTTCACTCCGGAGACAGCTGCTAACAAGAACGTTACTTGGTCTTCTTCCGACGAGAAAATCCTCGTTGTTGACCAAACAGGTTTGGTTACTCCCAAGGCTCCCGGTAAAGCAACGGTTAAGGTTGTTTCCGAAGAAAGCAAACTCGAGGCTTCTGTAGAGTACAACATTACCGCTGCCGTAGGTGCTGTTACGGGTGTTGCTCTCAACAAGACTACGCTCACGCTCGCACTTGACGCAACTGAACAACTTATTGCTTATATTGCTCCTGCAGATGCTAACAACAAGAAAGTTAGTTGGGCTTCCGATAGCAAGGCGGTTTCTGTGGACGAGAATGGTCTCGTAAAAGCAGACACTGTCGGCACTGCTACTATCACCGTTACCACCGAAGATGGCGGCTACACCGCTACTTGCGTAGTTACTGTACCCGAGCCTCTTGATGATATCGTTGTAGAGAAACTTTGGGAGGTCGCTATTCCTACTACCGTCGCTGCTATTAGTGATTGCCGCAATGGTTATGGTTGGAATGGCAAGTTCTATCTGACAGACAAGAACCAGAACAAAGTTCGCGTATTCACCAAGAATGGCGAGGAGGTGGACGCTGCTATTCCTATGGCAGAAGGGGCTAACCTCGGTACGGGTATCGCTATTGATGATGCAGGAAACATCGTTTTGGCTGCTAATTTCCCGTCTGCTGATACATGCGTATTTATTGTTAAGAGTGGAACAAAGACTATGACTAAGATAAATTTCCGTTTGCCACAGACAGGCAGATGTGATCAAATCACAGCTTTTGGAGATATCTTCTCGGAGCAGGGAGGTCTTGTTTTCTTCTATGTATCGGGAGCTACCAAGATTCAGTATGTAAAGATTGCCAATGGTTCCTTGGTAGAGGTGAAGGCTATGGAAGGTACCGTATTGGCTGGTACCTCGCCTGCACAAGTACTCTATGGCACAGAGACTATGGCTGTGGCTAATGCCCGTGGTGCGGAAGCAATGCAAATTGTGAAAGATGGTGTAGTTACTGACATCCTGCCCAAGAACGCTATCACCAGAGATCTTGGTGGTGCTGTATTCTCTGTCGGAGAGAATGAAGTGTGGGCTTACGAGGTAGGTACTGTTCACTCTTCTGAATTTTCTGTCCGCAATATGACAACACAGCAATTCGCTGCAGACAAAGATGGTAACACCGTTCACTACTTTGTTGACAACAAGGCTGCGGCTAATAACTCGTATGCTAACTTCACCAAAGCAGAGAAAATCAACGACTACGCTTACTACCTGAATGTATTTACTTCTGGTAAGGGTGCCGCAGTGTACAAGGTTTATAAATATATGCCTGTTACCGGTATCGTGATGACTCCTGAAACCGCTACACTCAAGACCGGTGAGAAACTCCAACTCAATGCTGCTGTTGTTCCGGCTTACGCTACGGTTACCGACATCACATTCACTTCCTCCAAACCCGAAGTGGCTACCGTTACCGAGACCGGTCTCGTACAGGCTCTCACAGCAGGTGAAGCCACAATCACCGCTACTTCTGTAGAAGGTAACTTCACCGCTACCTGCGTCGTTACGGTGAAACCGGTTACCTACAAGTTGGCTACGGCTGTGTCCGAACTTGTGGCTGGCAAGAAGATGCTCATCGTCAATGCGGCTGAGACCTATACCCTCGGTGCTGTAGGCGAGACGGGCAACGACTTTACCGCTACTGCTATCACTCCTGCTAACCACATCCTGACAGATGTACCTGCAGACGCTACGATTATCACCCTTGCTAAGGACAACGACAACTACACCTTCGCTGTGGACGGCGGCTTCTTGGCTGCTAAGGCGGGTGCTTCTGCTGCATTGGTCATCAACCCTGCTGCATCGGCTTCCACTACTTGGACTATCGCTATGAACGCTGAAGGGGTGGCTACCATCACCTGCACCGATGCTACGGTCGAGAAGAACATCATCCGTTATTATGAGATG
This sequence comes from uncultured Bacteroidales bacterium, assembly GCA_934725535.1. Classification (GTDB taxonomy): domain Bacteria; phylum Bacteroidota; class Bacteroidia; order Bacteroidales; family Paludibacteraceae; genus Colicola. Next base: position 2,486 of record CAKVBV010000008.1, on the reverse strand, counting down.
AGTCGTGGCTCACGCTTTGAGAACTTGTTCGCTGCTTATGCGGCTACCGAGACTCGTTACATCAACGATGTGGTCATCTACATCGAGCGTGACGACCAAGGTTCAGACGTGGAGAACGCTGCTATCAAGGCTGCTGACGATATTCAGAAAGTCATCATCGATGGTACGCTCTACATCATCCGTGGCGGACACATGTATGACGCTACCGGTGCCGTAGTTCGCTAAATCGTTCTTATGCACAACAAAAAGAGAGGGTTGCCACGTGGCAACCCTCTCTTTTTGTTGCTTGGCTGTATAGTGATGCTTACGCTTGAATGGCAACGCCATGGGAGACGATGCGGCTCGCGTCGTCCTATGAGCCCATGGGCTAAATGAGGTGCATCTCCCTCATCGTCAGAATTTTAATGGTTCTTTAGTGGTCTTTAATGGAGCCTTCCCTCGCCATACATTAATGGCAGTTAACGGAGAATTATGCTTGGTAATACACATCAGTTGCGCTAATTTTAGGAATAGATACTTTGTGGCTAATGGGTGATAATACGGCGTAGCCGTCCGTTCATAATGTCCTAATGCTTTTTAATGGTTCTTTAGTGGTCTTTAATGGAGCCTTCCCTCGCCATACATTAATGGCAGTTAATGGAGAATTATACTTGGTAATGCACGCCCCGATAATGCTAATTCGTGTTTGTTATCTGTTGTTTGATAGTTGTTGACCGGCACAACCTTTTTTCTTTGTTTCCCCTTGCAGATATCATTCCTTTGTTGTACCTTTGTAGCCTGAATAGGTATGAAACCAAATAACTAATGCAATAGTATGAAAAAGAATTTGTTTCTGTTGTGCATCGCAACGTGTGGTATGCTCTGTTTTGTTGGTTGTAACACCACCAATACCAACGAACCTGATAATAACGGGCAGGGAGGTGGCACTACCAAGGATACCACCGAAGTGGAGGTTACTCCGGCTCCCAACCCTACGACTACACCTGTTGGGGCTGTCTCCGGTGTCTTTCGTATATCCGACTCGCAGTTCGTCTGGTTCTCGCAGGGCAACCTTCAGTACAATGCTGCACAAGGCACGCACCGCGTGATGGGTGACTCCACCCTGCAGGGTACTTGGCGTTTTGCCGAGCACCAATCCGACTACGTGGGTGCAGACAATGCCCTTGCTTCTGCTGCCAACACCAATTGGATTGACCTCTTCGGGTGGGGTACAAGTGGCTGGAATGGCGCTGTGGACGTCAAAGACTCTGCTACAATCTTCGTCAAAGTGACAAAAAAGGATACTATCTATTTCACACCTGCTGTGCAAGAATGGTATAGAAAAGGGGATACTATATTCTTTAATTGTTACAATGAGTCCAAACAATTGAATACTATTAAAGGGTACACGTATGTTGTAGGTGTGAACTACTTCGTTCCCCCTCGTAAAGAGGCTTACTTCTACGTCAAGCAGCCTATCAACTATGCCCACTTGCCTTGGGAGACCGGCGAGCAGAATGTCACGGATACCACCCGCTACTACCCGGCTGGCAATGCCAATTATAGTCTCGCAGAACAGGCTTCTGCTGCCGACTGGGGTGTGTACAACGCTATCAGCAATGGTGGCAATGAACCCGGTATATGGCGTACGCTCACGTCCGACGAGTGGCTCTATCTCTTTGACAACAACCCATGGACCATGGCTACCATTATCCGTGAGACGGGCGATAGTATCTTTGGTATGATACTTCTGCCGTGCAACTATGCTCCTGTGGAGGGCATCGCTATGGATATTATTGGTTCTGGCAAAGCCACAGAGGAGACGCATCCGCTTTTTGAGAAAGATTATGCAGACAATGTATATACCATGGCTCAGTTGGAGCAACTGCAAGACGCAGGCGTGGTATTCTTGCCTTCCGCGGGTCGCCGTAGAGGCGCAGTTGTGGAGGATGCCGGGCTCTTTGGCGAGTATTGGTCTTCCACGGTCAACAATGCATCGGATGCCAACCGCTTTGGCTTCTATCCGCAGTATGTTTATGCCAACTATCATACTTGCCGCTATATTGGTATCTCCGTCCGCCTTGTACAAGACATCAAGGAGTAGCGAATAGCCCATACAAAAGCGTAATAATCCACAAAAAAGAGGCTGTCTGACAACTGTAGATAGCCTCTTTTTATATATGTGTATGTGGAGATTATATGTTTGTATTGGGAGACGACGCGGCTCGCGTCGTTTATACATAGTGCTGTAGCACCAACGAAGCCCTGTGGGCTGAGCACAACTCCTTATCCTCCCGCGTCGTCGAGTACGAATAATATTTTACATAGGAAATAGTAATGCTACACTTATTCTTCTAGAATCATACTGGTGATGTCATTGCACTGTCCAATAACAAATGCAATTTTGCGCAAAGTTAGGGAAAATAATTAAAGAAGCAATCTTTCGGAGTAGAAAAGTTCAATTTTTCTCGTGGTCTTCTGTTGAGTTTTTTCTGAATGTTCATAAT
>CAKVBV010000007.1 GCA_934725535.1 uncultured Bacteroidales bacterium | reverse complement strand
GTTTTATATAGCATACTTAGAATGCACTGTGGCATCATTTTGGCAATAGTATACAAGAATGCCCAAATATAGGATAGGACACCAAAATGCAGCATTTTATTTACACGTACTCTAGTTTGCCATATTCCTTTAGCATATTTCCAACCGCGACGTCTATCAAAGAAATTTTCATCTAATCGGAATTTGTATAAGTATTGTGGCACATTTCCAAATATACAACCTGCTTTGAAACCTTGTGCCCACAGCATAGTATCTTCTGCAAAAAAAGTGGTTGTATCGTATAACCCTGCCTTTTCAAAAAATGAACGTCTAAACATAACCGTTGGATGTATCAAACAATCTCGTTGGTGAAAAAGTTGATGACATTCTTTGTGGGTTATAGGCATCCTTTTAAGAAAATATGTATCTCCATTATACTTTATTTCTTCTGCCCAAGTCCCTAAACATTCGATTTCCGGATGTTGCCTAAAATAGTCTATTTGTTCTTCGAAACGTTGAGGTAATGAAATATCATCAGCATCCATTCTTGCAATGAATTCATAGTTCAAAGGCAGAATAATCTGCAACAAATCATTCAATGATTGTGCTAATCCCTTATTTTCTGTACGTGTGTATATTTTGATTCGTTGATCTGCGATGGATTGTAAATACTTATCCACATCGTTATTGATAATTCCATCATATTGAATGTAATAATCAAAATCAGAAAATGTTTGTTGTAGAATACTATCAACAGCCTTACTGACATATTCTATTTTGTCGTTAATGTATATAGACATTACTACTGCAATCTTCTTCATAGTCCTTCTCTTTATAACATTATTATTTATATAGAACAATCTATCCTATCTTATATTAGGATGAAATCGTATTGAGTTCAGAATTTTTTTCGCCTCTCGGGGGGGGAAATTCCAATATTTTGATGCTTGCAGTCGTCCTATTGTCTGTTCATCAAAACGGTATTTGAGGATTTTAGCGGGGCTACCAACGACAATCGCATAAGGTGGAACATCTTTGTTTACGAATGAATTAGCTCCGATGACGGCTCCGTCTCCAATGGTAATCCCTTGCTTGATAATACTATCGGCACCAATCCATACATCGTGTCCGATATGTGTGGTATGCCCTTCGATGTTTTGGTCTGTCAGGTAACAAGAAGTGGACAAGTCCCAATAGGCATGTTCCATACCTCCTATTTGTACCCCTGAAGCAATAGAAGAATAGGCTCCTATACAGACGTTATTGAGAACACAATGTAAACCGATGTAGGCATAATCTTCCACTTCGCAACCTCGCATAAACACATCTTTTGCAATATGCAGTTTGTTGCTTATTTTGTTGTGTCTTAATTTCCAAAATGGTTGCCTCAAATAGTTGGAAATACGTATAATAATCAGTCTAAGCATTGTTCCTTAAAATTTCAATTTTACACACGAGTGTTTCTCTCGTTTTTCTGCAGGTGGCATTTGCATATAATCACCGTATAACTTGCGTAGATATGCGTCATAATTATGTGGCAGAGGTGCCTGAATGTCTGCAAATATGTGTTCTACGGCAGGCAAAAAATCTTCACGTGGATGTATTTCGCCAAAATAATGTTCGCGTCCTGAGGGGATAGTTACATCCATTGTTTCATGTTTTGCATATTTGGCAGCCAATCGGTCACAAAAAGCATACAGGTGCGAATAATCAAATACCCAAGAACATATCTGCCCGATGCGCAACCGATGGTTGATTTTCTTGCGTCCCTCTTTGGAAGCACGCAGTACCTGTGTTGCATAACAATCGCGCCCCTTGTATAGACAGATGCACAATGCTATATATTGCAACAGATTAAGCCAAAAGCCGTGCCATAAGCGTAGCAGACTACTATCAGGTATATTCTCTATCGGAAACACATCAATGGCTATCTCGTGTTGTGCATCCGGTTGATCGTATATAGTCGTAAAAATAGTTCCTCGTTTGCCCAGTTTGATAAATGGGGTATTTGTATGTGCGGAGATATTCGGTCCTATGCAGATATATTTGTCACCGTATTCTTGTTGCATTATTGCAGGCAAGTGGTCATAGTCTGCACGCATCATCATCACGTCCAAATCATCATCCCAAGGAATAAATCCGTTGTGTCGCACAGCCCCCAAGCAACTACCCCCGCCGAGCATTACCGTCAGTCCGTGTTTTTTGCAGGCTGCGAGTACATCCTTGTATATCTCAAGCAATGTTTGTTTCAGTTGCTCCGATTCATTCTCTGTCAGTTCTCGAACAGGAAGAGAAGAATGTAGTATCAGTTCAGCTAAATTCATATCAATCCATTAATGGCTTTCTTAAAGGCCGTTGTTATATCATTAGTGGGCTTCCAGCCTAATTTTCGCAATTTGTTGCTAAGCAGTTTTATTTTCATTTCAGGATTATACCCTAATTGGGCAGTATCTGTACTCAAATTAAATATAACTTTGGTTGTTCCATTTGACAAGTTTGCAACTATCTGTGCCATTTCGGCTATGGAGCAAGTGGTATCTTCGTTGGCTATATTGTAGGTTTCGCCTGCAACTCCTTTAATGCAAAGGAGCAATAATGCCGATACAGCGTCCGTTAAATAACAATAATCGCGTATAGTAGCACCTTTCGTATGTAAGACAATATCTTGTTTGGCAGCAACAGCTCGAGCAAATTGGGCATATACACGATTATCTGTCGGTTCAAAACCTGCTCCGAAAGTTTGTGCCAATCGAGCAATCACCACTGGTACATTATATTCAGCGAAATACGATTGGCACATACATTCTGCCATACGTTTACCTTCTGAATACGAACTGCGAATGTTAGTCCAATCTATTCGCCCGTTGCAATCTTCTGTAACATCAAATTTATCTGGTACACCGTATACTTCCAACGATGACAGATACACCACTTTTCTTACTTTCTTTGTATGTGCAAAAGTCAATATGTTGTTTGTCCCGTGTAGAGTTGTTTCTATGGTTTCTACCGGTTTTTCTACGAAATCCCGTGATGCTGTGTTACTAGCACAATGGATAATGTAATCTACAGGCTTATCATATATGATTGGAGTGCATATATCACCCACGATCCACTCTAAATTCTCATCTATATAACCACTCCATTTGCGTGAGGCTTTCTCTTTATTACGGACGTGGGCAACGAGGTGTATGGAAACACTATGCTGTCGGTTGTAGGTTTGTATCACTTTGATAAGCATTGTGCCAATCATTCCTGTGGCACCTGTTATCAATAGTGTACATCCCTCCAGTTCACTTAGGAAAGGACTACTTTCTAATGCTTCTTCTATGTCTGCGATTACTTGTTTGTTTTCCATAATCAAATACCAAATATCTGTTGATTCTCATGTACGTCGCATAGTGCACGGAAAGTATAAAAATCAGCAGGGGTTGTTATTTTTATGTTGTCGTAGTTGCCTTCTACGGTGTACAGGCTATGTCCGTATTGTTTCATTAGCGAAGCCGAGTCTATGGTATTGACGTTCCCGTCTTGTTGTGCTTGACGGTGTGCAGATAGCAGTTCGCTTTGGATAAAACATTGTGGGGCTTTGGCATGAAAACATTTGCTACGGTCAGTAATGGTTTCTATCTGTCCGTTTTCAATAGTAACAATTGTTTCTATTGCAGGAACCACCGTTATGGCAGAACCGTATTTATGTACACTTTCAATGCTGTCGGATATAAGTTTCTCGCTTACAAACGGACGTACACCGTCATGTATCAAGACTATAGAATCGGCAGGACAATGCTTTTCCAATTCTACCAAACCATTATAAATAGATTGTTGCCCGGTTTCTCCTCCTTCTACAATCCAATGCACCTTGGTCAAATTATATTTTGTCACCAATTGTTTCATATAGTCTATCCAATCGGCTTTACATGCCACTACGATATTATCAATCATTCTGTGGTTTTGGAAATTCTCCAAAGTATAGACGATAATCTCTTTCCCGTGCAGTTGTAAAAACTGTTTTGGACGCCCAGTGGTATTCATACGGTTACCACTTCCTCCTGCAAAAATAACAACGTTATTCATAAGTTCATTTTGAATTAGGCATAGGTCGCCAATGCAACCATACGAATATATCTTTGAGTAATCCTCGTTTGCTATTGTTTGTGGCTATATATTGATAGTTACATACAATATACCATAATGCATATATGGAACAACTACGGTTCTGTAAACTATCAATAAAGTCGCAAATATGAGCAAAATCTTCGTTCTTTGTTCCGAAACGCTTACGCAAAGCCTCTATGTAGTAAAATCTGTCTGTGTATAATGTATTTTTACCTCTTAAAACATCTCCAGTTTTATGTAGATAGTATCTAATTGTTCTTCTTTCTGTCCGATTGGCATTGGCTGTTACGTTATCTCCGTGTTGCCGATAACGTGTTATCGGATCAAATGAATAGGCGATTCCGTCGGCTAAACAAGCGCATGCAGCAAACCAAGCATCGTGGTAGCAAACACCTTCAGGAATGGGTAGGCATCTATGTACAAATGTTGTGGGCATTAGCATAGATGCTCCTTGAAACGGGTTGCCAGAAAGAAGTATTTTGTATATCAATTTATGGCTATCTACAGGAATGGTATAGAGTTTCTCTGCATCATTAAGTAAAAGATTTAACGAGATATTATTTTTACTTACAAGTATAGAATTAGCACAACTAATAGCATGGTTTTCAATCTGTTTATAAAGTCTTTCTAAATGTTTAGGATACCATATATCATCTTGGTCACATAATGCAATATATTCCCCTTGACATTTTTGAATAACATTTTCAAAGTTTCGCTTAAATCCTATATTTGCAGGATTGACATAGTAACGGATTCGCTTATCTTGTGCAGCATATTCTGATAAAATATCAATGGTGGAATCGGTACTTTTATCATCACAAATCACCAACTCAAAATCGGTTATTGTTTGGCAGAGTACAGAATCCAATTGTTCTCTCAAATACTTTTCACCATTATATGTCGCCATTGCAATACTTATCATATTGTTACATTTATTGTGCAGAATTATTTATTTTACGTTGCTTATTTATATCATTAGTCATACTATAGAGTCTTATAGTTGTTGTGCATCATTAATGGTGTCTATAACTTGCCAATAGCCACCTCTGTCGGCACCAATACGTTGTATTTTGCCTGTGCGTTTGAGTTTGGTCATGTATTCTTTCACTGTGTCGAAACCTATGCCCAATTGGTCGGCAATGGCGCGTTGGGACAAGCGGTTGTTGGTGGTCAGTAGTGTGAGTATTTTTTCAGACAAAGTATCTTCGATATGGTCTTTCTGGGGGGTGATCTGGGGGGTACTCCACAGCGTGATTTGCATACCGCCCATAGTTTCTTCAATAATCGGGGTTGGGAATCCCTCATCGTTGCACGCAGTAAGGATACGATGTATGCCACTGCCCCATGCCTCTATCATATTAGCACGGAAACAGGCGTTGGCAATCAACGGGTTGCGCGGGAAGGACGGGTGCGGTGCAAATAATTGCTGTATACTCAGTTCAGATGGTAAGGTTCCATAGTTCCAAAGTACGATATGGTCATTGTATATACGCATTTGCACCATAGGACCGAGATAACTACGATGGACAAGGCTATTGAGTATCATCTCGCGAAGAGCCACACGTGGATAATTTCCCTGCTGCTGTACCCTGCTATAGCCCTCTATTTTTACTTTGCGTATAATGTATTTATATTCCAGAATTTCTAATATGTCTTGCAGCATTTTCATCAAGTTGCCCTCAATAACATCCTGATGTATCAGTGTAACTTCATTTGCAAAGCGACCTATCTTGAATTGAATGTTCGGATAGAAATGTCCGGGGTCTTTACCGAACAGAATAATGGCTGCCCGTTTGAGTCGTTTGCCATCTGTCAAGCGTAATTTAGTGAGCAGTTCCCACTTTGTCAAACCCTCAATAATACCCAAACGGTCGCCTTTGCCCGCCTCTACTATAAACCGATGAATTGCTTCAGAATCAATGTCTTCTATTGTGGCGCGTTCTTCGATGACATCGTCCCATGTGGTGCCCGTCTTCTTCAGCAGAAACTCGTTGAGAGCGGTGCCTGTGAGTTCGTTTTTAACACTGCCGCTGCGGTAGTAGTAGCGCCCGCGCAGGGAGAGCGGGACACTGCTCGGCATGACAATGATTTCAAGGTATGGGAGTTGGTTTTGTTCAAGCAAATTGACATCGCAGATAATACCTATATGCTTACGTATTTTATTTGGAATATCCTCTGACAAGCGTTTGGCCTCAGGCAGACCTATGACTTGACCATTATCATCTAATCCGATATAGATACGCCCGCCCTGCGCATTGGCAAAGCCACAGACCCACTTGAGGTACTCATCGTGCCATGATTGTTTGTATTCTATGTTCTGGGATTCCATAAGAGGGATAAAGTTGTTCTAATTTATAGCCTTTGAGAGTTATAATTGTCCTACTACATTTTCTAAAATCCTCCGTTTATATAAGCGCGAGTTTGGACATAACTGGGCTCATAATAGGCACCTATATTGTAGTTGTCAATGACATCGCAAATAGGAGAACTATATACTTGCATAATCGTTGCTGGTACATCATCTGTTTGATTGACCGACTGAATGAGACGAGCATACACTTTCCCCATTTGTGTCTCGGTTGGTAGTTTATCCGTGTAGCGTGGGTCAACCAAGGTTATATCAGTACTACCTTGCTCCAACCGATATGTTTCTATCCAATCCGATACCACCTGTTCGGGATTAAGGCAGTGATTGGTATCTGCTATAGACAATTCGTGTAACAATCCTTCGTATCCTATCCGCTCCACTACGTATCGGTTGCGTTGGTGTATTGTGCGTGCTACTCGTTCTATCATATAGCAGACAAAATACAAATCGTTGAATGTGAGTGTGATATCTGCAAAATATTTATTGTTCATAATCAAGTGCGTGTAATAAAAAAATCCTCGTTATGACCGCAAACGTGCATTACGGGGTCCTCCATAATGATATTTGTCCCGTGATATACAATCATTATTTTTAAGTGCAATGGATGAATACTTACATACTAATTATTTTATTCGCTGCAAAGTTACAAAATAAAGATAATTATTCCAAATATGTATCGCTATATTTTTTGAAATGGCAGTCCATAACACTTATTTGTTATCATCCAATATCTTTATCACTTTTGCAGGACAGCCTGCGGCAACTGAATAAGCAGGAACATCGTGTGTTACCACGCTGTTTGCTGCAATGATTGCTCCATCGCCAATAGAAACTCCCGGCATAATGCTGGCTTTCTCGCCAATCCATACATTATTGCCGATAATTATTGCACCTTTGGAATAAAGTGGGCGATCATTGGGACGAGTATCTAATTCTTCGTAGCAACTACAACCATGAGAATGATCTGTAATAAGCACATACGGACCTGTGAGTAGGTTATTTCCTATGATTATCTTATTGATAGCGGAAATATGCGAACCCCTACGAATAGAACTACCATTTCCGATGCGAATTTCCGGCGTGAATGTTTGTCCTTTGTAGTTATCCCATGCCGTCAGTTCTACATTTTCTCCTATGGTGCAATACTCCCCTATGGATATGTATTGTCCGCCTTGAAAGTCGGTAAATGGAGGATAAATAGTCGTTCGTTTGCCAACACTATGCAGAAAGCGACAATAATACCCAGTATAAAGAAAACGATATACATCCTGTATAGCCTGTTTTATGCTTCTCGGGCAGATATAAGCCCACAAACGACCAATATAGATAAGCAATTGTTTCATTGTTGTAAAATATCTTTATAAAAGAGCATTATCTGCTGTGCATTTTGGTCTGCCGTATAGAGCCGTGATACGGTAGTGTAGGCAGGTTCTATTATGGGCAGATATTTCTCTTGGGGATAACTCGATACATAAGTAAGATGTTGTGTGAGTTCTTCTTGTGTATTGTAGCGCAGCGCAATCTCATTACCAGTCAGTTGCACGCCATTGTCTAATTGTTCCTTTGTGCCAGCCGTATTATGGGCTATGACGAGCGTCTTATTATACATTGCTTCAGGCATTACGCGCCCGAAACCCTCGCTGATAGAAGGAATGATTACGGCTGTAGCATGTTGTTCCAGGTTGTCAATATCTTTACGTTCTCCTAAAAAATGAACTAAATTTCCTATGTGCTGTTCCTTTATTAAGTTTTGCAGTTGTGCCATATAATCGTTGTTGCATACTGCTCCAGCTATGTATAATGGTAGGATGTGCTGTGTTTGCAGGGTGTAGGCGGCATAGGCTTGCAGCAGTTCATACACACCTTTGGCAGGTTCGATATGTCCGGCAAAAAGGAAAAAAGGGGCTGTCTGTGTATAATTCTGCTTCTGCGGTGATGGTGGTGTAGAAAGAATGCCATTGTATATCACTCTCGATGTCGGGGTATTCTCTAAACAATTGTGACGCTGTATGTCACGTGTGATACAGATTGTATAGGAATTTTGAGTATGATAACGATGCAGTTGGTTGGCGCGAGTTGGATAATGATATAGGTGAAAATCAAGGTCTCCATATTCGCGGATATGCCATACATGAGGTATGTGAAGATGTCGGGCAGCACAATAACCGATGTCTATTACACTTACATTCGTGTGTACAATATCGGGGTGTATCTTTCGGCACAGTTGTTCAACTTTGCGAGTCGGTCTGTGATTTACTATAAGGCGTCCGCATAGGCGTGGCAACCAGAGTACGAAATCTTTGATGTTATTGCAAGGCGGATATACCGCCATGCGGTAGGTATATGCTACTACGGATACTCCTTGTGCCTGTAATTCTTGATACAAACCTTGCGTGTTTGGTAACACAACGGTGGCTTCTACTCCCATAGCGCGTAACCTATCAAGCATCACCATAAATGATTTGCTTGCTCCACCTTGTGTAGATGTGGAAGATAATATGTATATAACCCTTATAGCCATGTTTGTTGTATTTGTTTTTCTATTTTTCTGCTATAAATAATTTGCTTTGTTCTTATAAACAAACCTAATATGGCGCATAAATATGTACCAATGATATATTCACCATGAATGAGACTATATGTATAGCATCGGTATAAGACAGCGAACTGCTCATACAAACATTGTAACGCGTTAAGGTTGATATTTGTAGCGTTGAGTAGTAATTGGCGATATAAAATGCGTTTTTTATAAGCCTTCATGTTCCCTTGAATTTTACGATCATGATAAGCACGTGCAGTTGGCACTAAAAGTATGCGAATATGGTGGTAACAAAGGCGTTGATAGTAATTGTTGTCTTCACCATATTGTGCAAATAGAGGATTAAAACCGCCGATACGTTGCACTATGGATATAGGGAGTAACCAACAGGCAGCACAAACTTCTCCTATTTCATAGTGCGGTTCGAGTTGTCCTTTTGCTACTAAATCATCAATAACTACAGGACTATGAAATAATGTATTTTGGCGGAAATTATGATCAATCTTATCTCCTTTGCCGTTTAGATGTATTGGAGATAAGAGAGAATGACCATCGCTTTGTGTGAGCATTAATTCTATGGTATTGGGGGCAATGGCCGCATCTTGATTGAGTAAAAGCACATAATCGGCATTGTGTGTCAAGGCATAGTGAAATCCCACGTTGTTCGCTTGTCCAAAACCAAGGTTCTTCTCTTGTGGAAATAGTAAAGTTTCTGGATATTGTTCTCGGATATAAGCCACTGTTGTGTCTGTAGAGCAGTTGTCAATCACAAGTGGAATGGTTTGTATGGATGACTTACGCAGACTCCCTAAACAGAAATCCACCCAACGACACCCATTGTAGGTAACTATGATGGTATAGATAAGCATTAGTTGAATTTGAATGTAAAATGAAACAATATAGACATAATAGCACATACGATGATGCAAACAACTTGTAACCAAGAGAAGTAAGGGTAGTAAAAAATGCCAAACATTGGGATGGTTGCCATCATATAATACCAAAACACCTGCCCAAAAGAGATTGCATCAGTGGTCTTAGGGATAGTTAACAACAACAGAACAAGAAAACATAATGCCCATAATAGCATTCCTCCTATTCCTGTATCACATAGAAAATCTCCTAAATATGTGGCAAAAACACTAATAAAGAATCCCTGTTCGCTGCTAATTTCCTCTCTCAATAGCGTATAGTCTATTTCATCTTGTATAATTTTATTAGTGAGAGGAAACATACGTTCTGTATGTATATTTTTGCTATTGCAATGCTCAAAAAAATAGCAGAAATTTAAGTATCCCTGTCCTGCATATTGTAGTGCGCCGCCTTGCGTTCCCTGTTCCTTTTCACCAAAACGTGCAATCGTAACAGCACCTATATATAATACTCCAATAATGCCAAGTGGAATGAGCACTTTTTTTAGAAATGTCCACTGCGTATGTTTGATAAATGGGCGGAATAGAAAGAAACAAAGGCAGAAACATTGTGCAAAGAATATGATTTCAGTTCTGTCTGCATTTGTAATACCAAACAATGGCAACGATAGTGCACAACAGAGCAAGCATAGATTAAACCACCATTTTTTATTAAAAAAACATAAACTGTAGAAAAAGCAAGGTAGAGCTAAAATGGTTGTGCGATTAAAATAGTAAAAATATCCCAATATGTGTGGTAGCGATTTTGCTTTTATATTAGCCAACGTATCGTCTCCTGCATAGTGTGCTGATCGCACTGCTGCAAAATCTTTATGGATAAGAACTTGAATAACATTATCTGCTACAATATACAAGTTCAGCAATGCAACCGCTATCAAAAAACAAGTAAACCAACTGAAGATGTTTTTGCTTGGAATAGACACCTCTTTTATACGTTGAGGATTTAACCTACTGAATGGCAGAATGAGTATAGTATGCAGTATACAGTATGTGATTGTTGGTACGGCATTAAGTTGTAAATCACTATTGGTATATTGAATACCTCCTCCTCCAAGATATCCCAAATGTACGCATAGTATTGCACAAAGGGCTGTTAATGTGTATTCCGCAGCCAAGAATACACTCACATCGATACATTGTTGTTTTCTCCATAAATAGATAGTCAACCCCATAAACCATATGAATGGAATGTACATCATCATTATCTATTTTCTGCTTTTACAAGAGATACGATTTTTGTTAGGTCTTTCCAACCGAAGAACAGACATTTAGTTTGGCAGACAAACGTATGCCTGTACGCAGGAATAATAAGGGAAGACAGATAACCGGCAGCAAGGTTGCTGGCAATGGCTATCCACGCAGCGGCTATTACGCCAAAGCGTTGCAAAAGCAGATAGTTGAGCAATACGCAAACTATACAGCCGGTTGTATCACGCAGTATCGTCCATTTTTGCAAACCTTCTGCCACAATCATTTTTCCTGCAACACTGCTAAATGCCACACTGACCGCCTTAAATGCAAGTACTTGCAGTATGGGGACGGCGGGGAGATATTGCTGACCAAACGTGTAGCGGATAAGCGGATAAGACAACACGCATACCACTATAGAGCATAGCAGTGTTCCCCAGACTGTGATATTCATAAATTGCTGGTTTTGCCGTTTATATGCTTCTTTGTCCGTGTTCCATAGACTGGATATAATAGGCATATAGGTATCAGTCAGTGTAATGGGGACAAACATTAACACCCCCACAAAGGCTGTTGCAACTGAGAAAAAACCGACCGCCTCTTTGTCTATCATATTGCCAATCATTACTTGGTCAATGCGCTGGTAGATAACTACAGCGGCACCGCTGAGCAGTAATGGGAACGCTTCCTTAATGAGGTATTTGGCGGTCGCTTTGTCAAACGACCACAATTGTGGCGAGGCTATTTTTTTGCGGTATGAGAGCAGATATCCTCCCGCAATAAGAACGGTATCAAATAGTGTGGCGGCAATGAACCATACCAATGGGGCGTGGAGCAGCAGCAAAACGACCTTGATGCCCGCACCTATGAGTGTACGGCTAATTTCGGTCTTGACGATATACTCGTTCCAAACAATCGATGTGAAATAGTTGCGGATGACGCTGAATGTCTGCATAATCATACTCAGCGAATAGAGCGTTATCATCCATTTGGTAAAAGTATCTGCCTCGAATATCCACGCCGTGGTAATAACCAATGCCATTGTGATGGCGGCAAAGATAAGTTTCAGTCCGAAAGCCGTACCGAGAATAGTGTTCGCTTCTGCAGATGGTGTTCGTCCGTATTCACCCGTACCCTTGCATTTCGCCTCTTCCCGTATCTCTATATTATCCAATCCGAATGAGGCAAATACCTGAAACAAAGCCACATAACTGACTACATAGTTCATTAGTCCGTATTGTTCGGGTCCCAAGTAGCGGGCGACAAAAATACCGACCAACAGGCTGCCCAACAGCGTAACCACTTTCCCCGTTACCGCCCATAGCAAATTCCGGACAACCTTTTTCTTGGTCTCCGACAAGTTGAGTTTGTTTAGTATGCGGTCAATAAGGGACATGTGAAAATGCAGTTATTTCTTTTTGCTATTAGTGAGAGCCTGTTTTTGCTCGCTTTTGAGGCGGCGTTCCACTTTCTTTACATCTTCGGCAGCGGGTAATTGTTCAGGCACAATACCTCGTTCCAATAGCATCTTTCTGACAGCCAGATTGTTGTCCACATGCTCCTGTTCTATCTTTGATTGACCTCGCAGGTCTTTGGCTTGTACATTAACGGATGTCATTTCTGCAGCAAAATCTTTGGCTTTGATGCTGATTGTCGGTAAGAAATCTGCCACAGGACGAGACTCCGGCATACAGAGACGGTGCTTGAGTTGCAGCGTGGTCAAGTTGAACAATGCTTGGTCACCTTTAGAACGGATAATGGCAAATCCCTGACTATCCACACCACGTTCGTAGAGAACTCCTGAAAGATGCTTCTCTGTTTCCTGCAACTTGATACGTGCCTTCACTCGTTCTGCCTCTAAAATTCGTTGCTCAATCAATTCTGCACGACGTGTTTGTACTGCAAAATAACTTTGAGCAAAGGCTATCTGTGGCTTTCGAGGGTCACCATTTTGCGCAACCAAGTAGCACGCATAGCGGGTGAGGAATATATCATCTATTTGTTTTTCAGCACCTTTCGGCATGGCTATCGTTTTGCTGACGTCAGCAAAATGATATGCTACTTGTTGTCCTGATTGGACGCACGCTTCCTTGGCTTTGTCAATGGTATTGAAAAAGTTGCGCCACTGCGTGTAACCCAAGATAGGGTATAACTCGCGTGCACTCCAACATTCTACGCCCTCTACTTCGCAAGACGCTTGCTCGAACTGCCTGAATAATGCTGTTATATCTTCTTTCTTCATCGTGGTTTCGCTATTCGCTGATTTGCGGTCGAAATCTTCGACCGCAAATATATCTTCTTAATCTTTATGGAAGATGTCGCGGGTATAGACTTTGTCTTTTACGTCGTCCAAGCAGGTGTCGTAGCGGTTGGCGATGATGGCTTGGGAGAGCGATTTGAACTTCTGCAAGTCGTTGACAACCAACGAGCCGAAGAACGTGCTGCCGTCGGGCAGGGTGGGTTCGTAGATGATGACCTGTGCGCCCTTGGCTTTCACACGTTTCATAATCCCTTGGATACTCGACTGGCGGAAATTGTCCGAATTGGACTTCATCGTCAGGCGATAGACGCCTATCGTACAGGTATGCTCCTCGCCGGGGTTGAAATCGCCGCGGCTGTAGTAGTCGTAGTAGCCCGCTTTTGCCAATACGCGGTCGGCAATGAAATCCTTGCGGGTGCGGTTGCTCTCCACAATCGCCTCGATGAGGTTCTCGGGTACGTCCCGGTAGTTGGCGAGCAACTGTTTGGTGTCCTTGGGCAGGCAGTAACCGCCGTAGCCGAAAGAGGGGTTGTTGTAGTGGGTACCGATACGCGGGTCGAGACATACGCCGTCGATAATGGCTTGTGTATCAAGTCCTTTCATCTCGGCGTAGGTGTCGAGTTCGTTGAAGTAACTGACGCGCAGGGCGAGGTAGGTGTTGGCAAAGAGTTTGACCGCTTCCGCCTCGGTGAAACCCATATAGAGGGTGTCAATATCCGTTTTGATAGCCCCCTGCTGGAGCAAGCCCGCAAAGGTGTGCGCCGCCTCCACGAGACGGGCGTCGCTGAGGTCGGTGCCGACAATAATACGCGACGGGTAGAGGTTGTCATAGAGTGCTTTCGACTCACGCAGAAACTCGGGCGAGAAGAGGATATTCTTGCTGCCGGTCTTTTGGCGGATCCCCTCGGTGTACCCCACGGGTATGGTCGATTTGATGACCATGATGGCATCGGGATTGGCTTCCATCACGAGACGGATCACTGTCTCTACCGCCGATGTGTCGAAATAGTTTTTCTGGCTGTCGTAGTTTGTCGGCGCAGCAATCACCACAAAATCAGCGTTTTGGTATGCAGCGTGAGCGTCCAATGTGGCGGTGAGGTCGAGCGGTTTCTCGGCGAGATATTTCTCGATATACTCGTCCTGAATGGGCGACTGGCGGCGGTTGATCATATCCACCTTCTCGGGGACAATATCTACTGCTGTAACGTGATTGTGCTGCGCCAGCAACGTGGCGATGGACAATCCTACATATCCTGTTCCGGCAATGGCGATGTTCATTTCTTTCAAGTGATAAGTAATAGTTAATAATTAATATGCATTGGTTTGGTGGGGGAGACTCCTGTGCGGTTGTCTACGCTTATGGTCTTTTGACGACGCGAGCCGCGTCGTCCCCCAAGCAATATCCACCTTACTTTTTCGCATTTCACTTATTATGGTTGTTTTATATTTTATAACTTTTCTTTCGGTGTCGGCAGCCCAACGGTTCGTTATAGGTTGCTTATCCCTTGCACATCCCTTGCTGTTTGACCCGACTTTAACTTTGTTAAACTATAGGCGTGCGTCCACGAGGCTACGGTCGATGAAGTTCTTCACGTCGAAGATGACCGCCCCCTGCTCTTTGTACTTGCGGAAGTCAAAGGTCTTGAACTGGTCGTGGCACACGCAGGCGATAACGGCAGCGTAGGGTTTGTCGGGGTCAATGGCGGGAATGAGGTCTTTGCCGAACTCGCGCTTCACCACCTCAGGGCTTGCCCACGGGTCGTAGATGTCCACATGACAACCGAAATCCTCCAACTCGTTGGCAATGTCCACCACCTTCGTATTGCGGCAGTCGGGGCAGTTCTCCTTGAACGTTACACCGAGAATCAACACGTTGGAATTGAGGATTTTATGGTCGGTTTTAATCATCAGTTTGAGCGTCTTGTCGGCAATAAACTTGGCGATGGAGTTGTTTACGGCACGTCCGCTGAGAATCACCTGCGGGTCATAGCCGAGCGATTTCGCCTTGTGCGCCAGATAGTACGGGTCCACCGAGATACAATGCCCGCCGACCAGTCCGGGGCGGTATTTGAGGAAGTTCCACTTGGTGCCCGCCGCCTCGATGACGTCGTTGGTGTCGATGCCCACGCGGTCGCAGATGAGTGCCAGTTCGTTCATAAACGAGATATTCACATCGCGCTGGCTGTTCTCCACCGCCTTTGCCGCCTCCGCCACTTTCATATTCGGTGCACGATGGGTGCCGTTCTCGAGAATCGAGTTGTAGAGGGCGTCCACGATGTCTGCCACCTCGGGCGTGGAACCCGAAGTAATCTTCTTGATTTTGGTCAGGGTGTTGATTTTGTCGCCGGGGTTGATACGCTCGGGCGAGTAGCCGCAGAAAAAGTCGCGGTTGAACTTCAGCCCGCTGTTGCGCTCCAATACGGGGACGCAGTCTTCCTCGGTGCAACCAGGGTAAACGGTTGATTCATAAATAACTATATCACCGCGGTTGAGCGTCTTTCCGATGGTCTCGCTCGCCTTGATAAGCGGCGTGAGGTCGGGGTTGTTGAAACGGTCGATGGGGGTAGGGACGGTAACGATATAGGTGTTCACCTGCCGCAGTGCCTCGGGGTCGGAAGTGAAAGTGAGTCCGATTTTGCGGGTGGTGTTGTATGCTTCGCGTGCCTGCTTCATACCAATCAAGTCGGCTTCAAGGGTATGGTCTTTGCCCGATTCCAGTTCTTCCACGCGTGCTTTGTTGACATCAAATCCGATGACGCGGTATTTTTTGCCGTACTCCACAGCGAGAGGAAGCCCTACGTATCCGAGTCCTACCACAGCGATTATGCGATTATCCAAATTCATTGATTTGTGCGATTTAATATTGCCTAACTCAATAAAAGTGTGCAAAGATACAACTTATATTTGGTTGGTGCAAGTGGAATCTGCATTTTATATGGTATTTTACTCGGGGAACTGCATAAGGTAGGCTTTGATGAAGGCGTCGAGGTCGCCGTCCATGACGGCATTGACATTGGATGTCTGGTAGTTGGTACGGTGGTCCTTGACACGGCGGTCGTCGAAGACATAAGAGCGAATCTGGGAGCCCCACTCAATCTTCTTCTTACCCGCTTCCACCTTCGCCGCTGCCTGTCGCCGCTTCTCCAACTCCAACTCGTACAACTGACTGCGGAGGTGACGGAGAGCGTTCTCACGGTTCTTCGGCTGGTCGCGCGTTTCCGTGTTCTCAATTACGATTTCGTCAGGCTGATTGGTAAGCGGGTTGACGAACTTGTAATGCAACCGTACGCCCGACTCGACCTTATTGACGTTCTGTCCGCCTGCGCCCGATGAACGGAAAGTATCCCAACTGATGCCTGCGGGATTGATATCTATCTCGATAGAGTCATCGATGAGCGGCACGACAAATACCGATGCAAACGACGTCATTCGCTTACCCTGTGCGTTATAGGGACTGACACGTACCAAGCGGTGTACGCCATTCTCGCTCTTGAGGTAGCCGTACGCCATGTCACCCTCGATGTTGAAGGTAACGGTCTTGATACCCGCCTCGTCGCCCTCCTGCAGGTTGGCAATGGTGACCTTGTAGTCGTGCTTCTCGCAATAACGCTGGTACATACGCATAAGCATCTCCGCCCAGTCCTGCGCCTCGGTGCCACCCGCGCCCGCTACAATCTTGAGCACTGCCGGCATCTGGTCTTCCTCGTGCGAAAGCATATTCTTCATCTCAAGGTCCTCTACCTCACGCTGTGCACGGGCATAAGCGGCATCTACCTCTTCCTCTGTTACCAGTTCCTCGCGGTAGTAATCAAAGGCAAGTTGCAGTTCCTCTACGGACGAGCGTACGCCTTCGTAGCCGTCTATCCAGCGTTTGATACCCTTGACCTTGCGCATCTGCGCTTCTGCGGCTTTGGCATCGTCCCAGAAGCCCGGGGCTTGGGTATGCAGTTCTTCTTCTTCGAGTTGGACGCGCTTCTCGTCGATGGACAGGTATTGCTTGAGTTTGTCGGCGCGCTGTTGAATGTCTTTTAGTTGCTCTATTGTAATCATATATGGTTGGTTTATTGTTGCTTGTGGGTCATGATGTCGAGAATGAGGTCGTCCGTTTGCGTCATACCATCGTGCCCGATACGGGTGAGGTTGTGTATGGTACGGTCGATGTCCTCCTCGACAATGCCTTCGGTGCTGTCGGCACACGAGTGCTGCATCGCGAGGAAAGCACTCATGATAGCGGTGGAGATACCACTGGTGACCTTGAGGGCACAGCCCGGTTTGGCTCCGTCACAAATCATGCCGGAGATGTTGGCAATCATGTTCTTGATTGCGTAGGTGATTTCGGTGTAGTTGCCACCCATAAGGTAGGTGATGCCGACCGCCGACCCCGTGGCAGCCACCACACAGCCGCAGAGTGCGGAGAGACGACCGAGCGACTGCTTGATGTAGATGACAGTGAGATTGCTGAGGGTGAGTGCGCGAAGCGTCTGCTCTTCCGTGCAGTGGTTCTCCTGTGCATAGAGATAGACGGGAACGGAGCAGGAGATGCCCTGATTGCCCGAGCCGGAGTTGCTCATCACCGGCACCATGGCTCCCGACATGCGTGCGTCGCATGCGCCACAGGTATAACTGATGATTTTGGTGAACAGCGTATTCCCAAACAACGCCTCGATAGCGGCATTGGGTGTGTCGGGGGTGATGTGCAGCAAACGTCCAAGACCGTGACCGTAGGAACCCGTGAAGGATGTTTCTGCCGCGCGGACATTCATCTTCGCGCCGTCCAAGAGGAATTGGACATCCTTGAGAGGGACTGTGGTTGCGTACTGATAGACAGTACGCAACGATAATGGTTCCACGATTGTGGTTTCACGTTGGGTGGTGCTTTGCACGTTGGTTGGTGCGGAGCACGTTGCTGGCGTTGCGTTGTTGGCTGCGCATTGGGTGTCGTCCACAAAGCGGGTGTGGTCGCCTTGGATAGTGGCATGGGCGGTGGTGCCGTCCTTGGACACTTCGGCACGGATATAAAGGACATCAGGTGCGTCGGCGTCCACCTGTATGTCGGCAGGCACACGCTCCATATAAGCGCGCGCGTAGGCTACGGCATCGGGTGTGGCATCGCGCAGCACCTCGAGTTTATACTCGGACTTGCCGACGGTGGCACCCAAGGCAATGGCTATGGGAAGCCCCGTCATGCCCGTGTTGGGGATACCTACCGCCATAGCGTTCTTGTAGATATTCTTGCTAAGATGCACGGTGATGCGGTCGGGTTCGGCTCCGAGAAGTTCGGTGGCACGTGCCACACAGAGTGCAACTGCTATCGGTTCGGTACAACCAATGGCAGGGATAACCTCCTGATGCAGGAGTTGAAGGATGTGTTCGTTATTCATTGCGTATCAGATTAAGGGTATATATGCTGAATCAAAGTATTTACCAATTGTTTGTTGTTGAACAGTTCAGCCAACAACGCGGCTCGCTCGTCCATATCGCGACAGGTGAACGGACGCTGGAAACAGTCCCGACATAGTCGGACAATGTCGGCATCGGTCTGCCCGATGTGACACAGTTGCCCTAACTCGGTGCCTACTACCATATCGGGATTGACCACGACATGCCTGCCGCGGTATAGCACATGGAGCAGTTTGAGTTTGAGCCCCGTGCCCTGAAAGGTCATCAGGAGATGTATCTGTGCATCGGCAATGAGCGTCTGCATCTCTTGTTCGGACGGGCTATCCACAAGGCGAATGTTGGGCTGCTGTGCGGCAAGGGTCTGCAACTGCTTCGACGGGTGCAGCCCCGCAATGACGAAAGGCAAGTCGGGCAGTTGCGGCGCGATACAGGTGATGATATGCACGGCTGCCTTGTGGTTCTCGGCTACACTGAGGTTGCCATGGTAGAGGATATACCCGCCACGGTCGGAAGGGCACTCGGGAGTGTCCTCGGGGTGGAAAGAGGGTATATAAACCACAGGCATAGCGGGAAGCAACTGACGGAAATGGGCTTCGTCCTGGTGCGCTACGGCAAAGACCGCATTAGCGGTGAGGAGGTGCTTGTGCTCGTAACGCTGCAGTTTGCGTGCCTCGATGGAGAAGAAAAACTTTTTCCACAACGACGGGGAGGCTTTGCCAAGGGCACGGTAGTAGTCGTGCTCGATGTTGCACTCCCTAAAGAACCGTGCGCGCGTGCGCAGGGCGGGGTGTGTGAGGAGTTGGCAGCAGACCAGCCCCTCGAACAGGATGGGGTAGTCGTCCTGTAGCAGATGTGTCAGCAGCGGCTCCACGGGACGGCTCACAACAGCATAGGGCAGGGTGGAGAAGTTCTGCCAAAGGGTGGTGCGACGCGGGTAGTAGAATACCTGATGGCACAGGCTTTCCAAGGCAGGTTCATGGTGAAGGGTGTCCTTGTAGTAGCAGTGGAGAATGACACGGATTCCCGATTCGTGCAGTGCGCGAATTTTATAGAAAACGTCAATCGCCCCGCCGTAGTTGGCAGGGTATGGTATATCGAAACTGACTATGTGCAGATAGCGGGTCATAAGGATTGAAAGAGGTGCAGGAACTGCTCCGCCTGGTGAAGGCGGGAGAACTGCTGCTTGTCGGTAACGGGTTGGCGGGTGAAGCCGCGGGATTGCCACTCGTTGTACTTATCTATAATAAAAGCCTTGATTTCATCGGGGTCAGAGGACGCCAGTCCTGCGTGGGTGTCGCGGATAGTCTTCGCCAAAATGCTTTCATCGGAAGGGGTACAGAGTACGGGTTTTTCGCAACCGAGAGTCTCGAAGAACTTGGTGGTCATCATACCGTGCGCCGAAGGGTTGGTTAACACCAACAATATGCTACTTCGCCTGATTTCACCGCCTACCTGAGAGGTCGGGATGGGGTTGTGGTCGGGTGTGTGGAGGTTGAGTTGTATATCGGGTATGGCGAGTTCACGGACAGCCTGCTCAATGAGCGAGGTGCTCTGGAACTCAAAGATACGTCCGATGTAGGTGATGAGGAACTTGTCTGCGGGTATGTCCTGCGGATAGAAAAGGGCAGGGTCGTAGCCATTATATATAAGGTGGACGTTGGCGTTGAAGCGGCGCAGGAAATCCACGTGCCACGGGGAGACGGTGGTGATGCAATCGGCATGGCGCAGGACACGGTTGCGCCGGCGGATATTAACCATGCGATAGAGCCAGCGGAAAGGTCGCGCCCACCATTGGCGATGGGATTGCGACTGCGAGTCAGGCACCTGCTCGTCCAAGTCGCGGATATCAACAAAGAGCGGGATATGGTGTTCGCGCGCTACGTCAAGGGCTGCGCGAAGGGGGAACGTGGAAAAGGTAGTGCAAAAGACAAAGTCGAAGGATTGGTCTTGCACCTGTCCGCGCAGCCAACGCGAGAACTGCCTGTTGCGCCAGTCGGTGATGAGTGACCACAGGGCAAGCAACAGCCATTGCCACGAGTGGCGATAGTAGAGGGGCTTCTCGTGGATGGGGTAGGTATGCGGGAAGCCGTGGGACTGGAACTGCTCGGTATAGACGACAGGTTGGTAGCCGTGTTGCACCAGATAGTCACACAGAAAGCGCAACCGCGGTATGAACGACGGTTGGCTGTACGGGTCGGAGACTATGAGGATACGGCGGGTCATGCTATTGTGCGAGGAGGGTAAGGAGTTGTGGGTACAAAGAGCGGTGATAGGTGGCAGGATTGATGCTCGTGTTGTGCCAGAGAAGTACGATTTCACCGCTGTTCTGGTGCACTTTGTCGAAGAGTCGTTCGCACTCGAAGAAGGCTTCGTCTTCGGAAAGGTGCATGTAGTGGTCGGCACTGAGGGTGCAGTCCATGACGGTGAGGGGGTGGAGGGTAAGGGGAGTGAGCGTCATGGTCTTGGGATTGATGAAACGGACAGGGCGGGTGGTTTGCAGACGGAAACCGACTGCATCGGGGAAACCCATGGTGAAGTCGTCCGTAATGCCCGCATCAGCAAGGCGTTGCATTTGGTCGATGGAGCAACGGAGATAGTGACTGCGGTGGTATCGCCAGTCAGGGATTGCGGCACCGAGAGCCTTGTCCATGTCGGGCATCGGCAGGTCGCCGTAGTAGGACGAGTGCAAGCCCAGCAGAGCACCGCTGCGACGGAGCAGGTTGGCAACGTGTTGATAATCACGTCCTTGCAGGTCGTACTGCGGGTAGTCGTACGCGCGCCCGCGCGTGTACTTTATAAAATATATGCGTGTGGCGTCGGGGAGCAGATGGTCCTGCGCGATGAGCCACGGGAAGGTGTAGGCGGGGTCGTTGTGCAGGTTGCGCCAGGCTGCGCGCACCTGTTGGCATTGCCCGCGGAGAATGCCCCCGACAGCACCGCGCAGGTGGCGGAAATGCTCGATGGTGTCCACGTCGTGGGTGAGATAGATATGGCTGAAACCTGCGTCGGGCAGGGGCAAGTCAAGCAGTTTCATGAGGAACCGCGCGTACTCGTCCACGATAGGGATGAGGAGCCGGTTGTCCTGCCCCAACACGGAGTTTCGGGCGGTGAAGCGACCATGCTCGTCACGGTCGGCACAGAGGAGTTCTTCGGCACGCGAAATGAAGAAGAACGTGTTGTAAATCAAGTCGGTATGAACGACGAGTGTGTCACCGACATGCTCCACTTCGGGGTGGGCAAAAGCGGGTATGACGAGGTCGGTGCCGAGGTGTCCGCAGGGCACGATGACGACACGGTAGCGGCTCCACTGCGTGGTGTCCGCGGTGTAGCCCACCTGCGTGGCGGCGGTGGTGTCGCCATAGAGCAGGAATGATTTGATGTAGTCAATTATCTCGTTCATACTTGGTGGGCAAGTGCCTTGCGGCAGGGTGCCAAAAGTGTGAAGTATTGTTAAAATGTCGTCGTTTAATCGGTTGTCTATCCTCTCGCTATCCTTTGCTTATCCCTTGCTTATCCCTTGCTGTTTGACCCGAGGGTGATGCGGGGAAATCCGTTAATAAATGTTTGCATAAATCACGAGTCTTCGCTGAGGATTTCCCATTCGTACATACGCTGTTCTATTTCGCGCTTGATGTGGTCGTAGCGTTGGAAGTTGTCAGGCGTCTGGTTGGCCGGGTCGGCCAGGAGTGTTTCGATGTTCGATTGCTCCTGCTCGAGGCGGGCGATGGCGGCTTCGATGTCGGCTATTTGCTTCTCGCGCTTGCGGCGGGCAGCGGAGGCAGCCTTTTGAGCGGCGTAAGCACTCCGTGCGTCAGTGTCGCTTCGCTCGTTGTTTTCGTTGGTTTTCGTAGTCGTCGTGCGCTCCAACTCTTGGAGATTGTCGATTTTCTTGGCGCGGAGGAAGTCGTAGATGCCGCCGAGGTGCTCGCGCACCTTGCCGCCGCCGAACTCATAGACCTTGCTGACCAGCCCGTCGAGGAAGTCGCGGTCGTGGCTGACGAGTATGACAGTGCCGTTGAAATCGCGCAAGGCTGCCTTGAGGACGTCCTTGGACTGCATGTCGAGGTGGTTGGTCGGCTCGTCGAGAATGAGGAGGTTGCACGGCTCCAGTAGCAGGCGAATCATCGCCAGCCGGCTGCGCTCGCCGCCGGAAAGTACCTTGACCTTCTTCTCGGATGCCTCGCCGCCAAACATAAAGGCACCGAGAATATCGCGTATGCGCGTGCGAATGTCGCCAACCGCCACGTTATCAATCGTTTGGAAGACGGTGAGTTCGCCGTCGAGCAACGCGGCTTGGTTCTGCGCGAAATAGCCGATTTTGACGTTGTGCCCGATTTTGAGCGTGCCCGTGTAGTCGAGTTGCCCCATGATGCAACGTACCAACGTTGTTTTTCCTTCGCCGTTCTTGCCGACAAAAGCCACTTTCTCGCCGCGGCGAATGGTGAACGTGACACCGGAAAAGACGGTGTGGTTGCCGAAATCCTTGCGGAGGTCTTCGACGATGAGGGGGAAGTCGCCACTGCGCGGGGCAGGCGGAAACCGCAGATTCAGACGGGACGTGTCCTCTTGGTCCACCTCGAGTCGCTCGAGTTTTTCGAGTTGCTTGATGCGCGATTGCACCTGCACGGACTTGGTGGGTTTGTAGCGGAAACGCTCGATGAACTCTTCGGTTTCCTGAATCATCTTCTGCTGGTTGAGGTAGGCGCGCACCTGCTGCTCGTGCCGCTCGCGTCGGAGTTCGAGGAAATGGCTGTAGTTAACGTTGTAGTCGTAGATGCGCCCGAGGGTGATTTCGATGGTTCGCGTGGTGACATTGTCGATGAACGCGCGGTCGTGGCTGACGAGGACGAGGGCGCTGTTGTTGGTGCGGAGGAAGTCCTCCAGCCATTGGATAGACTCGATGTCGAGGTGGTTGGTGGGCTCGTCAAGTAGCAGCAGGTCAGGGTGTTGCAGCAGAATCTTGGCAAGTTCGATACGCATGCGCCAGCCGCCGGAGAACTCGGAGCAGGGGCGGTCGAAGTCCTTGCGCTCGAAGCCGAGTCCGATGATGGTGCGGTCCATCTCGGCGATGTGTCGCGCCTGCTCCTGCGGGTCCTCGTCGTGGAAGACCTGCAGGACATCCTCGCGGAGGGTGCGCCCGTCGATGTGCATCATCACCTGCGGCAGGTAGCCGATAGTGAGGTCGGCATCGCGCGAGATACGCCCCGACGTGGGCTGCTCGATGCCCGCAAGCAGTTTGAGCAGCGTGGATTTGCCCGCGCCGTTCTTGCCGACAAGGGCGATGCGGTCCTTCGGGTTGATGAGGAAGGAGATGTCGTCCAAGACAGGGCGTGACGAAAATTCTATGCTGAGATGCTCGACGCTAATCATTCAATTATGTACGATTTACGAATTTACGATGTACGATTTGTCGCGGGTCTATCGCGGGTCGGTAGCGGGTCGGCTGTGTGGTTCAGAACGGGTCGGGGGCGTTGGGATTGGTGTCCAACTGCTCGTAAACGGAGTTTTTGCTGATGAACTCGGGTACGATATGCTTCATCTGCCGCACGGTGGTGAAGATTTTGTCCTCGTGGGAGACGGCTATCAGTTGGTTGATTTCGGCACTGATGGCGTCAAAATCGTACTCGCGCACGCGCGCAATCATTATCTTCTCGTTGTTGGTGGGCAGGGTGGTCTCTTTCTGGTTGAGCAACTCCTCGTAGAGTTTCTCGCCCGGGCGCAGCCCCGTGAAGGTGATTTGTATGTCCTTGCCCGGGGTGAGTCCCGCGAGGCGTATCATGTTCTTCGCCAAATCGGCGATTTTGACGGGGTGCCCCATGTCGAAAACAAAGATTTCACCGCCGTTTCCGAGCGTTGCCGCCTCCATGACGAGGGTGCAGGCTTCGGGGATGGTCATGAAGTAGCGGATGATGTCGGGGTGCGTCACCGTGACGGGTCCGCCCGCGGCAATCTGCTTCTTGAAATAGGGAATGACGGAGCCGTTGCTGCCGAGCACGTTGCCGAAGCGCGTGGTGATGAACTTGGTGGTGCCGGGGTTGCTGGCGTGCAGTTTGTTGAACAGCGACTGCACGTAGATTTCGGCGATACGCTTGCTGGCACCCATGATGTTGGTGGGGTTGACCGCCTTGTCGGTGGATATCATCACGAAGCGCTCCGTGCCGTATTTCACCGCCATGTCAGCCATGTTCTTGGTGCCCATGACGTTGGCTTGAATCGCCTCGTTGGGGTGGCTCTCCATGAGGGGCACGTGCTTGTAGGCGGCGGCGTGGAAGACTACGTCGGGGCGGAAATCGCGGAAGACCTCCTCCACGCGCTCGCGGTTGCGGACATCACCGATGAGGGGTATGAAACGAATGTCGGGGAAGTCGTTGCGGAGGTCGAGGGTGATGTCGTGCAGGGGCGACTCCGCCTGCTCGAGGAGGACGATGGCTTTGGGCTGGTACTTGGTGATTTGGCGCACCAACTCGCTGCCGATACTGCCTGCGGCACCGCTCACGAGGGCGATTTTGCCGCTGATGATTTGGCGGACGTTGTCGGTGTTGATTTTGATGGTCGGGCGCTCCAGCAGGTCCTCCACGCGGATAGCCTCAATGCGTCCGATGTGCTTTGCCAAATCCTCAGTAGTAGTAGTAGTAGTAGTAGTAGTAGTAGCCCAGTCGGTGAAATAGGGGGTGGTGAGGATACGTATGTCGTTGTCCAAGAAGATGTTGAGGTCGCGCGAGGGCGAGATGGACTTCATCTTGAGAGGCGAGACGATGACGTTCTGGATGTTGTGCGCCTTCATATACTTGATGAGGTCGTTGTCAAGGTGGCGGATGTGCATGCCGACGAGGTCGAAATTGCTGTTTTCGTTGGCATCACAGATAAATCCGACAGGTTTGTACGGGGCGTTTCCCGCACTGCGGAGCATCTTGGCAATGGCTACGCCGGCAGACTGGATGCCGTAAATCATCACTTTGGGATTGGAATAACCGCGTGCGTACTCGTAGATGGTCTTGGTGGCAACGCGCAGGCAGAACAGCCCGACACTGGCAATGAAGGCATAGATGATGGCAACCGTGGTGTAGAACGGCTGTATGTGTGTGATTGCCAGCACGATATAGTTGATGATGAGGTAGCCGGCGACCGCCGAGAATACGGACAACAGCACCTTGATGGTGTCAATGAATGTGGAGTAACGCAAGATACCTGCGTAGGTGTGGAACACCCAAAACATAATGGTTTGCACGCCCAACATCACCAGCATCTGCCCCCATATAGGCAATACGTGTGTGGGGTGCGAATAGGTGAACAGCCCCTTGCCAAGCAGGTAACTCAGCAGGAAGGCAATGACGCAAAGTGCTAAATCCAACAATAGCACAGCCCAACGCGGCAGGTAGCCGAGGGAGACAGTGTGCTCGAAGATGTCGGAACTTTTGAGTTCCTTGATACGTGAATGACTTTTTTTCATGTTGTTATTTATGTGTGTGTAATTATGTCTCGCAAAGCCTGCCCCGTATGACTGTCGGGGCATTGCATGATTTGTTCGGGCGTGCCCTCTGCCACGATGTGCCCGCCCTCGTCGCCGCCCTCCTTGCCGAGGTCAATGACATGGTCTGCCGCAAGGATGACCATCGGGTTGTGCTCAATGATAAGTACGGTGTGTCCGCGGCTGATGAGGGCATTCAACGCGCTGAGCAGCACGTCAATATCACGGTGGTGGAGACCTGTGGTGGGTTCGTCGAATATAAATAAGGTGGGGGTGGCATTCTCTTGCGCGAGGAACGATGCCAACTTCACGCGCTGGCTTTCGCCGCCGGAGAGGGTGCTACCCGGTTGCCCGAGTTTCACGTAACCGATGCCGACGTCCTGCAAGGGCTTGAGACGGGCGACAATCTTCTTGCACGCAGGGTCTTCCGAGAAGAAGTCAATGGCTTGGTTGACAGTCATTTCCAGTACGTCGTAGATGTTTTTGCCGCGATAGAGGACATCCAGAATATCCTGTTTGAACCGCTTGCCGTGGCACTGGTCGCAGACCATAGTGATGTCCGCCATAAACTGCATCTCAATGGTGATGGTGCCCTCGCCTTGGCACTCCTCGCACCGCCCGCCCGGGGTGTTGAACGAGAAATGTGCAGGCGTGAAACCCATCTGTCGGCTGAGTTGCTGGTCGGCAAACAGCCGTCGTATTTCGTCGTACGCCTTGAGGTAGGTGACGGGGTTTGAACGCGAAGACTTGGAGAGCGGATTCTGGTCCACGTACTCCACGTTTTGCAGCAGGTGCAGACTGCCGCGAAGGCTACCGAAGTCGCCTGTGCGCTCGGCGATGCCGCCGTAGTGCTTTTTCAGGGCAGGGTAGAGCACCTTGCTCACCAACGACGACTTGCCGCTGCCGCTCACGCCGGTAACCACGGTCATCACGTTGAGTGGGAAGCGCACATCAATGTTTTTGAGGTTGTTTTCAGACGCGCCGACCACCTCGATATAGTTGTTCCACGGACGGCGGTAGGTGGGGATGGAGTAGGTGTACTCGTCCATTTTTGGCGGACCGGCATACACCACTTCGCCGCCATTTCTGCCTGCCGCAGGACCAATCTCAATGATGTAATCGGCGGCGCGTTGTATCTCTTCGTCGTGCTCCACCACCACGATGGTGTTGCCGAGGTCGCGCAGTTCTTTCAGCACGTGAATCAGCCTGTGTGTGTCGCGCGGGTGAAGCCCGATGCTGGGCTCGTCCAACACGTACAATGACCCTACAAGGCTGCTACCCAACGACTTAGCCAATGTGATACGCTGGCTCTCGCCGCCCGACAATGTGGCGGATGTGCGGTTGAGAGTCAGGTAACTCAATCCCACGTCTTCCATAAACTGGAGGCGTGAACGTATCTCTACAAGCAGTTGCTGCACAGCAAGTTGCTCGTTGTCAGTCAGTTGCAGATTATTGAACCACACCGTGAGGTCGTTGATAGACATCTGGCAAAGTTCGGTGATAGATTTGCCGCCCACCTGCACATATTGCGCCTCTTTGCGCAGCCTAAGTCCTTCACAATCAGGACAAATAGCCTTCCCGCGATACCGGCTGAGGATCACGCGGTACTGAATCTTGGCATATTGCTTGCTCTCCAACTCACGGAAAAAGTCGTTGAGCCCGTGAAAATACTCATTCCCGGTCCAAATCAGTTGTTTCTGCTCGTGCGTGAGGGCGTAGAATGGCGTGTGGATAGGGAAATCGAACTTGTCCGCGTTATAAACGAGGGCATCGTTCCACAGGCTCATCTTCTCGCCGCGCCAGCAGGCAATCGCGCCGTCATATACGGACAGCGACTTATCAGGCACCACCAAATCGGGGTCAATGCCAATCACGTTGCCGAATCCGCCACATGTAGGGCACGCACCCAATGGGTTGTTAAAATCGAACAGGTGCTCCGATGGCTCCACAAACGTGATGCCGTCTGCCTCGAAACGCTCGGAAAATATGTGCACCTCTGTCGCTGCGTTGGGCGGAGTAACAATAAGTCGGCACTCGCCCTTCCCCTCAAAAAACGCCGTTTGAACGGAGTCCGCAAAGCGGTTCAGTGTCGTCTGCTCGCCGTCTGCCACCACGCGGTCCACTAATAAATAGGTGTGGTCGGCACTTTGCAGCGTCGTGGAATTAATGCGCAACGTGTCACCGCTACCGTCTTCGTTGAGGCGGTACAGACGCGAGAATCCTTGTTGTTGCCAAACCTTCAACTTGTCCGCAAGCGTCTGATTATCAGTAATGATAGGGGAGAGTAGCAGCACTTTTGCACCCACTGCCTGCTGCCTTAGGCACTCCACTACGTCCTGCACCGTATGGCGCTTCACCTCTTGTCCGCTGACTGGCGAAATGGTGTGTCCCGCACGCGCGAACAATAGTTTCATATAGTCGTAAATCTCCGTGACCGTGCCCACCGTGCTACGCGGATTGCGCGTTGTCACTTTCTGCTCAATGGCAATAGCGGGCGGAATACCGTCAATGCTGTCCACATCGGGCTTCTGCATACGCCCGAGAAACTGCCGCGCGTATGCGCTCAAACTCTCCACATAGCGGCGTTGACCCTCTGCAAACAACGTGTCAAACGCCAGCGACGACTTGCCGCTACCGCTCACGCCCGTAATCACCACCAACTTGTTGCGCGGAATATCCACCGAGATATTCTTCAGGTTGTGCGTACGGGCACCTTGAATATGTATGACGTCTTCTGCCAATTTACTTGCCTAAGTATTCTTTTTGCAGATTATCAATCAGTTGGCGCGTCTCAGGGTCGGACAAGTCCATCAACTTCTCACTCAGCAGCGGCACACGAATCTTCTTGCCGTACTCAAGATGATTAGGGTTCTCTATCTGGTCTCTGTTTGCCTCGTAAATGAACACCCACAGGTCCTTCACCCCGTAGTATTTGTACGAAATCCACGCCAAACGACTGCCGAAACCCACACGCTCCGTACCGATGAAACGGGTATATTCGCGTGGCTGTTCTGCCAATGGAACAACTGCCGGCGCGTTATTTTCCTCGATTTCAACGGACTCAACCACCTCTATGACCTCGGTCTCTGCCACAGGCTGGCACTCTCCCATACACTGCCACCACTGTTGTATTGCATTGCGGAAATACACACCTCCGCCAATCAGCACTATCAGCAGCACACCTGCCACAGCCCAACCAATCCATGCACTGCCGCATTTACCCTTTTTTGGACACTCCTCATCCCTCGGAGGAGTTGATATATTAGTAGATTTATCCTCTTTCATAATAGGCGTACTTGGTTCATTATCATTTGTTTCCGTTGTATCTGTAGCCTGTTCCTCCACACTTGTATCCACTTCCGCATTCCCCCTCTCTGAAGGGGTAGGGGGAGTCTGTATCTCTTCTGTTTCCCCCCTCTTTGAGGGGGTAGGGGGAGTCGGTGGTATTTGAGTCTCCTCCTTTTTCTTCGGACTCTGCCCCAAATCCGTCAAGATATCCACGATTTCATCGGCTTGTTCGCCCAATTTGCGCATTGGGTCTTGCCCTAAGTCTGCCATAATCTCATCTGTTTTCGGACGCTCAATACGCTTCTCCACACTCTCTTTGAGTGTCGATTCCGCATTGAATGTCAGTTTGTTATATCCTTCTATCGTAAATGCCTCACCTGTCGAGATATTCACACTCCTGCGCGGTGCCACCTGCTTCACGGCAAACGTCCCTAATCCTTTTATCTTCACCTGTTTGTCTGTCTGTAGCCCCTCCATAATGCTTTCCAACAAGGCATCCAAAAACTGCCCCGTCCTGTTATCATCGGTATTGGCTGTTTGGGCTACTGCACGTCGCAACTCTGCCCATGTCATCTTGTCCTCTGCCATGGCTTATACGTTTTTAAGTTGCTCTTTCACAGCCTGATACGGTTTGAATGTCAGTTGCATCTTCTCGGGTACGGTGGTGCGCTCCCCTGTCTTCGGCAGCACCACGGTACGTGCCCCGCGGCGTTTCATTTCCAACGTGCCGAAGTTCTGCAACTGCACACTCGTGCCTGCCAGCAGGTTCTTCTGCAGCACTGCCACGGTCGCATTCATCAGGTCTTCCGTCTGCGTCTTGGTCATTTTCGTGCGACCCGCAATCTCGCTAATCAATTCTCTCGTCGTCATATTCTTGCGTAGAGGTCAAAATCCTCGCTTCGGGTTATGGTAACGGTATAAAACTCTCCTATTCTCAATCTTTTCCCGCATTCATCGGCGTCAATCAGCACCTCGCAGTCCACTTCGGGCGAGTCGTATTGCGTGCGCCCCACGTAGTAGTTGTCCTCTTTGCGGTCGATGATTACACGCTGTTGTGTCTCCACCATTCGCCCCAGCAACTCTGATGAAATCGACTGTTGCAGCCCCATCACCTCTGCCACTCTGCGCTCTTTCTCCTCTTGCGGGATGTCGTCTTTGTAGTGCTTGCTGGCATAAGTCCCCTCCTCGTCGCTGTACGCAAACGCGCCCATGCGGTCAAATCGCATCTCTTGTACCCACTCGCACAACTCCTTGAAATCCTCTTCTGTCTCCCCTGGGTGCCCTACCAGCAGGGTTGTCCGAATACAAATCCCGGGCACTTCCCGCCGAATCCTTGCTATCAGCGCGTCCTGTTCGGCGCGGGTGATATGCCGCCGCATCAGTCCCAATACATGGTCCGAGCAATGTTGCAACGCAATATCCAAGTACTTGCACACGTTCTCGTGCTTGGCCATTACGGGCAGCAGGTCCATCGGAAAGTCTGTCGGGTAGGCATAGTGCAACCGAATCCATTCCACTCCCTCAATCTGCGCCATTTCATCGACCAACTGCGCCAACCGGTGCTCCTTATATAGGTCTAATCCGTAACTCGACAAGTCCTGCGCAATCACGTTAAACTCCTTCACGCCTTTCCCCACCAACCAGCGCACCTCGTCCAGTATCTCCTCCAGCGGACGCGAGGTGTAACGTCCTGTAATCAGCGGTATCGCGCAATACGAACAGAACCGGTTACACCCCTCTGCTATTTTTATATAGGTGTAGTGCCGCGGCGTGGTGATACTGCGCTCGTAGGGCGCACAACTCATGCCCTCGCTCGCGGGCAATTCTTTTGTCAGCAAATCCACAATCCCCGTGTAGTCAAACTTGCCATACCACCCGTCCACTTCGGGCAGTTCGTCTTGTAAATCAGTCAGATACCGTTGCGACAAGCACCCCATCACATACAGTTTCCGCAATTTCCCTTGCTGTTTCCGCTGCGCAAACTGCAGAATGGTGTTGATGCTCTCCTCTTTGGCATCGCCGATAAAACCGCACGTATTGATAATAGCAATCTCCCCATGCGGATGCGCCGAGTCATGCACACACCGATACCCCGCCAACTCCAATTGATGCATCAGTCGCTCCGCGTCCACAAGGTTCTTCGAGCAACCCAACGTGATTATATCTATCTCCTTTTCTTTCATTACATTACGCATTGTGCATTACGCATTGCGCATTCTTAATTCCCCAAATCACTATGAAACTGCACCCTCACCAACCTCACATTTATCTCGTCATAGTCGTCCTCGCCAAGCGTCTCCATCGCCTGTTTGATGTTGTCATTCTCGGCATGACGGAAATAGTTGTATATATCTTCCTCCTCGTCGGGGTCCACCACTTCGTCGATAAAGTACTTGATATTCAGCCTTGTACCCGAATACACTATCGACTCTATCTCGTTCAGCATCTCTTCCATCGACATACCCAGACGCTCTGCCAAGTCGTCCAAATCCACGCGCCTGTCTATGGCTTGGATAATCGAAATCTTCCTTGCCGAGTTCTTTGCCGTCGAGCGTATCCGCAGGTCTTCGGGGCGGATTATATCATTCTCCTCCACGTACTCTTTTATCACCCGCAAAAACTCCTCGCCGTACCGTTTCGCCTTGCCCGCACCCACGCCCGGCATGTTCTGCAACTCCTCGGTCGTGATGGGGTATGACGTCGCCATCGACTCCAGACTTGCGTCTTGGAATATCACAAACGGCGGTACATTCAGTTTCTTGCTCAGTTTCTTGCGCAGGTCTTTCAGTATCGAAAACAGCACATCATCTGCGGCAGCGCACGTCGCCATACCTGCCTCCATCTCGCCGTCCTCATCGTCCTCGCCGGCCTCTATCGGCACCTCGAACTTCACCGGCCGTTTCAGGAACTTACGCCCCTCGTTGGTCAGTTTCAGGTCGCCGTAACTCTCGATGTCTTTCTTCAGGTACCCCACCAGCATCGCCTGCCGGATGATGGCGTGCAACGTCGATTCGTCCTCGTCCTCGCCCGCACCGAAGTTCTCCAACTCGTTGTGTTTGTACGACAGCACGGCGGCGGTCTCGTTGCCCTTGATGATGTCCACGATATGCTCCGTATGGAACTTCTCGTTCAACTGTTGTATGGTCTCCAATATGATGCCCAGCAACTCCGTCGCGTCCATCATGCGGTATTTCTTGCGGCAGTTGTCGCAGTTCCCGCAGTTCTCCTGCTCGTATTCCTCGCCGAAGTAGTGCAGCAGCAATTTCCGTCGGCACAGCGGCGACTCGGCGTATGACTGGGTCTCAAACAGCAACTGGTTGCTAATCTCCTGTTCTGCAACGGGTTTGCCCTGTTGGAACCTCCGCAGACGCTCAATATCCTTGGGCGAATAGAAGCAAATGCACTGCCCCTCGCCGCCGTCGCGTCCCGCACGACCCGTCTCCTGATAGTAGCCTTCCAGCGACTTCGGAATGTCATAGTGTATCACAAACCGCACATCGGGCTTGTCAATACCCATTCCGAACGCAATCGTCGCCACAATCACCTGCACTTTCTCCATCAGGAATGCGTCTTGGTTCGCGCTTCTCGTGGCGGCGTCCATGCCCGCGTGATAGGGTAGGGCGGTGATATTGTTCACTTTCAGTGTCGCCGCGAGGTCCTCCACGGTCTTTCGGCTCAGGCAATACACAATGCCCGATTTTCCCTCCATACTGCGGATGAATTTTATTACGTCCTTGTCCACGCTCTCGGTCTTCTGCCGCACCTCATAATATAGGTTCGGACGGTTGAACGACGATTTGAACACTTTCGCGTCCAGCATATCGAGGTTCTTCTGTATATCGTGCTGCACTTTTGGGGTGGCGGTTGCGGTCAGCGCGATGATGGGAGCCTTCCCTATCCGCTCCACAATCGGGTGGATACGCCTGTATTCGGGGCGGAAGTCGTGTCCCCATTCCGAGATACAGTGTGCCTCGTCCACGGCGTAGAACGAAATCTTCACGCCTTTCAGGAAGTCCACATTCTCGTCTTTCGTCAGACTCTCGGGAGCCACATACAGCAACTTCGTCTTCCCCGCCAGTATGTCCTCTTTCACCGCGTGTATCTCAGGCCGTGACAGCGACGAGTTGATGAAGTGTGCCACGCCGTCTTCTTCCGAGAAGTTGCGCATGGCGTCCACTTGGTTCTTCATCAACGCTATCAGCGGACTGATGACGATTGCCACGCCGTCCATCATCAGCGACGGCAACTGGTAGCAGAGGCTTTTGCCCCCGCCGGTCGGCATCAGTACGAATGTGTCGTTCCCGTCCATCAGGTTGTTGATGATGGCTTCCTGGTTTCCCTTAAACGAGTCAAATCCAAAGTTATGTTGGAGTGCCTCTATCAGTTGTTCATGTCTTGTCATAGAACAGATTTGTAACCGATGTATCTCGTTTGTTTTTAACTAAGTATCTATTTGTCTTTACAAAATATCTCTGTATTTTTCGGCAAAGGTAAATCTATTTTTTGATATATGCAAGTGCTCTTACGAAAAATGTGCAATGCTTGGGGGACGACGCGGCTCGCGTCGCCAATTGTCAAGTCTCATAAGGCAGTCTAACGGGATTATCTTATTTGTGGAGACGACGCGTCCCGCGCCATTAATAAAAGAACTCTTCTTTGAAGGCGAAGGAAATACCGCCTTATTGCGGATTTACGATTGATGCCCTATGAGCATCATAGAACTCCTTACTCAGTTAGGGGAGGTCTCTGAGTTACTTGGATGCTCGTCGGGTTAACTGTATGAGATTAGTATGTGATTAGTATGTGATTAGTATGTGATTAGTATGTGATTAAGCCGACCTTCTCGAAAGGTTGTAAGACTATTTCCGTGCAAAGTGGCACACCATTTGCATAAGTGGCGGAAAAGTTGTAACTTTGTGCGCTTGATAATACGCTTGATGACATTTGTTTAGAAAATATCCGAGTAATGGCAACCGCAATAGAATTTAATCACGTCAGCAAACAATACCGCCTGGGGGTAGTCTCCACTGGTACTATCGCCCACGACCTTGACCGTTGGTTCCAGACCACTATCCTGCGTCGCGAGGATCCCTATCTGAAAATCGGCGAGGTCAACGACCGTGCCTCCAAGGGCAACTCCGAGTACGTTTGGGCGTTGCGCGACATAGATTTCAAGGTCGAGCAGGGCGATGTGGTCGGTATCATCGGCAAGAACGGTGCCGGCAAGTCCACGCTCCTCAAACTGCTTAGTAAGGTTACTGCCCCTACCACAGGCTCCATTCGCGCCCGCGGACGCATAGCCTCTCTGTTGGAGGTCGGTACGGGTTTCCATGGCGAGATGACCGGTCGTGAGAACATCTATATGAATGGTGCCATTCTCGGCATGACCAAACAGGAGATTACCTCCAAACTTGATGAAATCGTCGCTTTCTCCGGCTGCGAACGATACCTTGACACCCCTGTCAAACGCTATAGTAGCGGTATGATGGTTCGTTTGGGCTTTGCCGTTGCCGCCCATTTGGATCCCGAAATCTTGGTGGTGGACGAAGTATTGGCTGTCGGAGACGCGGAGTTCCAAAAGAAAGCCATCGGCAAGATGCAGGACATCTCCCACGGCGACGGCCGCACCGTCCTCTTCGTCAGTCATAATATGACGAGCATTAAAAGTCTTTGTAAGCATGGGGTTATCCTCCAAAACGGGAAACTCATAGACCAAGGCGATATTGACCCTATCGTTACCCATTACCTTCGTGGTGATAGTGCAATCGATAATCACAAGTCGTGGTCGGAGCCTCAATATAAGGGCTATGGCTTTGAGTTACTTGAGATTGGTGTCCGCCCTAAAGGTGGTGATTATACCGATGTGATGCGTATGACAGACGATTTGGAAATAGTTATGCGCTATCGTCTAACCAAAGCCTATGACAAGTTCTGGATTACACTCCACTTGAAAAACGAACAAGGAGAACGCCTTTTCTCTACTTCAGGTGGAGGACGTTGCTATGACAGACACCACGACATCGGAGAGTACGAACAGATATGCCAACTTCCGGGTAACTTTTTCAATTGGGGGACATTCTCTTTGGACCTATTGCCGATTGTCCAAACCAATAATACTTATTCTCTTGCTTATGCACAAGATGTCGTTTCATTTACGGTTGCCAACAAAGCCATTGAAATCGGTGGTTGGATGGGAAAAGAACCGGGCGACATCACACCGCAGTTCAACTATACAGAAGTGAAAATCAAATGAATACCGATAATCAAATAACAGTCACTTCCCCCCTCCTTCCGGACTTGGAAGAATACACCCAACTCCTGCAAGACATCTGGTCGCGCAAGTGGATTACCAACAACGGCTACTACCATCAGCAGTTGGAAAAAGCCCTAACGGACTATCTTGGAGTGGAGTACCTATCGTTGTTTACCAATGGCACGCTGCCTCTCATCACGGCTTTGCAGGCGTTGGGCATTACGGAGGGGGAGGTCATTACCACGCCCTATTCGTTTGTGGCAACCACCCATTCTGTCTGGTGGAACAAACTGACACCCGTCTTTGTGGATGTCCTCCCCGAGAACGGCAATATAGACCCCTCCAAGATAGAAGCCGCCATCACGGACAAAACGGTTGCCATCATGCCCGTTCATGTCTATGGCTGTCCGTGTGATGTGGAAGCCATCGATGCCATCGCCCGAAAGCATAACCTCAAAGTCATTTATGATGCTGCCCATGCTTTCGGCGTTACGTACAAAGGACGTCCTGTACTTGAATGGGGCGACATCAGCACGCTGAGTTTCCATGCCACCAAGGTGTATAACACCGTTGAAGGCGGTGCCATGGTCGTGCATAGTGCGGAGATGAAGTACGATGTGGACAACCTGAAGAACTTCGGCTTCCGTGGTGAGACTACGGTTGTTGCACCGGGCATCAACTCCAAGATGGACGAGATGCGTGCTGCCTATGGTCTGCTCAATCTGCGTCAGGTGGACGCTGCCATTGCTGCCCGCAAACGGGTTGCCGAGAAGTATGTGGAAGCCCTCAAAGATGTAAAAGGAATAGAACTGTTCCCTTATGAAATCAATCCGACCTTCAAGTGGAACTATTCCTACTTCCCAATTCTGGTAACTGACGACTATCGAATGTCCCGCGATGCTTTGTACGAGTTTATGAAGACGCAGAACGTATTGGGGCGCCGTTATTTCTATCCTCTCATAACAGCCTTCGAGCCATACAGAACCTATCCGAGTGCTGATGAGGCAAACCTCCCCATAGCCAATCGCCTCGCCTCCCAAGTCATCTGCCTCCCCATGCACCACGCTTTGACTGACAACGACATTCAACGGGTGATAGATATAATTAGCACATCTTGTAAGGTATAATATATTATTTGTTATAATTGAAATTTGCTCATAAAGAATAATATATTTATCATTTGTATGTAGCAAGAATATGCTCAACAAAGAAAACATATCGGCTCTTTCCAATGCGGCTATCGTGCAAACGTTAGGTGCGCAATATCGTACCTATCGCTTGACTGCTCATCTGACGCAGAAAGAGGTTGCGGAGCGTGCAGGGGTTGGTTTGCTTACTCTTCAGGCCTTTGAACAGGGCAAGGCAACCAATATCACGATGGGCAATTTCTTATCATTGTTGCGTGTGATT
Organism: uncultured Bacteroidales bacterium; assembly: GCA_934725535.1. Lineage (GTDB taxonomy): Bacteria > Bacteroidota > Bacteroidia > Bacteroidales > Paludibacteraceae > Colicola. Next base: position 12,507 of record CAKVBV010000007.1, on the reverse strand, counting down.
GACCAACTGGCGCCGGTTGCAGACCTTTTGCCCGATATGCCAATCTCTCCTTATGTCCTCTCAGAACGAAACGGACAACTGCCCAAGCGCGTAAGGCATGGAAAATAACATTGTAGCAATATGGCTTTGGAACAGGGAAGTTGGGCGCATTTATTGGAATGACGCCTCTCGCCGTGCGGCGTGTGCATACTCAATATGTAAGGAGTACTGGTATTTTTACGATAAGTTGGTAATAAACAAAATTTTATGGCAAAATTAGATAAAATCATAGTAGAATCATCCGAAATATCCGTATTGAATGGCTTAAATGGTGAAGATTATATCAGTTTGACGGATATGGCTCATAGCCAAATGCAAGAGCATATTATTTTCAAATGGATGAGTCTGAAAAGCACGATTGAGTACCTGGGAGAGTGGGAACTTCTATACAATCCGAATTTTAATTATACCGAATTCGGTACAATTAGAAATGAGGCAGGTAGTAATAATTTTGTCCTTTCTACTAAGCAATGGATTGAGCGTACAAATGCTATTGGTATTGTGGCTAAGACGGGGCGTTATGGAGGAACCTATGCCCATAAAGACATAGCATATCACTTTGGTATGTGGATAAGTCCGCGTTTTCAACTTTTGTTAGTAAAACAATATCAACTTTTGCAGGAAGAAAGGCTGAGGACACTTGGCTGGACTGCCAAACGCGAACTTAGTAAACTTAATTATCATATTCATACCGATGCCATAAAAACAAACTTAATTCCGCAAGAGATTGATGCCAAACATAAGTCATTGATATATGCCGAAGAAGCAGATGTCTTAAATGTGGCACTTTTCGGAATAACTGCGAAAGAATGGCGTGAAAGCCATCCACAACAAAAAGGAAATATCCGAGACTATGCCACAATCAACCAATTGATATGTTTGAGTAATTTGGAGAACTTAAATGCGGTCTTCATTGGGGATGGCTTGGAGCAATCGGCACGTTTGATACGATTAAATGAGATTGCCATAAAACAAATGACAATTTTGGAAACTTTGGATAGAAACGCTTTATTTGAGTCTGAGCCAACACAGATTCTCCCACCAAAGGTGGATAGAAGTGTATAATTTGGTTATTATGAAACTTATAAAATTATGGATACAAATTTATTGCTTGTAATTGCCCAAATAGTTTCGGTGGCAATTATTCCCATTATTGTGTGGTGGATGGGAGTAAGATGGAATAAGAGAGATGCAAAACAAAAAGCAAAACGTGATTTATTTTTCACACTGATGGCTAATCGTAAGTCTACACCGATTACGAAAGAATGGGTCGATGCTTTGAATACGATAGATATTGTATTTCAAGATAACCACAAGGTGCGTAAGGCGTGGCGTGAGTATTATGATAGTTTGAATGAAAACTCACAATATAATTCAGAAAGCAATGCTTTCAAACTTGATATGTTGTCAGAAATGGCTAACTCATTAGGATATAAGGATTTGAAACAAACAGAGATAGACCGTTTTTATTCACCTAAACAATTTGTTAATGTGCAAAATACACAAGATTTATTGGTTAGTGAAGCATTAAGAGTGTTATCGCATTCAAAATCAAATGCCGAGTCATTTACAGATGAGGAATATGTACAACATTGTGAGGAATTAAAAAATTAGAAGGAGAGACTATTATGACTGACAAGTGGTTAAAATCTAAAACTCTATTTGCTGCAATGTTGGCAAAATACGGTGTATCTCTATCACCGACTGAGGACGAAATGCACGCAATTTTGACTTCAATCAAAGAGGCATATAACGATGACATTGACCATTCCAATGCTTCGCAGCAAGAGAAAAATTTTGCCAAATTATCCAATGAATTATTCGTACAGAATTTAGAGCAAATCTATCATAATTGTAGAAATAAATAGATGCTATGACCCTCGGAATCCCCCTATACGCAACATCTGCATTTAGAAATCTCTCTTGTAAGATAAGGACTTTTCAATGTGTAAACAAAATAACGATATAAAAATGAATGTAAACATCCCGAACTCTGTTCGTTTATATAAAGATGCTGAGTGTACATCATCGTCTGTTGGAGAGTTTTGTATTATTGGAGATAATAGCCGTGTCCGTTTCTCTACATTGGGAGACTATGTTCGTGTGGACAGAAATACGTTAATCCAACAATGTGATATAGGTAAGCGAACATATACAGGTCCGTTTGATATGATTTTTAATGCTAAAATAGGTAATTATACATCGATATCGTATGGGGTAACAATAGGTCCTCCTGAACATGATTATCATAAAACATCAGCACACCCATTCATATATGATTCCTATTTTGGCATAGTAACAGAGAATAATTGCATTAGGAATGATAAATTTGATAAGCCTATAGAAATAGGAAATGACGTTTGGATAGGTGCTAATGCTACTATCTTACGAGGTGTGCATATAGGAGATGGGGCTGTGATAGGTGCGAATGCCTTGGTTAATAAGGATACCCCCCCCTATGCAGTCGTTGCGGGATGTCCTGCAAGGATAATAAAGTATCGTTTTGAGGAATCTGTGATACAGAAATTGTTAGAATTACAATGGTGGAATTGGACTGATGAGAAAATTCGACGAAATTTGGCTTTATTTCAAGATAAGCCGACAATGGAAAAATTATCACTAATAGAATAAAAATGGATATGGTCAATATACTTCTAACTTCTGCAGGACGTCGGTCTTATATTGTAGATTATTTCAAAAGTACCAAAGGCATAGGCAAAGTGTTTGCTTCCAATAGTACGTACACTATCGCTTTGAAAAGAGCAGATGGTTATTTTATATCTCCATTGATATATGATGCGGACTATATTCCTTCCATAATCACATATTGCAAACAGAATGAGATAAATGCAGTTCTTTCTCTGTTCGATGTTGATTTATTAGTATTGTCTCGGCATACAAAAGACTTTGAAGATAACGGCATAAAACTGATATTAGCACCTGCGGATTTTGTGGAAATATGTAATGACAAGTATAAGACCTATCAATATATTAGTCATTTAGGATTATCAACTCCTAAAACATATATTCACATAGATGAAGTTAAACAGGCCATCGCAAATGGAGTCTTGTCATATCCGATTGTTATCAAACCGCGTTGGGGAATGGCATCAATTGGAATATACAAAGTATATGATGAAGAGGAATTACTAGTTTTCTCTGAAAGATGTTATAGGGATATATTTGATTCATACCTAAAATATGAGTCATCAATGACTAAAGATTACGCTATCATATACCAACAAATGATGACAGGAAAGGAGTTTGGTCTGGATGTACTTAATGACTTGGACGGACACTACATAAGAACTTTTGCTAAAGAGAAAGTCGCAATGCGCAGTGGCGAAACCGATTTGGGACGTACTGCAGATTCTTCTCCCTTTGTTGACTTGGGTAAGACGATAGCAGAGCATAGTGGTCATACGGGAATCTTATCTGTTGATTGTTTCCTTACGCCTGATAATGAGGTTTATGTTACAGAAATGAATTGCCGCATATCAGGGCACTATCCGCTTTCATATTTGGCAGGTTTCAATTATCCCCAATTGTTGGTTGATTGGCTGAATGGCAAGCCAACAGATGATAATTTATTGCATTTTGAAACAGGATTATACATTGTTAAGGATTTATGTCCGATGATACTGAGAAAAGCATAGTTATATGTTCAATTCCATAACCATAAATTATGATAAAGTTACTCACACTCTTGGGCAAATAATAGAGTGCCTGTTGTTTTATGATGAGGTCAATTTAGTAATCAAACAAGATTGTTTACCGGATTTGTGGCAACGCATAGGTTTTGACGGATTGGATAGGTTGAAAGAGTATGGGTTGGTGTTGTATATAGCCACAAATACGATTGCTTGTGGTAAATTTCCAGGGTATGGAGAGGATGTTCGTTATGTATATTTGTATAGTGCTGATATGCACTACCGTGTGTGTGAAAAATCGCTTAAGACTTTTTGCCAAACTGAGAAATTAGACAGGGAACAAACAAAAATTGTGGAACATTATGTGGACATAACCCAAGAGTTTGAATTCTCAAACAATGCCTTAGTAGCAGTTCATGAGGATATTTATGAACATTTTATTCATAAAGAAATTCTGCAGGAACAATTACGAGAATTAAACTATCCCATATCTATGTTTGATAGGGTAAATAAATATGAGTTCCGTAAATTAGAGAAAGGATTTGTGTTTGATACTAATATGGCAACAGGGGAGTTGGAGTTAAAGGTTGCTCAATGTGGTCAGCCTGGTTTTCGTTTTCGTCATAGTGGTTTATTATTGAATATGGTGGAGGTTTATGAATTGATGGATTTTTCATTGCAAAAGAATAGCGTTCTATATACTTCATCGGCACAATCATTGATAGTGTCATGTAAACAAAGAAATGTGTTAGAGCGATATAATAAAGATAAAAGCGCAATAGAAAATTTTGAACAAGCCGAAGTTCATCCGTTTACCAGTATCGCAGAAGTAATAGATAGTGGTTCGAAATCATTTGAAGATATCGTGGATTTATTGCATGCTGCACGTGAATTTAAGATATGGAAGAGTCAACTTTCTGATGAAAAATCATTTGTGGAAGAATTTGATAGGGCAATGAAGGTGGAACTCCCATGGACACAGCGTGTTGCGGGGAAAGTGTTGAGATTTTTATTTACACAAGGTGTTGGATTTCTAAGTGCGCCGCTGGGAGTAGTGGCAAATGGATTAGACTCGTTGATTGTAAATAATTTAAGATGTGGTGGTTGGAAGCCTGCACAGTTTGTAAATGGGGAACTAAAGCGTTTTATGGAGACCTAATAAGGAAATATCTAAACTAATGGAACAAGATAACAAACATCCTCTCGTAGCCATCAAGTGCCTTGTTTTCAATCACGAAGCCTATCTTCGTGATTGTCTCAATGGCTTTGTCATGCAGCAAACCGATTTCCCTTTTGTGGCTATTGTTCACGATGACGCCTCTACAGACCACTCTGCCGACATCATTCGTGAATACGCTGCCAAGTACCCTGACATCATACGTCCTATCTACGAGACCGAGAACCAATACTCCAAACCGGACGGCTCTCTTGGTCGCATTATGAATACCACCGTCGATGCCACCGGTGCCAAATACATCGCCCTATGCGAAGGCGATGACTACTGGACAGACCCTCGCAAACTCCAAAAGCAAGTTGCTTTCCTCGAAACACATCCCGACTACAGCCTTTGTTTTCACCGCGTAAATGTACTGTCTTCACAACAGGGAGATAAGCAATTATTTAGCCAATTAGAAGAACGTGATTACACAGCATATGAAATATATGAAAAATGGACAATTCCGACATGTAGTGCTGTATTCTTAAATTCGCCAGCGGTTCGACATGTAAGTCCTGTACCATTGGTCTATGGTGATATTTATTTGTTCTTATCATTATCCCAAATCGGGAAATTACATTGTATGAATTTCATGGGGGCGACATATCGCCGTCATATTGGTAGTTTGACTTGGGAAATGCCAGCTGCCCGTATTGTGGCATTGTTGAAGCAGTATAAACTAATGGAAAGCGTGTTTCCAGATGTGAAAGATATTACAAAACAATACGAAAGAATCTATTTAGATAGGCTTTTTTATACTAAAGATGATATTCAAGATATTTGGAAATATCGACTATGGTATTGCCGTTTGAACCCTCGGCTTTATTTTCGGAGATACTTCTGGATTACGATTTATAAGTATATGTTATGTCCGTTTTTTCGTAAATCTCTAACGAAGTGATATGGAGTGGAAGAATGACATAGAACGTCCTTTATTCTCGGTGCTAATAGCAAATCATAACAATGGGAAGTATTTGCCAGAAGCAATACGGTCCGTTTGTATGCAAACGTATGAAAAATGGGAAATTATAATACTGGATGATGCTTCTACTGATAATTCAAAAGAGGTATATAGTAGAATAGAGAATAATATACCCAATGTCTTCATACATTACAACATAACGCAAAAAGGGGTGGGGGAGACAAAGAATAAATTAATCTCGTTAGCACATGGTCATATCTGTGGTTTCTTGGATGCCGATGATAGATTGGAAAGAAATGCCATAGAGACAATGGTGGCGATGCATAATGCCCATCCTGAGTGTTCACTGATATATTCCAGATTCAGAGAGTTATCAATGCAAAGTTTGTTGGCAGAAACAAACTTGTCAATAGGGGCACTATCAGCGGACGAGGATTTATTGATTAGTTCCCAAAATATGGTATCACATTTCGCTACTTTCAAGCGAAGTGCTTATTTGAAAACAAGCGGAATAAATACAGCGTTGCTTTCGGCGGAAGATAGAGATTTATATTTGAAATTGGAAGAATGTGGGGAGATATTGTATGTGGATATGGATTTGTATCAATACCGTGTGGATAATTCAAATTCTGTATCTCGTGGTAACATGGATAGGATTCGCAAGGCGCAGTATTATTTGGCGATTGCCAATTTGGATGCCTACTTCCGCAGAATAATGACATCTCACAGATTGTATCTTGCGAATCGGGAGAAATACAAGGATAGTATTTTGAGAGAAGTCAGGAGACTAAAGGATAATCGATTGACCCAAAAGGACGTTGCGAAGGCATTGAAATATACGTTTTTCTACTTAAAACTGAATAGATATTCTGCAAAATCAATCAAACGAACTATCAAAATGGCAATAGGATGAAAATATCTGTCATTATACCATGCTATAATCAGTCTATGTATATACGTGATACATTAGATTGTTTATTGTCACAAACGTACCTTGGGTGGGAGTGTATTGTAGTCAACGACGGCTCCACGGACAATAGTGCTTCTATTGTCCGTGCATATATGCAACGTGATGCTCGCATTCGCCTTTTTGAGCAGGAGAACAGAGGTCTTTCTGCCGCACGTAATGCGGGCTTGCGGCTTGCAAAGGGAGAGTATATTCAGTTCCTTGATGCGGACGACATTCTGTTGCCCGATAAATTGGAAATGCAGGTCGCTGTCTTGGAGCAATGCAAAGCGGATATCTGTGTATGTCATCATAGTATGTTTACCGATACTCCCGCACATACGTGGGAAAATGAGTTCTCCCAATCCTCTTACGACCTTACTCCTGCCGGCTTCCTGTATAATTGGGGACGGACATTTGTCATTGCCATCCATTCAGGTTTGTTTAGGAATGCTTTTTTGCAGCAACATACTGTAATTTTCGATGAAAAAGTACGTGCTTGTGAAGATTGGATATTCTGGACAAATCTGTCTTGTCAAGGGGCTGTATTCCGTGAGATTCCGGATAAATTGGTGTTGTATCGTGTTCAACAATCTTCTATGACGCAAGACAAGGCATATATGCAACGTAATCGTGTGCGTGCCTTTGTAAGGATGTACGAGTGTCTTCCCGAACAGGATAAAGCCGAATTTCTTCAACGGGGCGTTGATAATTTGGTTGATTTCTTTGCAAAATCAAACCGTAATGTTCAAGCTGAACAGCGGGCAAATTCCATTGATTACAAGTTTGGCGCAATGGTTTTGAAACCATTGCACAAACTCTCATCATTTTTCAAGCATTTATGAAAATCCTCGCCATCATAGTCACCTACAATGGCATGCATTGGTACAACCGCTGTCTTGGAAGCCTTTTGCGTTCTTCTCTTCCTTTGGATATCATGGTCGTGGACAATGCTTCTTCCGATGGCTCTGCCGATTGGATTGCGGAACATTATCCGCAAGTCGCTCTTGTCCGTTCCTATGAGAATCTTGGGTTTGGACAGGCAAATAATATAGGTTTTCGCCGTATGTTGGACGAAAACTATGACTATGCTTTCCTTCTCAACCAAGATGCTTGGTTACATACCGATGATTGCATAGAGCAACTCGTCAATGCTTCTGCCGCTCATCCCGAATATACCATTATGTCTGCTCTTTGGCTGTATGGTAATGGCGAGCGCATTACAAAGGGGAGCGAACAGCATATAATCGCCATGCCGAGCAAAGGGAACGACCTCCTGTCCGATTTGTTCTTCCGGCGACCTTTGCGACCTGTGTACGAAACCAACTATATCGCAGCGGCGGCATGGCTGTTGCCCCGCAAGACGATAGAGACTGTCGGAGGTTTCGACCCCCTTTTCTTTCATCGGGGGGAAGACGACAACTATATGCAACGTGTTCATTATCACGGAGGAAAAATAGGTATATGCCCTGCTGCTTGTATATGCCATGACATCGAAGAACGCCCTGACGACTACGATGCCGAGCATGAGACTTGGGAAAAGAATATGTTGGTCGAGTTGGCTGACATCAATGCCGCGATTACACCCTGGCAATGGAAATCTCGATACACACTCCAAGCCCTCAAACAGTTTACCTATTTCCATTGGCATGAGGCGCAGAACAACTGGCGTATGGCGCGTTTCATCGGAAGTAAAGCACCAGCCGTACAAAATAGCATCAATACAAACCGTAAGATAGGAGCAAACTGGTTATGAAGAAAATCTTTATGACACTTCGTCGGCATTGGCTTTGCCGTACTGCCAAAGGATATGAACAATGGCTTCGAGAGAGTGGGGTGGTGATAGGCAAAAACCTGCGACTGTTCAACCACCGTTCTATTCGGTTCGATACAACCTCTTTGGGACTTATTCGGATAGGCGACAATGTATCCATTACGGCGGACGTCAGTATCTTGACCCATGATTTCTGTTCGTCTGTATTCCGACAAAAATACCACGACTACATCGAGGGGCGGAGCCATGTCATTATAGGGAACAACGTCTATATTGGTCAGAAAGTCATTATACTGCGTGGAGTAACTATTGGTGATAATGTGATTATTGCCGCAGGGGCTGTTGTAACCAAAGATATACCTTCTGATTCGGTTGTGGTTGGTGTTCCGGCACGTGTCATTTGCTCTTTGGACGAGTATTACAAAAAACGCAAAAGCAAGGCTGTGGAAGAAGCCAAACAATATGCCCGCGATTTGTACCAATATCGTGGAACGTTACCAACTATCGAAGATTTTTGGGAAGAATTTGCTTTGTTTTATCACCCCGAAGCCGGCTACCCAAAGGCTTTCACGCAGCGTATCAAAAACATCCAACTGCCTGGAAATTCATACGAGCAATTCTTGTTGGACAATAATCCTGTTTATCCTTCTTTCGAGGCTTTCTTGCGAGATGCTCTTGGGGATACAATTGCAAATCTTAAATAAGCAAATATGAAAAATCTGTGTAAAAAAATACAGCGGACACTGCGCTGCCAATGGAACCATTTCTTGTGGAATTTCTCCAAAAAAGTAAACAGCGATTGGTTCGACCATGTACGTTTCAAGCAAACTACAGGCAGGAAACTCAACTACAACAATCCTCTTTGGCTGAACGATAAACTCCAATGGCTTAATCGGTATTGGATACCTTCTGTCAAGGTATCATGTACCGACAAATTAGGCGTACGTGAGTATCTGAAGAATACTGGTATTCATAACATTAATGTTCCCGCTTTTTTTGGAGTATGGGAACGTGCAGAAGACATTGATTTCAGTAGGTTGCCACAACAGTTTGTACTTAAATGCAATCATGGTTGCGGCTACAATATAATAGTCCGAGACAAGAATATGTTAGACATTCCGCAAACAATAACCAAACTGAATAAGTGGATGAAAGAAGACTATGGCAAACAGCATAATGAGTATCATTATTCCTATATTCCTCGTAAAATTTTTGCAGAAGAGTATTTGTCCGATTTGGATGCAACAGGTAGTATTGTGGATTATAAATTGATGTGTATAGGTGGAAAACCGGTGTTTTTCTTGGTATGTAGAGAACGGGATGCAAAAGGACACGCTTTGCTGAGTTCCTATACATTGGATTGGCAACGTGCCGGTTATCTTAAATCCGAAGACCCGACAACCATTCCTGCACCCGAGAATTTAGATACTATGATCGCTGCTGCCAATCGTATTGCAAAGGATTTTCCGTTTGTCAGAGTCGATTTCTATGATAATTATGGCAAAGTATATTTGGGAGAACTCACTTTTACGCCCGAAGCCTGTCTGTTGGATTATTGCAAGGATGCGGTTCTCCGTGAATATGGCACATATCTGTCTTTGCCCGCTAAAGTGAATGATTTTGAATCCTAACCTCCAATTATTGCAACTATGCCCTACGCTCCGATAGTCCTTTTTGTCTATAATCGCCCTTGGCACACCGAGCAGACACTCCGTGCCTTGATGGCAAACGACCTCGCCGCAGAGTCCGAGTTATTCATCTATGCTGATGGGGCAAAGCCCGATGCTGATGCTGACCAACTCCAACGCATTAGCGATGTGCGAACACTCATTCGCCGCGAGCAATGGTGTGGCAAGGTGCATATCATTGAATCCGAAACCAACAATGGTCTTGCCGACTCCATTATCACAGGCGTTACAGAAGTCGTCAATCAATATGGGCGCGTCATTGTCATGGAAGACGATATCGTTCCTACTCGTGGTTTCTTGCGTTATATGAACGAGGCACTCACTCTCTACGAAAATGATGAACGGGTGATGCTGGTAAGCGGGTATATCTATCCTTATAAGCATGTCCCCAAAACTCCTGCCACGTACTTTTTGCGCATCTATGCTTGTTGGGGATGGGCTACGTGGAAACGGGCATGGGCGTGCTACGAACATGATATAGATGTGCATCTGGCGCACTACAATACACCCGCTTTGAAAAAGGAATTTGACATTGAGGGACACATGCGCAACTATTGCCAATTGGTGGACAATAAAAACGGTGCCTATTATACATGGGCGGTTCGGTGGTATGCTTCTTGGCTGTGGACAGGAGGCTTTGCACTCTTTCCTTCGCATAGTCTTGTTCGTAATGTCGGATTTGATAATAGCGGGGAACACTGTGGAGAATCGCAAGTTTCCTACAACGGGCAGACAATAGACTATCTTCCTGTTCATAAACAACCTGTCGTTGAAAACAAGAACGTCCGTCATGAGATTGATATGTTCTTCAAACGGCAATATGGTCCTCATAATTTCCACCAGCGTATCGGGCGGATTGCTATGAGTCTTGGGTTGTATAATTCTATGCGAACAGTGTGGCAATTTTTCAGGGGGGGGTATTCGAAGGTAAGAACAGCCGCCAAAATAATGGTGCGTCCATTTAGAAAATCTCTGAACTGGTTACCCTTGGAAAACAGAATGGTAAACGTACACATAGATAGTCGTGCCAAATTGAAACCTACATACCATATCGAAAATAGTAGCGTGGACAGATACTCGTATATCGGACGCAATTCGCTTGTCTATGGTGCCGATATAGGTGCTTTCTGCTCTATTGGCAACAATTTTACGTGTGGATTGGGCATACACCCTACCGACAAACTGAGTACATCCCCTATGTTCTATTCCACGTTGAAGCAGAATGGAACCACGCTTTCGCTAACGGATAAGATTGACGAATTTCTGCCTGTCCGAATAGGTAATGATGTCTTCATCGGGGAGAATGTTACCATTCTTTCCGGAGTAACCATTGGCAATGGGGCTATTGTGGCAGCGGGTGCTGTCGTTGCTAAAGATGTGCCTGCTTATGCCATCGTGGGGGGCGTTCCTGCAAAACTTATACGCTATCGCTTCTCTTCCGACCAAATTGCTGCCTTGCAACGCATTCAATGGTGGAACCTTCCCGACTCCAACCTGCACGTCATTGAAGAGTATTGGAATGATGTCCGGACATTTATCGAAAAATATGATACAAAATAGGAATCGGTAACATTTGTATTGTCCAATAACAAATGCAATTAGTCGTGTAAAGTTTAGTAAGATGATAGAAGAAACCTTCAAGAGGAGTAGCGCAGACAATTTTTCCATGGGGCGTTTGTCGAGTTTCTTCTGTATAGCCATAATTTAGCATAATGTTTCTATAGAGAACGTCTCGAACAAATAGAACGTCTATGATATAATCCACCCCACCATCCCCCCCCCAAAAAAAAAAACAGCCCCGCCTAAGGACTCTCTCCTTACGCGGGGCTTCCCTAATCTCTAACCTCTAATCTCTCCCCCCATAAAATCCTACAACTTCGCGTATTCAAGACTGAACACATACCCGTACAGTGTCGGATACCGTGTCTGTTTCTTGAATGCCGCTATGTCGGCGGTTCTCTGGTTCGGGTCGCCAAGCCTGGTTCGGGTCGCACGCACTGCTTCCGTAAACCGCTCCTGGACTTCCGTCTGAGCGGCTGTCTGCTTTGCTTTGCGCGACTTCTTCTCTTTGCGGCTCAGCGCACGTTTCATACTTGTGTAGTTGTAGTCCGTATCGCTACGATACATATACTCTACACGACCATTTTTTCTCGATAACTTCCCGTGCAACTCTTGCAACGGGTCATGCAGTACAAACTCTGCCATAACTATAAAAAATTAAAAATGAAACATATCATTGCCAACTTGGCAAACTCTTCGGCAAATATGAACC
>CAKVBV010000006.1 GCA_934725535.1 uncultured Bacteroidales bacterium | reverse complement strand
TAACGTGAGTTCGATATAAGTGAAGTTGTTTTTAGTCAGAAGAGAGAGAGTTGTTGTGAGTTTTCAAATTGGAGATTTAATGATGGTTTCTTTGGGAAATAGCAATATGCAGCGACGGCAGCAAACGTATTGCACAGGAAGTTGGCAATGGAGCGATGCCGCGAATGTTCCACTTGAGCCATGTTTTTCAGTTCATCGTTGACAGACTCAATGAGTGCCCTGTGACGCAAAATAATCTTGTCTTCCTGACTCATAAGCATATTTTTCATATTCTTTTTCAACTTTGTAATCAACTGTATATCACACATAAACAGGTTCTCAAAGAGTGTGTGGCTGATGTATCCCTTGTCCCCGCAAAGTTTGCCTGTTACTTTCTCCACAAACTTGGGGTTATACAATGGCTGCCTGTCATCCACATTACCCGGACTAAGTGCAAAATTGAGGATTTCTCCCCTGTCATTGATGATAAGGTGTAACTTGAAGCCATAGAACCACCCCATGGAGGACTTCCCCACCGCTGCAAAACCTTTGAATGTCTTGTGCGTACGCATACGCTGGTACCTGCAGACACGCAAAGGGGTCGAATCAACGAAAGACACTCCTGTACATTCTGCCAGCAGACAAGTCTTCACAAACAGACCCAGCATCACCATGACATCACGTTCCAATTCAACGAAACGATTGTAGGATAATGTACAGGGAAACAGGTGTTTACAATGCACACAGATGTAATTCACGTAATAATGTTTGAGGCATCGAAATTCCCCCATGTGAAACATAATCAGTATCACAATAACTTCTGCATCGCTCATCTTGTTGGGTTTGTTGCGATGTCTTTTGCCGTCACCGACTGCCTTTTTCGGCTGAATTTTGGAAAATTCTTGGCAGAAATCATCAACAATACAATAAATTTCTGTAATTTTGCGGTCGCTTGGTACTTGCATATGCGGTTTGTTTTATAGTTTTATTATTTTGTTTACACTACAAAATTACAAAATTTTCCGCACATATGCAAGTACTTATTGCATTAAAAATCAACTGATTGCACAGATATTTCCCTCTTTTGAAAAATCCCTCGTAGATGGCAATCCTTTACCTGTTTTTAAGTCTATCCTTATATCGAACTCACGTAATATATAATGTCCCTATCGCTCTGCACGGATGGGATTGTGGAGGAAATCCTCGTAGGCGAGGCGGATACCGTCTTCGAGTTCGGTCTTGTACGTCCAACCGAGGGCAGTGGCTTTGGAGACATCCAGCAGTTTGCGGGGCGTGCCATTGGGGCGGGTGATGTCCCATTCGATACGCCCATGGTAGCCGATGACCTTTGCCACAAGTTCGGTCAGTTGTTTGATAGTCAGTTCTTTGCCTGTGCCTGCATTGACGGTCTCATTGCCGGAATAGTGGTTCATCAGGAACACACAGAGGTTGGCGAGGTCGTCCACGTAAAGGAACTCACGTAGCGGGTTGCCGTCGCCCCAGCAGGTAACGCTCTCCGCCCCGCTCTCTTTGGCTTCGTGGAAGCGGCGTATCAGTGCGGGCAACACGTGCGAGTGCTCGGGGTGGTAGTTGTCGTTGGGTCCGTAGAGGTTGGTCGGCATGACAGAGATGTAGTCGGTACCGTACTGGCGGTTGAGGAACTCGCAGTATTTGAGTCCGGAAATCTTTGCCAGTGCATACGCCTCGTTGGTTTTCTCCAAAGCCCCGGTGAGCAGGCTGTCCTCTTTCATGGGTTGGGGTGCCAAACGCGGGTAGATACAACTGGAACCGAGGAACTCGAGTTTCTTGCAGCCGTTCTGCCACGCGGAGTGGATGACATTCATCTCGAGTGTCATGTTGTCGTACATAAAGTCGGCAAGTGCGTTCTGGTTGGCTACGATACCGCCCACCTTAGCCGCCGCTAGGAACACGTATTCGGGTTTCGCCTCGGCGAAGAATGTCTCTACCGCCTCCTGGCGACAGAGGTCTAACTCATGGTGGGTGCGTGTGATGATATTGGTGTAGCCCTGACGCTGCAACTCCCGCACAATGGCACTGCCCACCATTCCGCGGTGTCCTGCCACATAGATTTTGCTGTTCTTTTCCATATATATAGTTATAACATTATTCTCTTTCACCATTTTTATACCATTCGCCTTGTTTTCCCACTAAAAAATGAGGATATTGGCAGTGGTATCTCGTATTTGCAAGGTGGTTGGCATAAGTCAGTTTCGGGTATAAGTGTGTATGAAATGCTATCCGCATAAGTGATGTCTGAAATATACGAAATGTTCAAAGCCAAACAATATAACTAATCAAATTTTATTTCGGACTGATTAGATGTTCTTTTTATCCTAAATAAAATTCTATTTTTATACTTATGTTCCTCTATAAACTCACGGCAAGATGAACCTCGAAGAAATTCTTTTATTTTTTTATCAGACCAGTCTATTGAGGTTTTTTCTAAGATGGCTTTACTCGTTAATTCTCCAGAAGTACTTAGTATTGATTGGATTCGGGTTATAAGTTGTTGTTTATTTCTTTCCTCCGATGTTAGCATTTCCTCTGGGGCTACGGGGATAGGAGTTCCTTGGTTATCAACAGCGGTTGCGCCTTTTTGAATCAGAAGAATATTTGCATTTCTCTCGTTTACATTAGGCTTCCTCACATAGATAGTACGCTTTTTTCGCAATCCGTCAATCACGCCGGACCATGTGCCTCCTTTCTCATCACTTTGTGCCACATAAATTTCATCTGCTAATCCATAAATATACGGATTTCTTCTCATAGCAAATTCCGCACTCCATGGAGCATTGGGATAGAATGTACTGATTACAAGCAAACGACCTTGCAGAATATATTTGTAATACTGCTTAAATCCTGACGAGAAAGTAGTTATTCCTTGTGGCAAAACAATTATGCTCTTTCCTCCTGCTTCTAATGCGGCATCTAATGCCATTTTATCCACCCCTTTTGCGAAACCACTTACAACGACCTTATTTTGAGTAACACATTTTTTTGCAATTTCAGAGGTGAATTGCAGAGAAACAGGATCTGCATTTCGAGAACCAACTATAGCAACAGCCGGCTCCTGTAACAGATTAAGATTTCCTTTCGAGAATAACACGGTCGGACTACTTGTACCTAAGTTTTTCTTCAATGTTTTGGAATAATCCTGTGATGTGATAGGTATGATGTTATATCCTTGAGAAAGTAAGTTTTCTACCAAGAATGAATTGTTTGCCAATTCATTTCTTGAATTAGCAAAAGTTTCACATTCCTCAGGCGTAAGGCCTATACTTTCCCAAACACTGCTATCTTGAAATAATTGTTCGATAGATATGCGCGGAGAATGTTCCCAGCACTTGACATATATTTCATTTTTTCTTTTGACCGTTATTCCTTGAATAAAAGTCAAAGTAAACCAATAAGTCATATTCATAAAGGTGTACCTCCAACTGTTTTTGCGATGACAATAGGTGTTATATACTCTGCTCCCTTTCGAGTCAACATTGCGCCTATTTCTTTTATAGTTGCTCCGCTATCATATATATCATCAATAAGTATAATACTCTTGCCTTTGACGTTTACACTAATATCAAAAGCATCTTTGATATTTTCTTGTTTGCTATATGCGTTTTGAAAAATCTTTTGCTCCTGAGTAATTCTTGTTTTATGCAGGTCGTGAGATAACGGAATTCTCACTACAAAGGCAAATTTCTCTGCTATGTGCCGAACCAAATCACCGGAATGCGTGGGAGGAACATACATGACTAAATCGTAATGATATCTTCCGAACTTTTTTCCAAACGCTTTTAGCATCAGTCGAAGTAAGAAATCAGGGAAATCTCCCCCGTTCTCGTATTTTGATCTGTGAATTGCCGTGCCAACATTAGATACTCCGTAATAAGATGCTGCAACACCATTTGTAATATGTGATTTCTTTTCCTTGTGAGCAGATATCAACTCCGTTAGTTTTTCCCATTCAGGTACAGAAAAGTCATCTTTGCAAATCTTTCCTATATATCTATTCACTAATTCATGGTTCCTAAAAATATCAATCACATCCGAATAGGGAACTTTTATTAATAGTTGTATCTTTTCTCCTTCTGTCAAAACGTTTCGCCATGAAGATTCACACATCTCCATTTCCGGAAAATATGTTTCTCGGAATGCTTGTAATTTATTTCTTAAGTCCTCATTGTCAGAGAACTCAAGCGCTGGGAGATTCGTATTATCACAATTTGTATAGGTGGTTTCCTCTATGCTGTCAAGAAAACTACATAGGTATTTCATTCTTGGTTCTTTGGTATAAACATAGTCAACCATAGAATCTAACTCTTTTAGTTTGGCTAACCGCAATGTTTCATATTTTGCATAGTCAAAATGCGGAGCATTATACTGATATTCATACCTTTTCGTTTTGTTATACAAAACTTCTTTTGCTATTCCTTGCTCAATAAGGTCGTACCGAATAGTTCTTACCTGATTTGATTTCAGGTTGCCTTGTTTGACGATTTCTTTTTCTGTTAAAGGTTCTTCTTGAAGCAATTCAATGACTTTTCGATATTTGCTTTCGGAAGGGCGCGCTCCATTAATAAAAGAGAGTGGCAATTGTTTATCTGCTTCAACATCCCCTTCTACACTTCGGCTATCGTTGTAAAACAAAATTATGCATGTGGATTTTCCATCACGCCCTGCCCTTCCTATTTCCTGGTAATAATGAATGGGGGATACAGGAATCTGAGTATGAATAACAAAGCGTATGTCGGGTTTATCTATACCCATACCCAGCGCATTTGTGGATACAATACATTTCCATCTGTTATCCATCAACCCTTTTTCAATAGATTTGCGTGTTTCAGCATCTAAACCCGCATTATAATCTATAGCATTCACTCCTACATATTGTAACCATTTGGCATACGTCTCGGTATCCACTCTCGTGCCGGTATATACGACTCCTGTTCCTTGCAAAGAATTGATATTTTTCGCCAGCCATATTAGTTTCTCATCCTCCGATTTAACGCGGATTACATATAATTGGAAATTCGGACGTGCAAGTGAGCCTCTAATGGTGTATAAATTTCCTCCTATCTGTTTCTCAATGTCTGCTTGTACTCTTTTATTGGTTGTTGCTGTTGTTGCCAATATAGGCAAATGAGATGGCAAAAGTTTAACTAAGTTGATAATTCTTCTAAATGCAGGACGAAAATCATGCCCCCAAGTAGATATGGTATGTGCTTCGTCAATCACCACCATAGAGAGGTTCATTTGTTTAGTTGCTTCTATCCATCGCTCGTCTTCCTGCCTTTCCGGCGCAATATAAAGTATCTTAAGGTCGTTATTCAATGCTTTCTCTAATACTGCCGTATTCTCCTCGTACGTTTGTTCTGAATTTATATAAGCAGCACTGATACCTTTTTCCATAAGACCATTTACTTGGTCCCGCATCAGTGCAATAAGGGGAGAGAATACAACGGTAATGCCAGTGAACTGAGTTGCAGGAAATTGATAACACAATGATTTTCCAAACCCCGTCCGTTCAATCATCAAGATTCTATCACCAGATAATATGTGGGATATGACATTCCATTGTTCATCATAAAAGTGCTCAATGCCAAAAATAGACTTTAATCTATTTTCTGCTGTCATTCTATCCATAATTGGATTTCTGTTATGGCGGTAAAGCATAATATGATTTCTGTTATGGCGACAAAGATACAAAAAAGATTTGAGGTAGGCAAGAGAGGAAGTATATTTTGTATGAAAGCGGACAATGGTATATGAATGGCGGGCAATGGTATCGCTCTGATGGGAAACAAAAAGTAGGGATTAGAGGTTATGGACATCATACACGGAGCAATACCTAAACAATCAATAGGCTGCCTATCGTCTGTAAGGCAGCCTATTGATTGAAGGATAGGTAGCGTCAACGAACTACTATATATGGTTCGTTTTGCTCGCTATTAGTTCGTTCTGCTTGCGATTAGTTCATTTTGTAGATTACTGCACTTCTACGCCTGTTGCGGTGTAGGTCTTGCCGTCGCGGAGGATATAGACAATACCATTGCGGATGACCTTGCGGGTGGTAGCCTTCACTGCGTCGGGAGCAATGACATCCGTGCCGATGGCTTCCTTGAACAGAACAGAGATGACCACATTGCCGGCAGGCATTGTGAACGTATAGACGCCTTCTCCCGCTGAAATCACAGTCACCAGTATCTCGCCATTCATTACATAGATTTGGTCTAACTCGTAGCCCTTGTCGGGGGTGATGGTCAGGGTTACGGTCTCGCCCACGTGTGCTGTCTGCTTGTCGGCGGTAACTTCTCCGTTTATGGCAGAAACAAGGGTAACATCGTAGTCTATCGCCTTGAAGGTAGCCGTGATTTCCACATTGCCTGCGGGCATAACGAATGTGTAGTTGCCTTCGGCTGCCACTACCTCCACCTTGGTTTCACCATTCATTACGGTCAGTTGGTCGAACTCATACCCCTCGTCGGACGTAACGGTCAGCGTTACGGTCTCGCCCATATTTGCTGTCGCTTTGTCGGCGGTTATGGTGCCGCCGTCGGTGGGCTCAATGGTGACGGTGTAGTCTGTCATCTTGAAGGTGGCTATGATTGCTGCATTACATGCGCGCATGACGAATGTATTACCCTCGGTTACAGGCACTATTGCATCGTCATAAATGACACGAAGGGACTCTAACTCATATCCCTCGTCGGGCGTAATGGTCAGGGTGACGGTCTCGCCGTAGTGAGCGGTCTGCTTGTCGGCGGTTACCGTACCGTTTTCAGAAGATATGATGTTAACGAGGTAGTCAATAGCCTTGAAGGTAGCCGTTACTGTCACCTCATTGGCAGGCATCCCAAATACGTACTCGCCTTCTTCACCCCATACGGTTACCGGCGTTTCGCCGTCCATGACACGGAGTTGCTCCAACTCGTAGCCCGTAGCAGGCGTAACGGTCAACGTTACCATCTCGCCGTATTTAGCCGTTTCTTTGTCGGCAGTTATGGTACCGTTCTCGGCAGGAACAATGGTAACGGGGCGGGCTATATCCAGTGCGCGGTAGCCGACTACGGGGGTGAACTGCGTCCAAGCGTCCGTGCCGTCAGTGTTCAGCGGCATGATGGTGTACTCGAACTCGCCCACTATGGTCTCGGCGGAGGTGTCCGCCCAGCGGGTGGTGTCGGTGCAGATAGCCACCTCCGTAAAGGCGTCAGAGGTGTTTGCCGCACGGCGGCGGATAGAATAGGAGTGTATGCCTTTGAGTTCGTTCCACTCCACGATAATGCTGTCGCGGTTGCCCTGCGTGGCAGTGAATGCGAAGTCGGGTACTACGTTGAAGAACACAGCGTACTCTGTTGCTTCGTTGGCGCCGTTGGAAGGGCGGAGTATCAGCGTGAGCGTGTTATAACCCCACTTCTTCGGTGTCCACGATGTGACCGTACCATCGCCGAGTATTATATTCTCGCTTCTCATAATCTCCCTGGGGTTCTCGCTGTCCGTGACATCTGTCAGCACTACTATCTGATTCCACCATGCCTCATTCTTGCCAAAGCCGAGTTGCGTTGCCTCGAGTTTTGCCCAGCGTGTGGACCATGGGATTGGAATATCCACCTCGGAAGACAAGACGTCGATAACTCCTGTGCGGGTATCAAGGTCGAAAGTGCGCTCGAACTTGATTTCTTCGCTGTATTCGTCGGCGGGGAATGTGATGGTTATCACGGAATTAGGCTCATACATACGTGGTGCATCAGCCGGTGCGTTCCATGTGATACGGTCGGTGATACGACCGGCATTTCCAAGAGTAAACGGAGACTTTCCGTCCACCTGCTCGCGCCAAATCATATTGCCCTCAAGCGTCTCTTTCACAAGTGATTGGACGAGAAACGCCGCACCATCTGCGGTCTTTGCAGTAACGGAGACTTTCCTGTCGGGCAGGTTGGTGCCGTTCAATTTCGTAAATTGGTTGCGCACCGTCTTGTAGGTAAGGTCTATATCCACCGTGCCCTTCCACGGGCGGCGTGTGGAGACACCTTTCAGTTCCACCTGGTCGATTGCCTTCCAGCCGACAACCTGCTCTGAGAAGTCGC
The DNA here is from genome assembly GCA_934725535.1 of uncultured Bacteroidales bacterium. Classification (GTDB taxonomy): domain Bacteria; phylum Bacteroidota; class Bacteroidia; order Bacteroidales; family Paludibacteraceae; genus Colicola. The sequence continues at coordinate 45,330 of CAKVBV010000006.1, read as the reverse complement.
TCGTTACATTATTCGGGAAGCATGCCTGCACCTTATAGCCTACCAGACCCAACGCAGGGGCATTTTGGTCGATGTATTGGGTGCCGTCGAAGACATACTTCGTATTTTTCGTCATTGCACCTCGTTCATTGACTTTAGTAACTTCAATCAGATACCTCTCTGCATAAGGCACAGCGTCCCAAGTGAGGGTCAGTGCATCGGTGTTGCCGCGGGTTGCCTGCACGTTCTGCGGCACAGCCACCGGCATTTGGAAGAGGACTTCACTGGTGAGTGTTATCTGCTTCGTCTCGTCCGTGTCGTCGGTGTTCATCTCGCGCTTGACGAGACGGAAACTCGGCCACAGGTCTTCGTTTTCAGGTACCTCTATGGTCCCTTCGCCCGAATGTTCGGGGGTGTGCCATACCATAGTTTCGTCCGTCTCGCTGCCTTCCGGTTTGACGTAGAAGACGTTTTTGTCATGCGCCTCTACGCGCCCGTCCGTGCGCCACCACTCCCATACGACAGGTATCTGCTCACCATACGATACGGTGCGTTTGGTGCGCAAGTCCACCGTGATGCCGGCTGAGGTAACCGTTGCGGGGGCGGGTTTTGCTCCTGCGGGGGCACCCTCAGCGAGGGTTGGTACTACTTGCAGCGTGATACCCGAGAGCACACTCGACGGGAGTTGCACCGTAGCGAGGTCAGCCGGAGCATTCCACCAGAGACGTGTTGTTGCACCCGAAGGCAATCCTTTTGAGCCAAACGGGAGGTCGTTAGGAAGGAGGTGCATCCCGTCCACCGTCTCAAGGGTAAGATTCTTGCTATCAATAGGAATTTCCGTCCCGTCCGCCATTTTGGCTTTGAGGGCGTAAGTTACTTCGCCGTCGGTGGACGATTGGCGTGCGCTCTTGTAGTAGATGTCGATGGCAACCCGCGTGCTCCACGGATAGAACTGGCGTGCCTGCACAAACTCTATCTTCTCGAGTGTGCGGTAGCCGCTCTGGGGCGACGGAACAGGACCGATGGGTTCGCCGTCGGAATTCAGCGGCACAACCGTATATTCATAGAGAGTAGCCTCCTCCGCCGTCTTGTCGGTGTAAGTCATCACGTCAGGTCCCACGGTTTGGACTGCCTCGAAGGCATCCGTCGAACCCATTATGCGCCGCTGTATCCGGTAGCCTGCAACGGCATTCTGGTCGATGAGGCTCCACATAAGCGTGATGCCGCCTGTCACGCCCTGCGATACCGAGAAGTCGAAGTCGGGATATTTGATGACACCCGTCCACGGTTCGCCCTTGTCGGGAACAAGTTTCAGTTCGTTCTCGCCCCAGATGTTCAGTTCGTTCTTGCCCAAGGTAATGCTGCCGCGCGTGTTGCCCGCCTCATCCGGTAGTTCAAAGACCTTTGTGCCGTTGCAGAAGACATCGGCTTTTGTCGCACCATCAAACCAAACGAGGTCGGCATATACCGGTGTTCCTGCCGCAAGATTCACCACGCGTGGGCTGCGGGTGTCGAAATGCCCGATAGTGTACGATGCCGTGCCGCCCGTCCATTCTTTTGCGGGGACATCCTTAGAATCAGGCTCAACACCCGCGCACTCAATGGTCAGGGTGAGTTGGTCAAGGTACTGCGCACCTATGTCGGTACCTGCGTCCCATACAAGACGGCAATCCGAGACACCATCTTCAAACTTGAAACGGTCCGGATTAAGCGACCATGATGTCGTGTCGCTTGGCAGGAAAACTATCATAGAGAGCGTCTTTACATCCAACACCTTGTCTCCCGCTTTGGCGGTCAACTTGAAATAGGGCTTGCCGTCCCACGTCCACTCATCACGCGCTGTCTTGTATTTGGCAAAGATGTCCAACTTGCCGTTCCACGGCGACTGCGGCTGGATACCTGCAATAGAGAGCGAATCCAATTGGGTGTAGCCATAGAACGGGCTGCTTGCGACAAACTCTTTGCCGGTAGAATCTTTGGCTATCACCTGGTAGGAATAGCGGACAACGGGCTGAACATCCGTATCCACAAATATCGTATCGGCGACATTGTCGGCAATGGTTGCATATGTATTATTGACATTATTGATTCCGCGAACAATCTTGTATGTTGCTGCGGTCGGTTCTTTCGGCCACGTGAGTATGACTGCGGGGTTGCCGCCGGCATCTGTACCCGATTTCGCAGTACAAGGACGCGTGTCAATGGCTACTTTCCCAATGGCTTCGTCCACTACGAGACGCGGTTCGCCGCCCTCGGTCTCGGATTTTGCCCAGCCTTGTATCCAGATGGTTACGTCATCGTGGCTGTAATTCTTCAAATCCTGATATGCGTCCCACGTGATGGTTCCCGCATCGGCAGAAGAGGTCAGAGCGAAATTGTCCGCAGCAATCTTTTTCGACTTGGTCGTATTGGGCGGTGTCAGTGTGAGCGACTGCACCGTAAGGGGAGTGCCGTCTCTCCGTGCGTAGGGCTTTCCGCCTTCTGCAGGGGCTTCGGGGGTAGTGCCGGGGGCAGGGTAAGGGATTTCAATCGCCTTGAAGGTGAAGTACAGCGGCTTCTCACCCTCCGCCTCGCGCGAGGAGGTGTAGGTGTACTTGACACTGATGGTTGTGTACCCATTCAGCGGGTGGGATGTACTCGCCTCAGTGATTGCCAGTTTGTCGAGGGTCTTGTATGCCGTCACGATATCAGAGTATTCGCTGAAGTAGCCGTCGCGTGTCGGATTCGTGAGGTCTTGCGGGTTATCCGGCTGGATATAACTGTAGCAGCGGATGCGGTACTGGTAGGTCTTGCCGGACTCTACCTCGTCCTCGATTTCCCAGTGGCTGACGAAGACCCCATTGTTGTCTAACCGTCCGCGTGTTGTCCGCATCCACCATTCGCTCCAAGTGTCCGTGCCGGTGGTCTTCACTTGGCACTCGATGCTGTAGGTAAAATCGGTCGGCACCGTCTTTCCGTCAATCTCTTCGGGGAAACCGTCGGCAGGCCACTGCACGCCATCCCACGAGAGTTTTACCTTTGAGCCGTCAAGTTCCGCTTTCAGGTTCTGCGGCGTCGGATAGGCGATGTGTTCGATAGTCGTCCACGTGCCGCCCGGCGCGGCATACGCACTCATGCCGCCCCAAAAGGCGGCAAGTAGCAATAATAATTGTAATTTCTTTGTCATGTTCGTTTTGTTTGTTGTATTTTCGTTCATATCAATAGTCGTATGTTGCAATGGTTATTCTTTATGTTATAGAATGGTTGTATGTTGTATATGCCTTTGTGATACATCGTACCTACCCAATCGGACTGCAAAGATAATACAAAATCGTTCAAAATCCAAATTTATTTTCATTTTTTCGTCAAAATAGTGCATTTTGTATTTTCGGCTTGTAACCCTCTGACACTCAATGCCGAAAAATCTTCATTTTTTCACCGCTTTTCCTGCATTTTTTCAAAAGGGTGGTTTCGTATGAATGGTTATCAGAAGAACCGACTTGCTATCCACCCGCTATCCACCCGCTATCCACCCGTTATCCACCCGTTATCCACTCGTAGATTAGTCCTTGTTTCTCGTATGAAAGTAGCATGTCGCTATTATATCCGTAGCCTGTCAGTAGCATGGAAAAACGAACTTTTTTCGAACGACCTCCGAACGACCTCCGAACGACCTCCGAATCACCTTCGAACCACCTCCGAACAAAAGCGCGTGGAAACAGGAAGAATGACGTGATTTCTGTAAAGGTTGTGTATATCAGAACTTTGTAGTATCTTTGCGCACGAAATGAACATACGATTGAGCGTGGCAGCGAGATATATACCATACTGTGATACCTCCCCAACCCCTCCAAAGGAGGGGCTCAATAGAGCGGGCAGGCTGTCTCATTTGTTTACCCACCAAGTATTGAAAAAATGCCGGCAGACTTGCGCAAGTGATTTATTATTAGTAACTTTGTAGGTGATTATACGATATATATACATTGCAATATGAGTACAACACCTCTTCAAACGCCGGCACTGCACCTTGTGCAGGATCTGCGGCAAATCATACAGGACGCACGCGGACGCGTTGCCGCACAAGTGAACTCCGAACTGACACTGATGTATTGGCACATCGGCGAGCGCATCAACCGCGATGTGCTTGATAATCAACGTGCTGAGTATGGCAAACAAATTGTGTCGGCAGTGTCGACACAATTGCAAGAGGAGTTCGGACACCAAGGATTTGAGCCCCGAAACATTCGCCGTATGATGCAATTCGCACAGCAATTCCCCGATTTCAAGATTGTCGCGACAGTGTCGCGACAATTGACATGGTCTCATATCGTTGAGATTCTGCCCCTCAAAGACGACTTGCAACGGGAGTTCTACCTCACCATGGCATCCGCCGAGCGGTGGAGCGTGCGCACCCTCCGCGACCGCATCGACAGTATGCTCTATGAGCGCACCGCCATCAGCATACAGAAGTCCCTTGCCGAAGCCAAGCAACGCCTCGGCGAAGATATATAGACCCATTCAACAACGCATAAACATATCAACCCATAAACTCATCAACAATATGAACACGACACGAAACAAATCAGTATTCCCCCTCTTCGAAGAGGGGGTCAGGGGGAGTCTCCGTAGGGGGAGTCTTCTCTTGCTTCTCGCCCTGTTCGCCACTCTTTGTCTCAATGCCCAAGTGGTGGAAGTCTATAAAGCGGGCAACATTGTATATAGTTGCGGTGATGCCGATAGCATTGTCTTCCGTGCCTTACCAAAGGATGCTTTCTCTGTCTCTGCCACCAAGCAAGTGCGTTTCTCCAAGGGCAACCTGCAGTACACACAATCCACACAGACATGGTCGTTTGCGGAGCATCAGTATGATATGATTGGCGAAGCCAACATCAGTAATGGTGTTCTTGCAGATAAGATAGACCTGTTCGGTTGGAGTGGTAGTACCGCCACTGCCCAATGGGGTATCAGTACCTCAACGAATAGCAGCGATTATAGTGGTGATTTCGCTGATTGGGGAGCGAACACTATCGGCACGGACGCTCCTGACACATGGCGTACTTTGACAAATGACGAATGGAGTTACCTTCTCTCTGAGCGTACCAATGCCAACAACCTTGTAGGTGGGGCACGTATCAACCTCAATGCCGATGGTAGCAAGTATGCGAATGGTCTTGTCTTCTTGCCCGACTACTGGATATGCCCCGCAGGCATAACATTCAAATCGGGCTTTGCAACCAATTATGCCGGTTATCAGTATCAGACATTCACTCTTTCCGATTGGCAGAAGTTGGAGGCGGCAGGCGCAGTTTTCCTTCCTGCTTCCGGTTACCGTAGTGGGGCGGATGTGAACCACGTGCAGGACTGCGCCGTCTATTGGTCTGCTACTACGAATTATTTCTCGGACCAAGCAGGCTACCTATACTTCGACTTACTCGGTTCGTCCGCATACCCATACTACAACAGTCGCGACTGGGGGAAACCGGTCCGTCTTGTCCGCGACCTGTAAAAGTAAAAGCAGGCATATAGCAAAATGCAGCAACATTGCATATATGCCTGAAAAGTCCTCTGACCTCACGCCGGCAACTACGGTACATACACGGTAGATATACGGTAGATACACGGTAGATACACGGTTCATTATGCTGTTCATACCGTAGGCATATAGGGGGGCATACCGACAAACTGTCAAACTCATCAACCAATAAACAATATGAAAAAAGCAATCACATTCCTGTTCAGCCTGCTGGCTGTGTTTTCTTTCCAAGTGCCAACCGTGGCAGCCGAAGAGGCGGATGCCATATACGCTTGGGTGGACGGCGCAAGCACCTGCTATCGCCTGACCGATATGCCCAAAGTAACGTACCAAGGCACCGAAGCCGTACTATCTATCAACGGTGCGGAGCAACTGCGCCTCGACCTCGGCGAGAAACGACTCGTCATCACCTACGGCGTGTACCAAAGCGGTCCTTCAACCGACATTGAGCCAACCGAACAAGGCGCACAAACAGACACCCCCGTCCGCCAAGAGGGCAAGTACATCCGCGGTGGGCAACTCATCATCGTCCGCGATGGTGTATGCTACGACATCCACGGCAGAACCCTAATCTCTAATCTCTAACAATATGAACACAACCCGAAACCAATCTGTATTCCCCCTCTCCGAAGAGGGGGGTAGGGGGAGTCTCCGTATGGGGAGTCTTTTGTTGGTAGCATTGCTGTCTGCCCTCTCCCTCAATGCCCAAATGCTCAAAGTCTATAAAGACGGTGCAATGGTCTATTGTCTGGAAAAAGCCGACAGTGTAGTCTTCTGTTCCTTGCCCCACCATGCCCTTTCGGGCGTGTTTTCGGTGTCCGAAACCAAACAAATCCATTTCTCTTGCGGCAACCTGCAGTACACGCAATCCACGCAGACATGGTTGTTTGCGGAGCATCAGTATGATATGATTGGCGAAGCCAACATCAGTAATGGTGTTCTTGCAGATAAGATAGACCTGTTCGGTTGGAGTGGTAGTACCGGTAATGCCAAGTGGGGTATCAGCACCTCAACGGACAAAAGCGATTATAGTGGAGACTTTGTGGATTGGGGTACGAATACTATCGGCAAAGACGCTTCTGACACATGGCGTACTTTGACGCATGATGAATGGAGTTACCTTCTCTCTAATCGTACCAATGCCAACAATCTCATCGGTGTGGCACGTATCAACCTCAATGCCGACAGCACAGAGTATGCGAATGGTATTATCTTCCTTCCTGACAATTGGACTTGCCCTGCGGGCGTGACATTCAAGTCGGGTCTCGCAAGTGAAAACAGTGTACAGGCTTATGCCGATTACCAGACCTTCACCTTGAGTGATTGGCAGCAGTTGGAAGCCGCAGGTGCTGTCTTCTTGCCTGCTTCGGGTAACCGCTACGGGGATGGGGCGGATGCGTACGATGGGCTATACAGCGGCTATTGGCTTGCTACACCTTACGGCTCGGACTACGCGGGTACATTCATCTTCGACTCGAATGAAGCGAAAACGTACGGCTATTGGAATCGCGGCAGCGGGCACGCAGTCCGTCTTGTCACAGACCTGTAAAAGGTTTGCACCCGTCAACCCTTTCAACGTATCCAACCACGCATAAAAGTATCAACACATAAACAAAGCAGTTATGAACAAATCTTTACTCACTCTGGCACTCGCTGCCATTGTTCTCACAGGCGCAAGCATACAGGCAAGCGCACAAACAGCCCCTGCCAAGGCACAAGCACCCGCCAATGTACAAGCCGTTGACCTTGGTCTGCCGAGCGGCATCAGATGGGCATCATGCAACGTAGGAGCCACCGCGCCCGAAGACTACGGCAACTACTACGCTTGGGGCGAGACGGAAACCAAAGCCGACTACTCGTGGGCGACCTACAAGCATAATAATGGTGATAATAGTTCTGATAACATCACCAAGTACGGCAACAATGCAGACACCTTGACCACCTTGGAGCCTGAGGACGATACCGCTACTGCCAACTGGGGCAGCGCATGGCGTATGCCTACGGCTGCCGAGATGGATGAATTATTAGAGCACTGCACATGGACGTGGACGACGCAAAATGGTGTAAACGGCTACCAAGTTGCAAGCAAGACCAACGGTAACTCCATTTTTCTTCCCGCAGCGGGCTATTATTTTAGGGAAACTCTCAACGGGAATAACAGCAGTTGCTGCTATTTGTCTGCGTCGCTCTATGAGAAAAACCCGTCTCGTGCATGGTATATCTATAACAAGTATGCCGGAACTCAGATGGCTCGAGACTACTGCTACCGCTTCTATGGTCAGTCTGTCCGCCCCGTGCAGGACAAACAGGAAGAAGTAGTAGAGCCAGCCTACACGCCCAAGCCCTTCACGGTAGCCGAAGGCAAGCAAATCACGTTCTCCGGCGGCAACCTGCAATACACCCAATCCACACAGACATGGGCATTTGCGGAGCATCAGTATGATATGCTTGGCGAAGCCAATATCACCACCGGCGCCGATGGCAACAAAGTCCTTGCCGATAAGATAGACTTGTTCGGTTGGAGCGGTAGCACAGGCAGTGCCAAGTGGGGTATCAGCACATCTACTGATAACAATGATTATTCCGGTGATTTTGTGGATTGGGGTACAAACACTATTGGCACAGACGCTCCTGACACTTGGCGTACATTGACGTCTGACGAGTGGACTTTCCTGCTCTCTACTCGTACCAATGCTGACAATCTTGTAGGTGTGGCACGTATCAACCTCAATGCCGATGGCACAAAGTATGTCAATGGTTTTATCCTGTTGCCTGATAGTTGGACTTGCCCTGCGGGTGTAACCTTCAAGTCGGGTTTTGCCGGTGAATGGAATGTACAGGCGTATGCTGATTATCAGACGTTCACTTTGAGTGATTGGCAGCAGTTGGAGTCAGCGGGTGCTGTTTTCCTTCCTGCTTTGGGCTACCGCTACGGGTCTAATGTGTACTACGTGCAGTACGGCGGCTACTACTGGTCTGCTACGCCTCCCGACTCGGACGACGCGCTCTACCTGTATTTCCTCTCGAATGAAGCGGGTACGTACAACACCAATCGCAACAACGGGCAGTCCGTCCGTCTTGTGAAGGACTATTCCAACGTAAGCACAACCATCGCCACCCCCTCTGCCGCAGACACTACCGCTGCCCGCAAAGTCCTCCGCAACGGGCAGGTGCTGATAGAGCGCAACGGCAAGACCTACACCCTGCAAGGCGTGGAGGTGAAGTAGTGGTTTCTTATGGTTACTAAGTCGTAGTGAATGCGGCTTAGTAACCGTTTGGCAACTGTATTTTTGCAGTAAAATACTATGATTATGTATGTTATATTTGCATATATCGAGAATTAGCAGTACTTTTGTGTGTCCGTTGCAAAGGACACAAAACAGAGAAATGTGTCCGCTGTAAAGGACACGAAACGGCAAAATATGTCCGATACAAAGGTCTTGACAGTTCGGTAATACGTAATCACAGTATTCACAAAAGGGTATGGACAAGTTATTTGAAAAGCAAAGCAGGTTATTGGCTCTCACATCGCTTAAGATAGTGAGACAGTGTGCATTGTCTATCAATTGGGATGCGCCGATGTTGGCTATCCGCGGTCCGAAAGGTGTAGGTAAGACCACTATCATACTGCAATACATCAAGCAGCACTACTCGTTGCAGGACCAATCGGTGCTCTATTGCTCGTTGGATAGCACGTATTTTGCAAATCACACTCTGCTTGACCTTGTGGACAGATTCTACAAGAACGGCGGCAAGCACCTCTTTTTGGACGAGGTACACAAGTATCCCAACTGGGCAAAGGAGGTGAAAGAGACGTATGACTCTTACCCCGATATGCAGGTAGTGCTCAGCGGCTCTTCTCTGCTGGATATGATGTCCGGCGATGCAGACTTGTCAAGGCGGTGTATCAACCACGATATACAAGGATTGTCCTTCCGCGAGTATTTACAGTTCTACAAGAATATCAACCTGCAGCCTTGCTCTTTGGAGGACTTGTTGCATGACCCGATGCCGGTATGCCTGCAGGTGAACGACCTGTGCCGTCCGTTGGCATCCTTCCGTGAGTATCTGCAATACGGATACTACCCCTACTATATCAAAAACAGGATTGACTACTACTCTGCCGTAGAGCAAGTAACATCCCATATCATTGACGACGAGATGCCGCGTATATGCGGCGTGGAGGTGGCGAATACGCGCAAGATTAAGGCACTGATGAATGTGTTGGCGTCTGCCGAACCCTTTGAGGTGGACATCAAGAAACTATCCACACAGACTGCCATGAAGCGGGAGACCCTCTTGGGCTATCTCAACTATATGCAGAAAGCCAAACTGCTCAACTTGCTCTATTGCGACAACACCGGCATCAAGAAACTGCAAAAGCCTGACAAGATATACATGGAGAACACCAATCTCCTGTATGCTTTGGCGGACGATCCTGTCAAGCAGGGCAACCTGCGCGAGACGTTTGCCGTCAATCAGTTGTTGCACAGCCATCAGGTGGAGTACAAGAAGACCAACGGGGACTTCATGGTGGACGGCAAATACACGTTTGAAGTCGGTGGCAGCGGCAAGGACTATACACAGATTGCCGACCTGCCCGACTCCTACATCTTGGCGGACGACATCGAACTGCCTGTCGGACACAAACTGCCTTTGTGGCTCATCGGTTTCATTTACTGACGGATAGTATGTATGCCCTAACAACTTGAAATAGCAAACGTGCTGGGGATTGTCAGCCGCAAAATATGCGGCTTATTAACCGCAAGAACAATCAAGTAATCTTATGCCAAACGAATCTGTCATACAAGTCTTTGACGACAAGAATGTCCGCATTATATGGAACGAGCAGGAAGAGAAGTACTATTTCTCTATTGCTGATATTGTGCAAATCCTTACGGACAGCACCGATGTGAAACAGTATATCAAGCGTATGCGTGCGCGAGACCCTGAGTTGGATTCAAGGTGGGGTACAATTTGTACCCCTACTCGAATGAGGGCTGCCGATGGTAAGTATTATCAAACGCAAGCCGCTGATTTAGAGGGTATCTTCCGCCTTATACAATCCATTCCGTCCAAGAAAGCGGAGCCGGTAAAGCAGTGGCTTGCCAACGTGGGAGCACAGCGTATCGACCAAATCATCGACCCCGAACTCACGTTCCAGATGGCAGTCGAGGACTATCGCCGACAGGGATACTCCGACAAGTGGATTAACGAGCGCATGCGCTCCATCGAGATGCGCAAGGAACTGACCGACGAATGGAAGCGGGCAGGCATACACGAGCAGAGAGACTTTGCCCTGCTCACCAACGTCCTCACCAAAGCATGGAGCGGTATGACCACCGGCGAATACAAACGCCACAAAGGCTTGACCAAGGAGAACCTGCGCGACAATATGACCAATGTGGAACTGGCACTCAACCCCCTCGCCGAGGTGGCTACCACGGAGTTGTCGCGTCAGAGCAACCCGCAGGGTATCGCGCAAACCACACGGACAGCACAGGCAGGTGGTGAGGTTGCCCGAAACGCCCGTACCGACTTGGAGCAACGCCTCGGACGCTCGGTGATATCTTCGCAGCGGGCAGCCGACTACATCCGTCCTGTCGAAGATACCACCGCACAGGAACTGCCTTTCGACGGAGACGCTCACTCTAAAACTAACGAATCTATTAACAACTAATTTTAATACGACAATGAAAAGAAATATACTTTCTCTCGCAGTAGCAATAGTTGCCATTGCTCTCACAGGCGCAAGCACACAGGCAAGCGCACAAGCACCCGCAGGTGTACAAGCCGTTGACCTCGGATTGCCGAGCGGTCTCTACTGGGCGTCATGTAATGTTGGTGCCGCCTATTCACAAGGCTATGGCGACTATTTCGCTTGGGGCGAGACCGCACCCAAAGATTACTACGCTTGGAGTACCTACAAATACACCAACGGCGGGTACGGCAAAATGACCAAGTATTGCAACGATGCTTCGCACGGCGACAATGGTTTCACCGACAACAAGACCATTCTCGAACAGGAGGACGATGCGGCTGCCGCCAACTGGGGCAATGCGTGGCGTATGCCTACCGATGCCGAGTGGAAAGAGTTGCTCGAACAATGTACATGGGAATGGATAAAGTATAGCCAGGACACATTCGGCTACGTGGTTACAAGCAAGACCAACGGCAACTCTATCTTCCTTCCCGCTGCGGGCTATCTGGTTGACGACAGCCGCTACAATGCGGGCATGCGCGGCAACTATTGGTCGGCATCGCTCAACGAGGGCGAAGCGAGTTATGCACAGTACATTGACTTCAATTCAAGCAAACAGGAAAGAACCCAATACGGGCGTTTCTATGGACGTTCCATTCGTGCTGTCCGTGAAACAGCCATAACCACAGGCATCGCCGCCCCCACTGGCGCAGATACCGCCCCTGCCCGCAAAGTATTCCGCAACGGACAAGTGCTGATAGAGCGCGGGGGCAAGACCTACACCCTCACGGGCATAGAGGTGAAGTAAGCATAGCGGTGAAGCGGTGTGGTACTTGTGAAACAGAACAAACATCTGCTGCTTTTACTTGTGAAATGAAACAAATATCTCACCATTTTACTTGTGAAATGAAACAAAATAGTATTTATCAGTAGTATTAAACATATCAAACGTATGAACAAATCCTTACTCACTTTGGCACTCGCTGCCATTGTTATCTCCGGCGCAGGCACACAGGCAAGCGCACAAACAGCCCCCGCCAATGTACAAGCCGTTGACCTCGGTCTGCCGAGCGGACTGAGATGGGCATCGTGCAACGTCGGCGCCACCGCAGCCGAAGGCTACGGCGACTACTACGCTTGGGGCGAGACCGCACCCAAAACCGACTACTCGTGGGCAACCTACAAGCACGCCAATGGTGCAGAAAACAAACTCACCAAGTACTGTACAGATACAAGTTACGGCGACAACTGCTTCACCGACGACAAGACGACCTTGGAGCCGGAGGATGATGCCGCTACCGTGAATTGGGGCGAAGAATGGCGTATGCCTACCGATGCCGAGTGGACGGAGTTGCGAGAACAATGCACGTGGACTTGGACTACACTGAACGGAGTGTATGGCTGCCAAGTAACAAGCAAGACCAACAGCAACTCCATTTTCCTCCCCGCTGCGGGGTATCGCTACGGCACGGACCTCAACAATGTCGGCTCCTACGGCGACTACTGGTCTTCGTCGCTCTACGTCTTCCCGGAATACGCGTGGTTCATCTACTTCAATTCAGACGGTATAAACAGGGGCCGCAACCCCCGCCGCATCGGTCAGTCTGTGCGCCCCGTACAAGACAAACAGGAAGAAGAAGTAGTAGAGCCTGCTTATGTAGCCAAGCCGTTCACGGTAGCCGAGGACAAGCAAATCACCTTCTCCGGTGGCAACCTGCAATACACCCAAAGCACGCAGACATGGTCGTTTGCGGAGCATCAGTACGATATGCTTGGCGATGCCAATGTAAATGGTAGCACCCTTGCCGACAAGATAGACTTGTTTGGTTGGAGTGGTAGTACTGCAACAGCCAAGTGGGGCATTGGTACATCGCAGTCCCATTCGGATTATAGTGGTGATTTTGCGGATTGGGGTACAAACACTATCGGCACAGACGCTCCTGACACATGGCGTACATTGACAAAGGACGAATGGTATTACCTCCGTTATTCTCGTGCCAATGCCGATGACCTTGTAGGTGTGGCACGTATCGACCTCAATGCCGATGGTAGCAAGTATGTGAATGGTCTTGTCTTGTTACCTGACGACTGGACTTGTCCTGCAGGTGTAACCTTCAAGTCGGGTTTCTTTGATACGAATAGTGTGCAGGCTTACGCCGACTACCAGACATTCACTCTTGCAGATTGGCAGAAGTTGGAAGCCGCCGGTGCTGTTTTCCTGCCTGCTTCAGGCCTCCGCCTCGGGTCGAATGTGCGCTACATGCAGTACTACGGCGACTATTGGTCTGCTACGCCTGACGACTCGGGCTACGCACTCGAGTTCAACTTCAACTCGGACGGAGCGTACGCGAGCAACTACGATCGCAACTACGGGCTAGCAGTCCGTCTGGTGAAGGACAAACAGGAAGAAGTAGTAGAGCCTGCTTATGTAGCCAAGCCGTTCACGGTAGCCGAGGACAAGCAAATCACCTTCTCCGGTGGCAACCTGCAATACACCCAAAGCACGCAGGCATGGGCATTTGCAGAGCATCAGTATGATATGTTGGGTACGGATAATGTGGATGGTAGCACCCTTGCCGATAAGATAGACTTGTTCGGTTGGAGTGGCAGCACGGGTAGTGCCAAGTGGGGTATCTCAACCTCACAATCCAAATCCGATTATAGTGGTGATTTCGTAGATTGGGGTACAAACACTATCGGCACAGATGCTCCCAATACTTGGCGCACCCTGACCATAGACGAGTGGCAGTATCTGTTTATGCATACCCGTTGGACAATGGCAAAGGTGAATGGCACCTTGGGCTTTATGCTTCTGCCCGCTGATTTTGTTGCTCCGGAAGGACTGACAATCAGTATTTTGGGCGATGGCAATATGTCTGATACCTACAAGAATTTCAGCGAGTCGGACTACGCCTCCAATGTCTATACTGCAAGCCAATTCTCGCAGTTGGAGTCCGCAGGTGCCGTTTTCCTGCCTTGTGCGGGCTACCGCTACGGCTCGAGTGTGGGCCTTGTCGGGTTGGGCGGCGGCTACTGGTCGGCTACTCCCAACGATACGGACAACGCGAGGTACATGTACTTCAGCTCGACGTACGCGAACACGATCAGCGATTGGATTCGCAACTACGGGCAGTCGGTCCGTCTTGTGAAGAACTATTCCAACGTAAGTACAGACCTCTCTCACCCCTCTGCCGCAGAGACCGCCCCTGCCCGCAAAGTATTCCGCAACGGACAAGTGCTGATAGAGCGCGGCGGCAAGACCTACACCCTCACGGGCATAGAGGTGAAGTAAGCATAGAGAAGGGTATCTGTTACAGCAAAAGTACCGACTGAAATGCCACAAAAGTACCGATTGAAATGCCGCAAAAATGCCGATTTGTTTGTGTAATCAGTTTATTATTAGTATCTTTGCAGCATATTAAATAATTTAGATTATGAAGTATTTTGAGCGAGTAGCAGACAGCATGCTGCAAGAGCGATTAGAGGCATTCGGTGCGGTATTGATTGAGGGACCCAAGTGGACGGGGAAGACCACCACCGCCATACAGCATGCCAAGAGTGTGATTAAGATGCACGACCCTGACATGGTGGCTAACTATATGGCGACGGCGGAAACCAAACCATCGTTGCTGCTGCATGGCGAACAACCGCGACTGATAGACGAATGGCAAGACGCCCCTGTGCTGTGGGATGCTGTGCGCACTGCTATAGACAATAGCGGAGGTAAGCCCGGGCAGTATATCCTGACAGGGTCGAACACGGTGGATAAGTCGAAAGTACACCACACAGGAACGGGACGTATCTCACGCATGAAGATGTACCCGATGAGCCTCTGGGAGTCCCATGACTCAACAGGTGAGGTATCTATGCGCGGACTATTCGACAACCCGCACCTCGACATCGATGGTGCTGCGGGTAAGTTGGATATACCCGACCTGATACGTGTGGCATGTCGTGGCGGCTGGCCTGTAACACTCCAATTGAGCGACAAAGCAGCAATGATGGTGGCGAATGACTACGTCAATACGGTATGCGATGAGGATATATCCGCTATCGACAAGAAACAGCGCAACCCGAAGGTGGCTCGGCAAATCCTGCGTTCCTATGCACGTAATATCAGCACATTAGCCAAAAAGACGAATATCCTGGCGGATGTGACGGCAGGCGGTGATATTGATATATCCATGGACACGTTTGACGACTACGTAAGGGCGTTGGAGCGCTTGTTCGTTATTCAGGATATAGATGCTTGGTGCCCTGCTCTCCGTAGCAAAACGGCATTGCGCAGTGCTCCCAAGCGGTGCTTTGTCGACCCGTCTATCACCGTGGCGGCTATGAATACCAACGCCGTGGCATTGGAGACGCAACTCAACACCTTTGGCTTTATCTTCGAGCAGATGTGTATTCGTGACCTCAAAGCCTATACGGCGGATTTCAACAGCCGTGTCTTGTACTACCACGACCGGTATGGTTTGGAGGCGGACATAGTGTTGCATCTGGAGGACGAGCGATATGCGCTGATAGAGTGCAAGTTGGGAAGCCGTGAGATAGAAGAGGGGGCAGCACACCTGTGCGAGTTGCACAGGCTGATTCGGGAATACAATGCCCGTGAGAAGCAAGTGCCTCTTCGTGAACCCGACCTGAAGATTATCCTTACCGGTGGACCGATGGCTTATACGCGCCCCGATGGTGTGCATATCATCCCGCTGGCGGCTTTGAGACCATAGCATACTGCTTGCTTGACGAATATGATTAAGAATCAACCACGCACAAACCCATCAACATATAACTAACTAACAAACTAAATTCAACGCATTATGAAGAAATCAATCCTCACCATCGCTCTTGCAGTCTTGGCTCTTGCGGGCGCAGGCACACAGGCAAGCGCACAAACAGCCCCTGCCAAGGCACAAGCACCCGCCAACGTACAAGCCGTTGACCTCGGTCTGCCGAGCGGGCTGAAATGGGCGTCATGCAACGTCGGTGCCACCACACCTGAAGACTATGGTGACTATTTCGCTTGGGGCGAGACGGAAACCAAAGAGGACTACTCGTGGGCAACCTACAAGCACGCCAATGGGGCGTACAACAAACTCACCAAGTACTGCACCGTTGCAAGTTACGGCGACGACGGTTTTACTGATGACAAAACGACGTTAGACCCCGAGGACGATGCCGCTACCGCCAACTGGGGCGAAGAATGGCGCATACCCACCGATGCCGAGTGGAAAGAGTTGCGCACACAATGCACATGGACATGGACAACGCAAAACGGTGTGAACGGTTACCAAGTAGCAAGCCAGACCAACGGCAACTCTATATTCCTCCCCGCAGCGGGGTCTCGCGACGGCACGGCTCTCAAAGGTGCCGGCACCTATGGCAATTATTGGTATTCGTTGCTCTACGGCTACCCTTGCAGTGCGTGGAGCCTCGACCTCCTTTCGGACGGCATCGACCGCACCGGCTACTTTCGCATCTACGGTTTCTCTGTCCGCCCCGTGCAAGAAAGCGGCACCGGTACCGGCTTTGGCTGCACGGCTGCCACAGAGACTGACGCTGCCCGCAAAGTGTTGCGCAACGGGCAGGTGCTGATAGAGCGCAACGGCAAGACCTGCACATTGCAAGGCGTGGAGGTGGAATAAGAGTCCGATGGGGCATCAAAACCAAATGGGAACTATTGCGTATTGTCAAAACAATCGTTTTCGTATCTTCAGCACCATCCGCACGAAAAGCCACATCACCGATAGCACACCCGCTATGGTGCCGTATTTGTAGAAACGCGGGACATACCTCTCGGGTGGTAACTGTATCTGCACCTCTCGCTCGCAAAAGACGGTATCGGTCTTTGTAACCACCCTGTCACGATACTCGGTATGGTAGTGCTCCAGGACCTCCCCTAACCCCTCCTTCGAGAGCACCCCACTTCGCCCATGGGCTTGTGGGGACCCTGCAGGAGGGGGATTCAGATGCTCTGAGTTCTCCCCCCTTGAGGGGGGAGTTAGAGGGGGTCTTGGCATTCCCGCATACACCACCACGCTGTCGTGTACATAGTGGTACGTGCTATCCTGCCGGAGGGAGTTCGTCAGGGTGGTGGCGGTAGTAGTCCCTGCGGATGTGCTCCGCTTCGAGGTAGCGCATCCGCTCGTGAGCAGGACAAGGCACATCATACAGAGGGGCAGGATGTTTCTCTTCGCAGATTTCAAGATAGATGGTTTCATGGCGTTGTTGGGCTTTGAGTAGGGTTTGGGTGAGGCGGGTTTCTGTTTCGCGGTCGGGTACGAGGATACACCCCGCCGAGTGTTCGGGCTTTGTGCCTACGTGGAACCGTATGCCCGACCGCCCCGGTACGCTGTTCACTATCGGAAGCAGCCTCTTGAACCGCGGCGACATCGTCACGCTCACCGTGTACCACAACGCGGGGATTTCCACGCCGCGGCGTTCCAGCACCTTTGTCCATTTCTTGTTATCTACCCATAGTTCGCCGTAAATGGCATTCTTGACGACGCGGGACGCGTCGTCCCCACAAGAAGTGCGTATCAGTTTGAGTAACATAGTTTAGTGTTATTTTAGGAACATATAATTGACCGTATAATTAACCATTAATTCATAGTAAGGATATGGATAAATTAATGGCTAATTCGTGGCTAATTATATGTTTATATATTTTATTTCCGGTAGCGGTAGTGGTAGTCGATGCCGATGAGTGAGCCGGCAAAGGTGAGTATCTCGCCGAAGGCGACCAACACGCTGCTGTCTATCACCCCCGCAGGAGGAATGGCGATACCTGCCACCAATAGTCCGCAGCCGAAGAAGCAGAGACAACCCGCCAATATCAATTGACTTTCAGGACCTCCCCCTGCCCCTCCTTCGAAGGAGGGGAGTGCGGAGGCTTTGAGCCCTCCCCTTTTGAAGGGGGAGTTGGAGGGGGTCTTTTTCATTACGCTATCTCCTCGGCGCATTGGTGCCAAACGTACTGACGGAGGGTTTTGTACTGTGTTTGCGCCTTGAAAGCGGCGATGTCGGCGGCTGTTTTGGAGGCGTCCTGCAGTCGTGCGGTGGTGGCTTGGCATATCTGTCCGAAGCGGGTGCGGTATTCCACCTCGGATTGCGAGAGGGCGGTGGTGCGCTTGCCGCGGATGTGGGTGTAGTTGGGGTTTTGCAACATTGCCGCATTCGACGTTGCGGCTTGACGTACCATAAAGGTGACGGTACTCTTCTTCGAGAGTTTCCCCGAGACGGATTTGACGGGGTCGATGTAAGTGATGTGAGCCATAAAATTAGAGACCTCCCCAACCCCTCCAAAGGAGGGGCTTACAGAGAATAGTCTGTTAGTTAGAAATTAAAAATGAAGTTTACTAATTGTTTGCCTGCCCTGTATCCCCTCCTTTGGAGGGGTTAGGGGAGGTCTATGTTCCACAGGTAGGCGCGGAAGGTCTTGTACCCTTTGTCCTGCTGCGCCTTGAAGGCAGCCATATCGGCAGCGTAGGTCGAGGAGGTGGGTTTCATACGTGCCGCCACTTTGGCTTGCTTGGCGGCGAAGGCGGTACGGTTGGCTGTCTCCTTGTCGGTCAGGGGGTGGGCGGTGAGGTCGCGCTCGCCTTGCAGATAGGTGATTTGTTTGCCGCTTGCCGTGCAGGCGTGGATGACGCGGCTGTGCCGGCTGATTTTGCCGCACAGTTTGCGTACGGGGTAGTCGAATTGGGTTTTGCTCATTGGTTAGATGTTAGGGGTTAGAGATTAGGGGTTAGGGGTTAGGGGTTAGTTTTTTTGCGACCTGCGACAGACCTGCGACAGACCTGCGACAGGTGTGTGTATCAGTTCCGGAAAGACGATGCAAAGATACATCATTTTCGCCGCGAATGTTGGGCAAACATTCCCAATAATGGAAGGTAAACATAGTTGATAACACCATAAAAAGCAGGTACGACTTGGAAAAAAGCACCAATCATTTTGCAGTATCAGAAAATTGTCGTATCTTTGCAGCGCAGTCCCGGTAATTCCTCTCCCAGACTTTGTGCTGGTGAAGAATCCGGGTTATTTTTTGTACCAACCTTGGATTATTCCGTTCAAAAGCCAGACATTCCATGACCGAAAGGGAACTCCTTGAATCTGCTTTTTCTGCGCAACGCATGAGCAAATACATAAGCCTGTACCCCGACCATGAGGAGTATGCCGTGCTGCATTACAAAGAGAATCTCAAACTCGCGGAATCGCTCTATATCAGCCTGTCGGTCTTTGAGGTCGCTCTCCGAAATGCCATCAGCCGGCAAATGGAACGTATGACGGGCAGGAAAGACTGGTACGCCGTCTTTCCGAGTACGCCCGCGCTTAAAAGCCTTAATCCGGATATCACCCAAGCCGTCAAACATATCGCCAACCGAGGCGAACATTTCGA
Source organism: uncultured Bacteroidales bacterium (assembly GCA_934725535.1). Taxonomy (GTDB): domain Bacteria; phylum Bacteroidota; class Bacteroidia; order Bacteroidales; family Paludibacteraceae; genus Colicola. The sequence continues at coordinate 25,743 of CAKVBV010000006.1, read as the reverse complement.
ACCCGACAAAATCATTGCCGAACTCACTTTCGGATTTTGGGTGACCATGCTCAATAGCGAATACGAACTCATCTTGTGGAAACATCTGCGTTTGGCATTCCCTTATATGCCCAAGCAGAAACGGCAGCGGAAGAACGTGTCGGCTCCGTGCAATGCGCTGCGCAAACTGCGCAACCGCGTATTCCATCATGAGCCTATATGTTGGGATATCCATTATGTCACCCTGTTGCACGATACGCTGGTAGAGGTGCTCGGGTACATCAATCGGGATTTGCCGGCGTGGCTCGAAACCATTGATCATTTCAATGATGTGAAGGCAGAGATTTGCCGAGAGATGAATTGGAAATAACATACGCATTCCAAATTACCCATTCCGCATACCGCGGATGAGTTTGCGGACGGTTTCTTCGGAGAGGTGGAAGTCCTGTCCGATGCGGGCGTATAGGGTCATGGTGGGCATGGTGCCGTAGAGTGCGCCGAAGATGCGCACTATCGTCTTGTTCCGTTCTTCAAATAATTTATTCATAATTTCATCATTCATAATTAAAAAGTAAGGTGGATATAAGGTGGATAGGTAGGGTGAGTAAGTAGAGTAAGTAAGTTCTGAAAACTATATATACACATACATACGTGTAAAGGTATAAACTACTTACTCTACTTACTCACCTACTCACCTTCTTGTCGTGCAAAAGAATGCTCATTTGTATGGATTTCGTCCGTAAGTCGTTGATATACAATCCATCCGTAAATGCGCTGTTTGCCTTTTGCTACCCGTCGGAAGCCCATACGGGTGAGCAGCATCCCGAGCCGGTTGAGCGCCATGGGGCGTTTTATGGCACCGAAATCAATGAGTTTTTGGCTGATTTGCGCCGTCGTGAGGAACTTTACTTGCTCACCTGTTGCCCCCTCTGCGGGGATGTCGAAGAGTACGGGCAGGAGTTGCTCCTCGCTTTCGCAGGCGCGGAAATCGCTGTTCTGCTCCTCGATGCGGGCGATGTCGTCCTGCTCGAACCAGAAGGGGTAGTGTATCTCCTCCACCATATACCTCGCCTGCGCATAGAGCCGCCCGTAGGGGAACGATGGCATGGCGAAGAAGGGGTTGTCGATGTTCTCCACTTCGAAAGCCAGCCAGCGGCGGTTGCCCGTGATGTCGGAGAGGAACTCGCGTTTGTTTCCGCTGGCGCAGAAGGAGGCAAGGCGGAGGCGCCGCTCCTTGAGGCGGTTATAGACATTGCGCTCGTTGATGTCGGAGGCGGTGATGAGCGATTTCATCTTGTTGAGTTCGCGGGGTGTCATGGCGTCGATTTCGTCGAGGTTGATAAGTCCGAACTCGGCAAGGCGGAGCCGGTCGTCCTTGTTGAAATCGCCGTTGAACTTGCTGCCGAAGTGCTGCAACTCGGGCGGCAGGAGGCGTTCGAGCCACGTGGTCTTGTAGATACCCTGCTTGCCGACCAGCACGAGCACCTGCTGGTTGACCGTCTCGTCCTGTAGCCACGTGGCGACCATGGCGATGAACCACCGCGAGAAGCACTCGCGCCACCACGCCTGTTTGTCGGGGTTGGTGAGGTGCACCATGTCGGCGAGGAAGCCGATGTAGTTGGGTTCGCGTTGCGGGTCGTAGGGGGCTTGGCGGCAGATATACTCGCGCAGTGGGTGTACCTGCGGGAGGGCGTTGGAGTTGAGTACGGTGTATATCTCCTTGTCGGAGACGGGGGCGCCGGTCTCGGCGGCACAGAGGCACACCATATCGTTGATGTCGCGGTCGGAGAGGTCGCGCCAGAGACCATGACTCCCTCCATGACCTCCCCTAACCCAGACTCCCCCAACCCCCTCAGAGAGGGGGCTTACAGAGCATCCGTCGAGCCCCTCCTTTGGAGGGGTTGGGGAGGTCAATTGTATGCGCTGCCTGACGGTATCGACGCGGAGACGGTTGAATTGGAGGTAGTTTTCCTGTATCCAGTCCGATGCCACTTGCTGGCGACTGTCTTTCTCTTTCTTTTTCTTCTTTTCCATTATACAGTGTTTTTGTGGTTTTGGGAACATATAATTATCCGCGAATCAGCCATTAATTTCCCACTATGAATTAATGATTAATTACACGGATAATTATATGTTTTTCTTCTCATAGTGAATTAATGGTTCATTCGTGGATAATTATATGTTTCGGGTCGGTTATTGCTGCATAAATCTCCGTACGATGTAGTTGTAGAGGGTCATGCGGCGGCAGTCGCCGTGTTCTATCCACAGTTGCTCGTAGGGTTTGCGCAGGTGCGGACTGCGATAGACGATGCCAGCGTTCTCCACGGCGGCGGCGAACAGACGGCGGTGGAGCCGCTGACGCTCGGTGGCTGTGCCGCCCGGCACGGCATAGCGGCGCAGATACTGCCTGCCGTCGCGCACGTAATACACCACATTTCCCACGCGCCCGTGCAACTGCATCATTGTCCGCGTACCTTTGCTGCCACGTATGGGCATACTCTTGATATTTATTTTCATATTGCGATATGCGTCTTCGTTGTTTACGCTCAGGCAACATCGCCTTGCGCCTCGAAGACACCGCAAAGGTAGGGAAAGAATCCGCCCCTTTCGAAGTGTATGAAAATCTATGGACAAAAATAGCCGATTAGCGGACTAATCGGCTGATAACAAGCGCAGTAAGAAAAGTGTTTTTTCTGCTGCCGTTATGAGAATTTATGAAAAATTATGGGTGCGTTATGTATTGCGGTAGGCGCTGTAAAACGACTGCTCGTTGAGGTTCGTCCCGAAATGGTTGTTGAATTCGCGTACAAACCCCGCTATCTTGTCGGCTTTGCGAAGCAGGCAGGCACGCTCCAAATCGTGTACTGCACCCGCAATCTCTTTGGGCGACTTGTGCGCCACGCTCCGTAGCGTTTCCTCCGCCTGCTGTGCCTCGCGGGGCGTACAGGCGGTGAGGTCGATGTAGGCAAAGAGTGTTCCTTCTTTTTGCTGTGCGGACTGCTGCGGATAGTGGTTGGTGATATTTTTGGTGCCGCCGTTGGCAATAAAATCACCGCACCCGCTGTTCATCTGAATGTTGTAGGTATCTCCCATATTGGTTGGTTTTTGTGGTTTCGGCGTAAAAGGCAGGGGCGACAAACACTCTCCGTAGAACAGGTCGGGCTGGTTGATGCGGTCGATGCGGTCTGCCAATGCCTTTATTTGGTTCCGGTAAGGAAAGATGGTTTCCCGGCAGTTGTTGAGCAGGTTGTCGTCAATGAGTTGGCACAGCGTGTCGATATACCAGAGGTGTCTGCTGTATTGGGTACGCATACGCGGTCGGCGCAGCAGGACGTAGAACACCGCCATTATCTGCAGCAGATGATGGTGGGTGTAGGCATAGCCCTCTCCGGACAACGCTGCCCGCGAGCGTGCCATATAATCATTGCCGTATTTGAGACTGGGCTTGTCGTCGCCTTTTTGGTACAGGTTCTGCCGACCGCAGTTACACGCTTGGGTGAATGTACGGATGTGTGCCCGCGCCTCGCGCAGCAGGACCTCGTCGGGCACACCGCCACCGTCGATGGCAGTGGCACGTATCAGATGGAGCAGCAATGTATCTTCTTCGGACATCATGGCTATTTCAGAAATCCGTACCGATAGACTTTTTCGGCAATCTGCTGTGCCAGCACTTTCTGCTTTTGGCGCAGGTCGCGGAGCAGGCGCATGTACTCGGCATCGTCGCTGTCGTTGTTCATCTTGCCCTTGTCGTTGCGCCCTTGGAAGAAGACACGTATGTCGTAGAACGAGGCGTTCACATCTATCACCGTGCCAAACGGTGCGTTTCCGCTCTCGGGGTAGTGGAGGTAGTAGTACCACAACCGCCGCCCCGCTTCCATCACCGCCTGCGCCGCCGGAGTGAAATGGGCGTTGGGGATATACGGCTGCGCGTTGTTGGTTTCACGTTGTCGGGCTTCGCCGTTGGTGGCTGTGGCGTTATCGTTGAAGAGGGTCTGTGCGGGTTGCGGCTGCTCGGGGCGTATCTTGCCGGCAAGGAAATCGGACATGAAGTGCGATTGGAAACAATCGGGGCTGTTCAACTCCTGCTCCGTGAAGGGTATCCAGTGGTTGATGCCGGCTGCCGATGGTGTACCATTCGTCCCCCCATTATCTTCACCTTGACGACGCGAGCCGCGTCGTCCCCCAAGAGCATCGCTGTGGGAAATGCGGTTCTGCCCGTGGAAGAGGGTGTATGCCAGGCAGTCCGACAGAAACGCCCAGTCCGTCTTCCAGCCGTCGTTGGGGTACAGGAACTGGTCGCGGTCGTTCAGCCACGTATGTTCTATACATTGATAAACTGCTAAATATATTGCGCCTTCAACAATGTTTTTATCTGTTATCCATGAGCCTCTTGGATGAGGTATTTTTGAGGTGTCATTTGTTATGAAATTATAAGACTGTACCTGCATATCGCAGCCACGAGCGGATAGCCATGCAATCTGCATCGCATTTGGTCGTTTTCTCGTTTGGATTATCCAATCATTAATAGAATGAAAATCCTTTTCTGTATTTATGTGTTTATAACCAATAAAATCCCCTTTCGTGTTATATACATCTGCTTTTATTTCCTCAAATGATTTCGCTCTATCTTGAGTATTCCAAATAAAGAATCCGATGGGGAATTGCCCTTTTACGTTATCAAAAGTCGCCGCGGGGACAATAAACAGCCGTTCCAATTTGGCTTGGAAGATTTTGCGGAAATCCGCGAAATTCGACGCTTGCAGAATTTTCAACTTTGAAAATTCTGCAAGCGTGCAGGAGGGGATTTCGTGGTACACACGGATAAAAAATTGCACAAATAATTCTCTCCCTGCTAAACCTATTTCTTCTTCATATTTTTTGTAAGTTAGTTGTGAAACTGCCACACCGGTTGTCGGTGTTCCTCCTCCTGTTACTGTTCTTCTATTTCCCGCCTCCGCATAGGGCGGGTTGATATAGATGACGAGTCGGCGGCGTTTGTCGGGGTCTGTGAGAATATCGTGCAGGGATTGTGGCAGTTTGGGGTCGTCGAAACTGTCATTCAGAAAGTCGAATTGGAAGACGTGGGACGGGAGCAGGTTGCTGCCGTCCCCCATCTCCTCGATACGCTCCTGCATCACGCGTACATCGGCTTTGTCGAGCGTGGAAGCATAGATATTGTACTTGTTGGTCAGCCCCGCCAGCAGGTTGCCCGTGCCGGCACAGCAGTCCCAGATATAGTATTCGTCCTGCCAGTTCTCGCCCAGTACATCGGCGAGGTACTGCTGGCTGAGTTCCACCCATTGCGGCGGTGTGAAATAACTGCCTTTGCGTTCACGGATATCCTGCGGCACCAGCAGGTCGCGCCGCTCGATGATTCTGTCCCAGTACTCCTGCTTGGGCGGACGTGTGTATTTCGACCAGAATATATTGTGTGCCTGCATATTGTCGCGGAACTGCACCTGTTTGGACGAGAACAGCCCGTCGGTATCAGCCTGCCGGTCCAACTCATAGTGCGTCTTGTCGAGCAGGACATGCAGTTTGTCCAAGAGGGTGATGTTGTCTTCGCCCGCTATCAAATCCGCCAGATAGAAATCGGCATCTATCAGTCCGTTTCGTTTGACGCTGTCCCAATTCACATGGATGGTAGGCATCACATCGCGCCGCCATTTCTCGTATATGGCTTTGAAGTTGTTGTGGTTGATGCGCATACGCAGGATATGGTCGCGCCCGCTGACCATACTGCCGCGTATAAACCGGCGCAGTTCCTTGTCGTCGATGCCAAACTCAAAGACATAGATATTGTCGGCATCGCGGCTCGTCTTGTTGAGTTCGGCACGCACCATCCGTTCCAACTGCTTGAACTCTTTGGTCTCGTGGTCGGAAGGCGTGACATTCCAGTTGAAATCGTTTTGGTTGAACACCTCCATCACGGCACTATACGGGATAAAGGCGATCTTCTCGGCATCGAAAGCACCAAGGAACTTAGGCGGCATGTTTTTGTCCATAGTGCGCTCTTTGCCGATAGTGAGAATGAGTTGGATAAAACTCTCGTAGATGGGGTGTTTGTTGCCCTGTTTGGCTTCCGCCCACAGCATATACTCCACCTCGTCCATACGGTAGGTGCCCTCCTGACGGATAGCCACGCTGAAATCGATATTGCCTATCAGTTTGCGGCAGTCGTAGTCTTGGAAATAATCCTCGCGCACGTTGTTGATAATCGTGCCTTCTTTGTCTTTGAGCGAATACATGGCACGATTAAAATGTAAGGTTATACAATATGCCTGCATTTGTGGGGACGACGCATTCCGCGTCGCCAATGCTTTTGCCCCGCATATACAGCACTCGCACACTGCGGACAATGCCGCAGTGTGCGAGTGTATCGGATATGTTTGTTACCGACAGGGCTGCAATGCCCTTTATGCCTTGTGTTTTCCGGTTGCGAAGAAGTATTTTACCCCCCCCAGTGCAGATATTCGCCAAAACGTTCATATTCAATATATTATAAGTTTGTTATATCAAGTTTGCAAAGTTAGTGTTTTTTTTCGAGATATGCAAATGTGATATACATTAGGGCGAAAATGTGTGGAAATACACATATTCTCGCCCCTGTACTATGCGGGTTTGATTACCCCCTTAGAACATATCGTCTGTTTTCAATTATTGCTGTCCGGTAAAAGTGTTGTTGCAATGGTACGCCGGATATTGATCACAGAATAGTATAAACTCTTGAATGTTATTATGTTCAAAATTTGCATATATGCTTAATAAATCGTACCTTTGCAACCGAATCAACATATAACCGCCAAACTAAATTCAACGCATTATGAAGAAATCAATCCTCACCATCGCTCTTGCAGTCCTTGCTCTTGCGGGCGCAGGCACACAGGCAAGCGCACAAACACCTACCGCCAAGGCACAAGCACCCGCTGATGTACAAGCCGTTGACCTCGGTCTGCCGAGCGGCATCAGATGGGCATCGTGCAACGTCGGTGCCACCACGCCCGAAGGCTACGGCAACTACTACGCTTGGGGCGAGACCACCACAAAAGCCGACTACTCGTGGGCAACCTACAAGCACGCCAATGGGGCGTACAACAAACTCACCAAGTACTGCTACGATGCAAGTTACGGCGACAATGGCTTTACTGACGACAAAACTACGTTAGACCCAGAGGACGATGCCGCTACCGCCAACTGGGGCGAAGAATGGCGTATGCCCACCGATGCAGAGTGGACGGAGTTGCGCAAACAATGCACATGGACGTGGACAACGCAGAACGGTGTGAACGGCTACCAAGTAACAAGCAAGACCAACAGCAACTATATATTCCTCCCTGCTACGGGGCAGCGCAACAGCACGGACATCAACTATGCAGGAAGTATCGGCAATTATTGGTATTCGTCGCTCATCAGCCGTATCCCGAACTGCGCATGGTACCTCGACTTCAGTTCGGGAAACCACGACCGCCACTACAGCCACCGCTACTTCGGTCTTTCTGTGCGCCCCGTTCGGGAAGCGACAGCAGGACCTGCCAACGTACAAGCCACACAGGGCGACACCACAGGCGTTACCGTCACATGGGACGCAGTGCCCGATGCCGTCAGTTACGAAATCACGGCAGAGGCATGGGACGTTGCCATCAACAGGACCGTGCGCACCAAGACAACCAACGAGACGCACTTGCGGGACACTATCCCCGTGCGCCCCGCACTGGGTCGCTACACGGTGAAAGCCGTCTTTGCCGACGGCACCAAGAGCAAGGCATCGGAATCCGCTATCGGCTACGCGGTACTCGAGACCATGCGGCTACGCGGCATATCCACACGCTGGCCGTGGAACGGCAAAGTGGATATCGATATTGAGTACAAGACCGTGCGTCCCCGCTTCCAAGAACTGTTCGGAATGCCCAACCTGCCGTACCATGACAACGTGACGCTCACCGCACGCACCGCCGACGGCAAGTTGCTCCCGATGCGCACACTCGAGAAAGAGCCTGCGGTGGACAAGAACTACACGGTCAACCGCCGAACGGTACAGAATGGCGAACAACCTGAAGCCATCAGTAATAAGATATTCAGCGGTTCGGGCTGGTTGCGCATTGTATGGAACGCAGACGCGGACACGTTGGGCATCAATGCACCCGGTACTACCATCACGCTCACGGCATCCGACGACTATGCCCATATAACCGACTCCGCCACCGTAGATGTCAATACCACCAAGCCGGAGTTCATCTTTCTCACCGAGAAGGATACGGTAGTATCGTTCCCGTGGGCGGCACGCTGGGCGGACGAGGCTTCAAGGTCGCTCAATATGCAGGACGGTACGGATATACAGATACGCGTTATTACGAGATACGGTACAGACACGACCTTGGTGTTTGATGAGAAACAGTTGTCAGACGAGGGGGGAATATGTAGGTGGAAAACGAATGATGCCTTTGGTGTCATCCCAGTGGTGGTATTGGACAGCAACCGTGCAACCGCTGAAAAAACGGTCTATAAGAGCAAATTTTTCCGCTATGTAACGAAGAACCCCGTCACGGTGGAACCCCTATCGGGGAATAAACTTAACATCTGGTGGACAGGTTCGGGCGACTGCACTTACTACCAAGTTATCCGCCGTGAGGTGAATCGCGACGGCACACGCAGTGCTTGGGGGAATATGGCACCGGTTTCCACCTATGATACAGATATGTGGGGCTACCCCGCAGGCACAGGCAGGTATATAGACATAGGTATCGTGGGCGGAAAGACCTACGAATATGCAGTTCTGCCCATATATTATGACCCGGATACGCATGACGCAATCACAGCACCACTGACCGATTCAACCTTCTGGAGTGCAGGCAGGGTGCCTGTGGACATTACCCTCGACGCGCAGCCTGTAGAGCAGAGCAGCATCGCACTCACGTGGACGGACATTTCCGATGCATACAGTTACGACATCTATCGGGACAACGGCAACGGGCAGTATCAGAAGATAACCAACGTGCCTTACACGGCGACCACCTTCACGGACACAAGGGTTGAACCCGGCAAACGCTACACCTACAAGGCTGTGGCATTCAACTACAAGGGCGATACCTTGGAGACCAGCGACCCCGTTGATGCCTACGCGCAATTGGACGCGCTCTATCTCTACAACCTGCAGCCGCGCTTCCCGTGGAACGGACTGGTGGACATCTTTGTCGGCTACCGCTCGGCACGCGAGGTGCAGACAGACGGCACACCGCATTTCCAAGTCGTAGCCGTGAGCGGCAACGACACTCTTGCTGTCAAGACCCTGACGCTGGCTTCCGCCCAAACGCTTGACCCGAATGATTTTACATTGCCCGCAGACGGCACGCCGCAACGCCTCGTATGGGACGCACGTACCGACCTCGGCGCGAACAACTACCCCAAAGGGCTTGTCCTGACCGTCTCCTGCGCACGGGTCGAGCCGTATCAGGAAGCAGCTACTACCAAGGCTTTTGAGGGCGGATATGCCAACGGCGGTTTTGTGCCTCTTGACCTGCGCCGCACACCCGAAGTGCAACTCGGCAGCCCGACCACCATCTATACCGACCTCGGCTGGTTTGAGGGAGCCACACGCTTGGAGGTCTTTGTCAACGGCACAAGCGTATTCTCCACCACCGACGAGAACAACGACTCTTTCACCGTCGGCAAAGAGCAACTGACGATATGGGGCACCAACACGCTCAAACTGAAGTCCGACAACGGCATCGAGCAGACGGCGCAAATCAAGTACCCCGACTTTGTCTTCACCGCCACGCAGGGCAACCGCGACAGCATCATCGTGGTGTGGAACAGCCTCGATGATGTACGCGCCTATTCCATCCGCCGTCGTGCGGCAAACACAGCGGACGCTTTCGTGGAGGTGGCTCTTGTGAGCGACACCACCCGCTGGGCGGACACCTCGGAGGAGACCTTTATCGGCGAGTTCGAGTACACCATTATGCCGCTGCTTGCCAATAATGAGGAGGCAGGTCCGCAACCCGCTGCCGTGATTGGCTACCGTGCGCAGGACATCGCCCGTCCTGTTACGGTTATGCCCACCGAACACGGCACCGTCACCGCCGACAAACCCACCGCCCGCTATGGCGAAACGGTAACGCTCACCATCACCCCCGCCGAGGGCTACGCCTTCGACCAACTGACGGTGAAAGACGGCGAAACAGACATACCTGTCTCCACCCCCGCCGAAGGCACCTGCACTTTCACCATGCCCGCTGCTGATGTAGTCGTCTCTGCCACCTTCAAGGCAATCAACTACACCGTCACCACGGCATCTGCTGAAAACGGCACCTTAACCGCCGACAAGCAGACAGCGCATTATGGCGACATCGTTACGCTGACCATCACCCCCGCCACAGGCTATGAGTTAGACCAACTGACTGTGAAGGACGGCGAGACAGACATACCTGTCTCCACCCCTGCCGAAGGCACCTACACTTTCACCATGCCCGCAAACAACGTCACGGTCTCTGCCACTTTCTATAAAAAAGCAGAATACTCTATATCCATTACACTTGCCGGCAACGGAAGTGTCATAGCTAGCAAAGCAACTACATACGAAGGCGACACAGTAGAAATGATTGTCACGCCGGCAGTAGGCTACGAGTTGGAAGAACTCCGTGTGTTAGAGAATGGCAAAACGGATGTGGATGTTGTGCATATTGCAGAAAACGACTATACATTCATTATGCCTGCAGGCGATGTCGTAATCTCTGCCAAGTTTGTCAAAATCAAAACAGCCGTTGATGCCGTGAACGCACCGTCGGATGTTGCTTCGCGCAAGATTCTGCGCGATGGACAAGTGCTAATCCTCCGCAACGGCAAGACCTACACCCTCACCGGTGCAGAAGTGAAATAAAATGGAAGTGAAATAAACGGATGAGACTGTCCAACAAAGAGGCTGCCTAACAAGTGTGGGCAGTCTCTTTGTTTGCTTTGGGGACGACGCGGCTCGCGTCGTCAATATGGTGTCGTCAATAAAAGCCCCCTCTTTTAGGGGGGGGAGGAGTCTCCATTCTCTTTTTCTGAGGGGGTAGGGGGAGTCTCGGGTTAAGTGTATGAGATTAGTATGAGATTAGTATGTGATTAGTATGTGATTAGTATGTGATTAGCGAGAGGATAACGAACACTTGTATAATCGAAGAATTATGCTTACCTTTGCACTCACAAAGTGGTAAATGCGAAGTAGTCCTCCATTCGCGCAGCGAATACATTACACGCAGCAACCCACACGCAGTAACTTACACGCAGTAACCCACACAACGTAACCTACACGAAGTATAAACATATATGGCAGACGACAAGAAAATTATTTTCTCCATGGTGGGCGTGAGCAAGAGTTTCTCACCCCAAAAACGAGTATTGAACAACATCTATCTGAGTTTCTTCTACGGAGCGAAGATTGGTATCATCGGCTTGAACGGTGCGGGCAAGTCCACGCTGCTCAAAATCATTGCGGGTATCGACAAGAACTATGACGGCGAAGTGGTCTTCTCCCCTGGCTACAGTGTCGGCTACCTTGAGCAAGACCCTAAGTTGGACCCCGAAAAGACGGTGCGCGAGTGCGTGCAAGAGGGGGTGCAGCCCATCATGGACATGCTCGAGGAGTACGATGCCATCAATGCTGCCTTTGCGGAACCCGATGCCGACTTCGACAAACTGCTGGCTCGGCAGGCAGAGTTGCAAGACAAACTGGACAGCAGCGACGCATGGAACATCGATACCAAACTCGACCGTGCTATGGACGCCCTCCGTTGCCCTGCCGATGATGCTATGGTGAAGAACCTGTCGGGCGGTGAGCGTCGCCGCGTAGCACTATGCCGTCTGTTGCTGCAGCAGCCGGACATACTGTTGCTCGATGAGCCTACCAACCACTTGGACGCAGAGTCTATCGATTGGCTCGAACAGCACCTGCAACAGTATCCGGGTACGGTCATCTGTATCACCCACGACCGTTATTTCCTCGACGACGTGGCAGGCTGGATATTGGAACTTGACCGCGGCGAGGGTATCCCATGGAAAGGCAACTACTCCTCTTGGCTTGAGCAGAAGACAGCCCGTATGGCAATGGAGGAGAAGCAGGCAAGCAAGCGTCGCAAGACCTTGGAGCGCGAGTTGGAATGGGTGCGTATGGCTCCCAAAGCACGTCAGGCAAAGGGTAAGGCGCGTCTGGCTGCCTACGACCGTATGCTCAACGAGGAGCAGAAAGAGCGTGAGGAGAAACTCGAGATATTTATCCCCAACGGTCCGCGTTTGGGCAACAAGGTCATCAACGCCGAGGGAGTGGCTAAAGCCTTTGGCGACAAACTGCTGTTTGAAGACCTCAACTTCATGCTCCCGCCCAATGGCATAGTGGGTATCATCGGTCCCAACGGAGCGGGTAAGACGACTCTGTTCCGCATGATTATGGGTATGGAGCAGCCCGACAAGGGCACGTTCTCAATAGGCGAGACGGTGAAGATTGGCTACGTGGACCAGGTGCACTCCAATATCGACCCCGAGAAGACCGTGTATGAGACCATCGCCAATGGTACGGAATATATCCGTGTAGGCGGACGTGAAATCAATGCGAGGGCATACTTGAGCCGTTTCAACTTCACGGGAAGCGACCAAGAGAAGAAGTGCGGCGTGCTGTCAGGCGGTGAGCGTAACCGTCTGCACCTTGCCCTGACACTCAAGAGTGAAGCCAATGTCCTCTTGCTGGACGAGCCTACCAACGATATAGACGTGAACACCTTGCGTGCATTGGAGGAGGGCTTGGAGAACTTTGCCGGTTGTGCAGTGGTTATCAGCCACGACCGCTGGTTCCTTGACCGTATCTGCACGCACATACTTGCCTTTGAAGGCGACTCCAAGGTATTCTGGTTCGAGGGCAGTTACTCCGACTACGAAGCCAACAAGAAGATGCGCCTTGGCGAAGACGCCCTCACTCCCCACCGCGTCCGCTACAAGAAACTGATGTAAGCCTTTGCGTAATAAAGAATTAAAAATGAAGAATTAAGAATTGCATATAACGACTATAAGTCCACAGCAATTCCACTAACAAAGAAGAGACTGCCCCAACGAGCAGTCTCTTCTTTGTTTTATAAACATACAACACACTTAATACGTGTGCTCACTTAATACGTATGCTCACTGATATAACCGTTCACAAACTCAACGGTACCATAGTGGTTCTTGATTTGAGCAATCACAGTTACTGCATCACCAACAGTTATAGCGGGTTCTCCTGTATATTTCTGGTTGTCAATATATTTAAGACGATAGGCAATCATTTCCTGTGTGCCATCGGCATCTTTCATCTTGAAAGTAATGTTGCCATATTGTGTACTTGCTTCCGTAACTTCAGTGATAATACCGGCTACCTTATATTGGTCGGAAGTAGTAACACCTTGCTCCAATTTCTCACCTTCAGCATAAGCCTCTGCCACTGTCAGCACTTTCGGACCTTCTACTGTTGACGGGTCAAAGGTATTCGTGGTGCGAGTGATATTACCTTGTATCAACTCAAGAGTGCTAACATCATCTTTTACGTAGTTGTACAGACGAGCCTCAATAGTTACGATGTCGCCTACCTCTACCTGTTTTCCACTCACCAATTTGTCTCCGTTGAGACCTTTGATGTTGTAGCAATAGAGTTCGTTGGTGCCATCTTCTGTAATCCAGAACTGAGCACTACCGTAACTTAAATCAACACCTTTCACGCTCTTAACGATACCGCGAACTTTCATCACGTCTGTAGTGTCGCTTGCGCCTAACTTGGCTCCTGCCTCCAAGGCTTTCGATACAGAGATTTCACCGTCTTCATAAGTGATTTCTCCATCAGGTGTAGTACTACCTTTTACGATAGCCTTCAGATAACCGTTTGCTGCCTCTGGCACACTCGTACCGCTATTATTTACGTAGTTTTTCAGAGGACTGATAACAACCACAGAGTCACCAACAACCAAAATTTGGTCTGCAGAGGTGAACTTCTCGTTGTTGAGATAGTTGATGTAGTAGCAACCAATGGCACCCGTGTTGTCGGTTAACTCGAAGTTGATATTGCCATAACCTACCAACTTATCAGCTGCTGTTTGTACTTTCGTTACCTTACCACGCAACTCATAGGACTCCGATGTAGAAGCCTTCGGTTCAAGAGCATTGGCAATCTCAATGGCTTTTGCCACAGTGATGTACTCTATGGTGGTGTCCTGTTTGATGGTATCACCGCCATTAGGTTGGTTAGGACCAATGACTCCAGGGGTCTCGGTGCAGGCTGTGAAAGCAACAGCCGCAATCAGCATAAGTGCTGAAAAGATTTTGTTGAATTTCATCTTGTTTGATATTTTAGAATGTTGATAATCTTGTCTCAATTTCAGCGGCAAAGGTACGAAATGTTTTTGAAACACACAAATTATAACGTAAATGCAATATAGGGATGAATGGATAATGTGCTCCGGGTACTCAACAACGCGAGCCCGTTTCAAGAGAAGTTCTATGCAAATAGAGCCTCCAATGCCTTGATTGTGAGGCGGGACAGGGCATAGTCGTCCAAAGAGGAGAAGGGTATGTCAATCGTATCGGGAATAGACGGCAGACCGGCAACCAACTCAATATGAAAGCGGGCATGGAGACGCCGGTGGGAGAGAATATGCGTGATGTCCACCGTATGAGCAGCGGCAGGAACGGGAAGAAGGTGGTCTGACTCGGTGAGAGGGAACTCGTAGAGGTGCTTCCAAATGTCGTTGGCTGTACGTTGGTGGAGCAGGGTATGTTGGTCGGGGGTGAGATAGACGGTGTAGTTTAGGTAGCGCTCGCGGAGTGTGGTGCGCGGTTTGCGAACAGGCAATAGGGCTACGGTATGATGGGCGTATGCAAGGCAGAACTCCTGCAGCGGGCAGGCACTGCAATCGGGTGCGGAGGGCGTGCAGTAGAGTGCGCCAAACTCCATGATAGCAGAGTTGAAGAGCCGTGGGTGCTGACTGTCAAGTATCTCGTTTGCCAAGCGATGAAAGTGGCGTTTGCCTGCGGAGGTGTCAAAAGGAATGTCGCAGTCGTACAGCCTCGCCAGAACCCGATACACATTGCCGTCAAGGGCGGGGTAGGGGAGGTCAAACGCAAAAGAGGCAATAGCCCCTGCCGTGTATTCGCCCACGCCGGGCATAGCCAACAGATGGCGGAATATCTGCTCAGGGGTGCAATCGGAACCGCCACCTACCGTACCCGTGGTGGCAACTACGAGTTGCGCCGCTTTGTGCAGATTGCGGGCACGCGAGTAGTAGCCGAGCCCCTGCCAATAGCGCATAACTTCGTCCTCAGAGGCACTTGCCAGAGTCTGCACATCAGGAAAACGCTCCACGAAGCGCAAATAGTACTCCAAACCTTGTGCAACGCGCGTCTGCTGGAGAATAATCTCGGAAATCCAGATACAATACGGGTCGCTTGTCTCGCGCCACGGAAGGGGGCGGTGCTCTGTATCGTACCAGCGATACAACTTACTATATAATAGGTCTCTATTCAACGTAGTATATGCTTGATACTCAAAGGTTCTGCAAAGATAGAGAAAAAATGTCAAAAATGCAAAAAACCGCACTTTTTTCTCCATTTCCTTTTGTAAATCAAAAATTTATCGTACCTTTGCGGTCGATTTCGGTCTTCGCGTCAGCAAGACCGTATTTTGGCTTGTAAAGTATAACTTATAAATATCATTTTATTATGACAAAAGCAGAACTGATTAATGCCATTGCTATCAAGACGGGCTACGATAAGCAGACGATTGGTAACGTTGTGGAAACGGCAATGGACAGCATCAAGAAGACTATGGCCAACGGCGATAACGTCTATCTCCGCGGCTTTGGCAGTTTCATCACCAAGACCCGCAAGGAGAAAGTGGCTCGCAACATCACGAAGAACGTATCTATCGTGGTTCCCGAGCATAAAATCCCCGCTTTCAAGCCTGCCAATGATTTTATGAACATAGTTAAATAATTAATTTATACAGAATTATGCCAAACGGTAAGAAGCACAAGAGACATAAGATGTCCACGCACAAACGTAAAAAACGTCTGCGTAAGAATCGTCATAAGCATAAGTAGGCTGCGGCGATAACAATGTAATCGCCTTGTGGTGAATCCTGTTTGGGCGCAAATGGGTGTGCTACAAGGCATTTTTTATTGAAATACTGAACATGAAAAGCGAATTGATTGTGGACGTACGTCCGCAGGAGATTGCAATGGCACTCACCGAAGACGACCGATTGATGGAAGTCAGTTGCGAGGCTCGTGGCAAGGACACCTTCGCGGTGGGAAATATCTACTACGGCCGCGTGAAAAAAGTGATGCCGGCATTGAATGCGGTCTTTGTGGACGTAGGCTGTGAAAAAGAAGCTTTTCTACACTATCTGGATTTAGGAGCGGATTTTCTTACAATGCAGAAGTATGTGAGCAGGGTCGTCTCCGACCGCCGCCACATACCCGAACTGCGCAAACAAGAACGACAGCCCGAATGTACCAAAGAGGGGCGTATTGCCGACTATCTGCACGTGGGCGACACTCTCCTTGTACAGGTCACCAAAGAACCTATCAACTCCAAAGGACCGCGTGTTACTGCCGAGATTTCCATCACGGGGCGCAACTTTGTGCTGATGCCGCTGATGGACAAAGTCATGGTTAGCAACAAGATAAAACGCGAGTCGGAACGCGGACGGCTGAAGCAACTCGTGCAATCCATCAAGCCCCAAGGCTTCGGGGTTATCGTACGCACCGTGGCGGAAGAGAAGCGTGTTGCCGAACTCGACAGCGAACTTCGCCTGCTCGTCAAGCGCTGGGACGATTGTGTCCGCACGCTGCAGAAGATAGAACCCGTACACCTGGTGAGCGAAGAATTAGGACGTACTTTGGGACTGATACGCGATGTGTTCTCGCCTGATTTCGAGAGCATCTATGTCAACGACAAAGACACATTCGAGGAAATCAGCCAGTACATCGCACTCATCGCTCCCGAGGCTCCGAAAGTGGTCAAACTCTATGAGGGCGAGCAGCCTATCTTTGATAAGTTCGACATCACCCGCCAGATGAAGACGGGGTTGGGACGCACCGTAGGATTCAAAAAAGGCGGCTATCTTATCATCGACCGCACCGAAGCGCTCTTCTCGATTGATGTCAACAGCGGCAGTAAGAAACTCTTTGAAGACCAAGAGCAGAATGCGTTCCATTTCAATATGCTGGCGGCAGATGAGATAGCGCATCAACTACGGCTTCGGGACATCGGAGGCATCATCGTGATTGACTTCATCGATATGGACGACAAAGGCAATCAGCAGGCTCTCTATGACCACATGCGCGAACTCATGAATCGCGACAGAGCCAAACACAATGTATTGCCGCTCAGCAAGTTCGGACTTATGCAAATCACTCGCCAGCGTGTGCGCCCCGCGGTGGAGATAGATGTGATGGAGACATGTCCGACATGCATGGGAAAAGGCAAAATACAAGCCTCCATATTCTTCACCGACCATGTCGAAGAACAAATAGAGGCAATGAAGGCTCTGCACGGCAGAGGACTGCGGCTGCACCTCCACCCCTATGTATATGCTTATGTAGCAAGAGGGTGGACTTCAAGTCTGAAGTGGCAATGGCGGATGCGCTATGGGGTGCACGTGATTGAAAACCAAGGGCTGGGTATGTTGGAGACACGATTCTTCAGCAAAAAAGGCGAACCGCTCCAACTGCCAAAGGCGGAAGAACCCGTCCTGAACGACAAAGCCCCGCAGGAGAGCCGCCCCTCGGACAAGAGCCAATCAGGCAAGGCTCCCGACACTGGCAAGCCCGCAAAGGCATAACAACGAGCCGGAACAATAGTGTAGAAAAAGAATGTACCCAAAGAGGCGGTCTAACAAGTTTAGACTGTCTCTTTTTGCTTGCTGCGACGACGCGGCTCGCGTCGTCGCAGCAACGCACTGATTGTCGTAGCGATAACGAAGCCCTGAGGATTGAGTAGAACTCCTTATCGGCTCATGTCGTCAATATGACATCTCAATTATACTATATTATAGAGCCCCTCCTTTGGAGGGGTTGTGGAGGTCTCCTTTCTTCTCTTTGGAGGATGTGTTGATATCCCCCTCCTTTGAAGGAGGGGTTAGGGGAGGTCCATCGTGTTAAGTGTATGAGATTAGTATGTGATTAAGCCGACATTTTCGCAAGGATATGCCGACCATATTGGCATAACTTCCAATGCTGAATACGATGAGAAACGTACGATAATAATGTCAGTTCAATATGATTTTAGGACTTGGATTTTATGACTAATTGGTGATAATACGACATCGCCGCCCGTCCCTCCCAACGCTCTGCAAACAAAAAGCACCACCCCGCAGGGCAGTGCTTGAATCATGATGAGAATACAAGATGGTTTATTCCTTAGTATTCTTGCTCAAACAAGTCTCGTCGTCTTTTGCATTGACCGATTTGTATGTAGCCTTAACACCATCACCAAGTAATTTTGCTGCTGCTACGTAGCCTTGACCTGCTATCACGCACTCTTTCTCGGTACCCCAAACGTAATAGGTTGTCGAACCGGAACTTTTACCGCTCTCTATGCTAACAACGATTTCCCAGCATTTCTTCTTTGTGTCATCCAACTTGCTGGCATCAATTTCAGACAGGTCTGGGATTTGCTTAGCGCAACCCGTAAAGAGTAGGGCTGCAACGCACGAAAGTGCAAACACGAATTTCTTCATTGTTTTGTTGTTTTAGTAGTTAATTTATTTTGTTTGTTTATCTTTGTTCAAACGCTTGCCCACTGACACCCCCACAAATATCGCACAAAGGTACTGCTTTTGAATGACTTACGCAAAACCTATCTTTACTTTAGGAAAAATGGACAATACTACCTACTTTTCGGCATATATCACATTCCTAAATAAGCACTAAAAGAAATTAATGGTTAATTATACGGTAATTATATGTTTATCAATTGTTTACACTATATGGTTTTCTCATTTCCCTCCCACCAGTTTCTTTATCTCGTTCAGTTTGTTCAGAGCCTCCAATGGTGTCAGATTATTGATATCCATGTGCGTGAGTTCGTCGCGTATCTGCTCCAATACAGGGTCGTCTAACTGAAAGAAACTCAACTGCATACATCCCGCACCCACGGTGTTTAGCCCGCGTTCGGCAGGCGGTATGGCGGCACTGACGGGCGAGTGCTGCGGGGCTTCCAAGTCGTGCAGTATCTGATTGGCGCGGTCGATAATGCTTGTGGGCATACCGGCAAGTTTGGCTACGTGGATACCGAAACTATGTTCCGAACCCCCGCGCACTAACTTACGCATGAAGATAACCTTCCCGTTAGCCTCTTTCACCGACACATTGTAGTTCCGTATGCGTGCGAACTGCTTCTCCATCTCATTCAGTTCGTGATAGTGTGTAGCGAAAAGCGTTTTGGCATGACCACGTTGCTCGTGGATATACTCCACAATCGCCCACGCGATACTGATACCGTCGTACGTGCTTGTGCCGCGCCCTAACTCATCAAATAGCACCAAACTGCGCTCGCTCAGGTTGTTCAATATGCTGGCTGCCTCATTCATCTCGACCATAAACGTACTCTCGCCCATGGAGATGTTGTCACTTGCCCCCACACGTGTGAATATCTTGTCCACCACACCTATAGAGGCACTCTCGGCGGGAACGAAACAACCCATTTGTGCCATCAGCACGATAAGCGCGGTCTGACGAAGCAATGCCGACTTACCCGCCATATTCGGACCGGTCAATATGATGATTTGCTGCCCGTTATTGTCCAATAGTACGTCATTGGGCACGTACTCTTCGCCTATCGGCAACTGCTTTTCTATCACAGGATGCCGCCCTTGGCGTATGTCAATCACCAGGCTGTCATTCACATCGGGGCAGACGTACCTGTTCTCCATTGCCACTGTGGCAAAACTCATCAGGCAATCCAACTGCGCCACTACGGCAGCGTCCGCCTGCATCTGCGGCACTAACTCCGACAACGCCAGCATCAGTTCCGTGTACAACCGGTTCTCAATAATCTGTATTTGCGTCTCGGCTGTCAGTATCTTCTCCTCATATTCCTTGAGTTCCTGCGTGATGTACCGCTCGGCATTCACCAAGGTCTGCTTCCTAATCCACTCTGCGGGCACTTGGTCTTTGTACGTGTTGCGCACCTCCAAGTAGTACCCGAACACGTTGTTATAACCTATTTTCAGACTCTGTATGCCGGTTGCTTCCACCTCACGCTGTTGGATATGCAGCAGGTAGTCCTTGCCGTTGGTTTGTATGTCGCGCAGGTCATCCAGTTCTTGGTCTGTGCCTCGCGCAATCACATTGGGCTTTCCCTGAACCGCCGGCGGGTCTGGCACTATCTCACGGGCTATGCGGTCGCGCATCTCCTCGCACAGACTCAGTTGCTCGCCCAACAGGTGCAGGTAACTTCCTGCTTCCGCCTGCCCGCAGATGTCCTTGATAGGCGCGATGGCGTCCAAGGCGTAGCGCAGTTGCACCATCTCCCTTGGGCTGATACGACCCGTGGCTATCTTGCTGACTATGCGCTCCATATCCTGGATACGCTGCAGGTTGTCGCGGAGAATCCCGCGCTCATCGGGGTGACGGAACAGGTACTCCACCACCGTTTGCCTGTTGCGTATCGGACGCACTTCCTTCAGCGGAAACGCCATCCAGCGGTGCAGCAGCCGCCCGCCCATAGGGGTGATAGTGCGGTCAAGCACATCATACAGGGTGCGGCTCTCTTCTGTCTGCCCACCCAATAGTTCAAGGTTGCGGATGGTAAACCGGTCCATCCATACGTATTTGTCTTCCTCTATGCGACTCAAGTGCTGGATATGCCCTGTCTGCAGGTGCTGGGTCATATCCAAATAGTGGAGAATCGCGCCTGCGGCAATCACCCCTTGCGGCAGTTTGTCCACACCGAAACCCTTCAGATTCTGTACCTGAAACTGTTTTATCAGCCTGTCATACGCCGCATCTGCGGTCATCATCCAGTCCTCCAACTCAAAGGTGAAGTACTTGTTGCCGAAGGCTTCCTGAAACTCCTGCTTCTTGCCCCGAAGGTATAGCACCTCCTTGGGCGCGAAATTAACTAACAGTTTGTCGGCGTAATCCTTGGTTCCCTCTGCCACAAGGAACTCCCCCGTGGATATATCCAAGAACGCAATGCCGACTGTCTGCTTGCCAAACTGAATACATGCCAACCACGTATTCTCCTTTTGCTGCAGGGTAGTGTCGGAATAACTGACCCCGGGCGTCACCAACTCCGTTACTCCGCGCTTCACTAACTTCTTCGTCAGTTTAGGATCCTCCAACTGGTCGCATATCGCCACGCGTACACCGGCACGCACTAACTTGGGGAGATAGGTATCCAAGGCGTGGAATGGGAAACCTGCCATCTCTACACTCGAGCCTTTTCCCGTACCGCCGTTGCTGCGATGGGTCAGAGTGATATTGAGCATTTTGCTGGCACGCACCGCATCTTCCGAGTATGTCTCATAGAAATCCCCGCACCGGAACAGCAGCATCGCGTCCGGATACTGCGCCTTGATGTCACGGAACTGCTTCATCATCGGAGTGTCATTAATATCCACCTTTCCCATATATGCTATTGTTTGATTATTTGATACTTACGTCTATCTTCAGGTTGAACATACGTCCCGTGAGGTAGTTGGGACTTGCCCACTGCTGTCCGTTGGCGGCTGTAACCCAGTAGTAACTGTTCACGTTCTTCCATCCGATGAGGTTGAAGACCTCAAACTGCACGCTCCAACTGTCCACATGGCGGGAACGGCGCATCCATTTGTCGGTGGCGGCGGAGAACGTGCGGCTGGCACCTATATCCATACGCATGTAGTCCTTCATGTGCCCGAGATAGCGCATCTTCTCGTTGCGCGGGTAGCCGAAAGGCAAGCCCTCGCTGTAGATGTATTTGAGGTGCACCTTGTACTGCGGCAGGCGCGGGATATAGTCCTGAAAGTACATGGTGAGGCTGTAGCGCTGCTCCTGCGGCGTGGGGAACCAGCCGAGGTTGTTGACATCATCGAGCAGGTGCATACGGCTGCGCATGGTGGAGAAACTAATCCATGTGTCCGCCCCGGGCACCAGTTCGCCATACAGTTTCATATCGAGTCCGACGGTGTATCCGCGGCTGTCGTTGATGCCCGAATAGCGTACCCGCACGTTGTCCACGGTGTAACTCTCCATACGGTCGATGAGTTTGCTGTAGGCTTCGGCGGTGAACTTGAACGGTCTGCCCCACGCGCGGAAATAGTAGTCCGCCCCCATGACGAGTTGCCACGAGCGTTGGGCTCTCAACTTGTCGTTGATATGTACGTATGAGACGCCGTTGTCGTCGGTAATGGTCTGACGCAGTTCCTTGTAGAAGGGGGCTTGGTAGTAGAGTCCGGTGGCTATGCGGAAGGTGAAGTCCTGCTTCCAACCGGGCATCCATGTGACGCTGACGCGCGGACTGGGCAGCACCTCGTTGGTCTTGCTCCACCAGTTGAGGCGCATGCCCGCTGTGAGCAGTACCTTGCCGTGGTCGGTGGACCAGCGGTAGGTGTCTTGTGCGTAGGCTTGGAGCCGCCCGCTGAGCATGCGGGTGGTGCCTTTGAGGGCATAGTAGAGAGCCATCTCGGCATCTTCGTTGGGGAGGCTGTAGCCCATACTGTCACGCCATTCCCACTCGCTGATGCGGTCGCTGATGAGTTCCATCTGCCCGCTGATGCCCCACCGCATGGCATTGGCTCCGCGTTTCCACTCGCCCGTATGTGCCAGTGTCACCATACCCGCCTGCAGGGTGTTGCGGGCGTGTTCGTGGAACTTACCTGTACCCAACACGCCGCCCGAGTTCACATCACCACTCACACTCTCGCCGCGATTGGTAGTGCCCTTTTGCCCGTCGGACGACTGTTCGCTGAGCACGTACTCGCTGCTGATGTCATACGTCTCCTGCTCGTGGGTGTAGAACCCGCTGAGGTCGAAGCCAATCTGCACCTCACGGCTCACTTTGCCCTCTGCGCTGAGTGCCGCAAAGGCGGTGCGGAACATGTCTTTCTCCTGCCCCTCGTACCAGATGGTCTTGTTCATCGCCTGCTGCTGCGTGCCGAAACTGCTGCTCGAACTGTCGGGAATAAACTCGTAACTGTTCTGACTGAAGTTGCCGAGCAGGCGCATAGTCCAGTCGTGGGAGACGACGCGGCTCGCGTCGTCAAGGTGTACTCGCGCATTACGCATTGGCTTGAGCCGCCACGTCATTTGTGTCTGATAGTCAATGAAGTTGGGCTTGTAGTTGCCTTTGGTATCCAATGCCCCTAGCATATAGCGCGAAGTCTTGTAGCGGATGCTGTGCATCTGGCTCTGCACGGAGTCGCCCCAACCCACGTAGGCATTGGCACCCAACAGGCTGAGGCTCAGGTGCGACTCCAATCGGGTGGGGCGTTTGTAGCGTATATCGAGCACCGACGACATCTTGTCGCCGTACTGCGCATCGAAACCGCCCGCCGAGAACTCCACGCTCTCCACCATATCGGGGTTCACGAAACTCAGTCCCTCCTGCTGACCGCTGCGCAACAGCAGAGGACGATGAACTTCCAACCCGTTGACATACACCGAGTTCTCGTCGAAACTGCCGCCGCGCACGTTGTACTGGCTGCTCATCTCGTTGTTCTGCCTGACGCCTGCAAATGTGACCAGCATATTCTCTATTCCGCCACCCGTAGCATCGGGCATCAGTCGCGCCGTGCCCACATCCCCTCTGTCCATCGTGCCTGTCTGCCGTTGGATGCCGCGCACCGTCACTTCGGCAAGCAGTTCCTCGTTGGTAGGCAGCACCACATTGATACCTATCACATCGCGTGTGGTGAACACCTGCTGACGGATGGTCTCGTAACCCACCATCGAATATACGAGCACCACCGTGTCCGTCATCGCAATATGCAGGTCGTAGTATCCGTTGATGTTGGTGGTGGTGCCGATGGGCTTGCCGCTGTCGGTCAGACCCTCCACATACACATTGGCAAGTTCTATGCCGCGGTTGTCGCTATCCAACACATACCCGAACACCCGCACCGCACGGGGGGCGGCGCACAGCCTATCTCCTCTCACAGAAAACACGCCCCCTACTGCCAAAAGCAAAAGGAGGACAATCTTATATGTATGCTGATGTATAGCCAAAATCGCTTTGCAAAAACCCTGCAAAGATACGCATTTACTTTGGCTTATGCAACTCTGCCACCACTTTTGATGGTCGTTTCAACCACTATCCCAAAGCAAACCACGCAAGCATACTCGTGAGCATAGTGCCGAACATGGCGAAGATAGTCTCGGAATAGGTGATGGCAATGTATGCCGTCAGCAGGCAACCGCTGCTGCCCAGTAGCACCCAACGTGTGGTATTGGTGCGGAGGGCAAAACGTTCCCGCCACGTGAAAGTCCTGAGCAGTTCCTGCTCGGGACTTGTTGGCTCCGGCAGAAGGTTGATTTGACGAATGGTATCGTTTATAAACGCCTGCCTGTCAGACGGCACAGGGGCTGCTCGACGAAGGCGGTCAGATATACGCTGGTTTGTTGTCATAGTGGCTATGGCTTATGTATCTTAATATATTGTCTATTCAAAAGGATACTATTACAGATGGCTATTTTTATTGAGCCCCCTCTTTGAGGGGGTTGGGGGAGTCATCATCTTCTTCAATCTCTTCCGTGCGCGGAACAGGTGCGACGTGATGGTGCCAAGACTCAGGTTCGTTATCGTGTGTATCTCGCGCAGACTTCGTTCCTCCAAATAGAACAGCACCACCACGGCTCGCTCCTGCGGTGGCAGGGCATCAATGGCGCGGTATAGCGGCTCATAGAGGTAAGCGTGTTCGGGCGAGTCGTCCGCCTGCATCGCAAGGGCTGCCTCCGACTCGTCTATGGCATCGCGGTGCTGCACCCAATACGACTTCTGGTGGTCTAAATACAGGTTGTAGGCAATGCGGTAAATCCACGTGGACAATGCCGATGCCCCTTGAAACGTGCCGCAATGCAGGTACGCACGCAGCATCGCCTCCTGTGCAAGGTCATCGGCGAGGTCGCTATCGCCGTGCGTAAGCACCAACAGGAACCGGCGAAGCGGCTCCTGCATAGTGGTTATCTCTGCAACAAACGACTGCTTATCCATCTGTGTTCTGTCCGTAACTACTTGTTTGTCTGTGCTTTCTGCTCCTCTTGCTCTATCTCTGCACGGAGGTGCTTACGGGCAATCAGGTAGTACGCGATGAGCGCAATGCCGCACGGCAGCAGGATGGCGGCTGCCACATAGAACGTGCTTGCCTCCAAATACATATAGGCATCGGGGTTCACACTCCCCACAATGCCGAGGGCGAGCATTCCAACACCTAACAGACTGGTAATGAATCCCCAAAGCAGGTTCTTGAGCAACGACTGCTTGATGCTCTGTTGCTGATTGAACGCAGACGCGATTGCACTCAGATTAAGGTCGTCCGTGGTGCCTTTCTCAATGACTTGAGAGAGCACTTCGGCTTGTTTCTGGGTGCGGAAACGGCTGTTTGCCGCCCATTTGATGATGGCTACAAGCCCGATAATAAATGGGGCTAACATAATGAGTGCCAATGCAATCACTCCGGTAAAAGGAACGAGTTCTTCCATAATTGTACATTACTACTGATGCGTTAACTTTTTAGTAGTTGTTGTATTTTATTGATATATAGTTGGTTGTACGTATTCTTTGAGA
>CAKVBV010000005.1 GCA_934725535.1 uncultured Bacteroidales bacterium | reverse complement strand
CATTATGGACGTAAAAACAACCCCCATCAACGGACTATTGGTCATCGAACCGAAGGTCTTCCGCGACGCACGCGGCTATTTCGTAGAGACGTACAACGAGGAGCGGTATCGCGCTGCGGGTGTGGATGCCGCTTTCGTGCAGGACAACCAGTCCTGTTCCTCGTATGGTGTGGTACGCGGCTTGCACTTCCAGCGACCGCCCTACACGCAGGCCAAGTTGGTCAGTTGTGCGGTCGGGCGTGTGTTGGACGTGGCAGTCGATTTGCGCAAGGACAGCCCCACGTTTGGGCAGTGGTACGCCGTCGAACTGGACGCGGAGAGCCACCGTCAGTTCTACATCCCCCGCGGCTTCGCACACGGCTTCTCCGTACTGAGCGAAGTGGCGGTCTTCACCTACAAGTGCGACAATCTCTACCACCCCGAGGCGGACGGCGGCTTGCTCTTGTCCGACCCAGACCTGGCTATCGACTGGCAAGTGCCCGAGGACAAGCGCATCCTCAGCGAGAAAGACCAAAAGCACCCGCTGCTCCGCGACTTGGACAACCCTTTCTAAATCGGAAACCGGTGCTGTCTTTGCCGACTCAACCTCCAGTTAATTACGGGGCAACCTCGGGTTAACCTCGAGTCAATTACGGCAACGACACGGCAACGAGACGGCAACGACAACCGACTATGCCGCGAGCGTACAAGGATTTCGCCGAAATATATAGTAACAATTCAACATTCACAATTCATCATTCATAATTACCTATGAATATCCTCATTACCGGTTGCAACGGACAATTAGGCACCGAAATGCGCGTGCAATCCGTTGAGCACAAGCAGCATACCTATTTCTTCACCGACGTGGCGGAACTGGACATCACCAACCGCGAAGCGGTATTGGCTTTCGTCCGCGAACACGCCATCGACCTCATCGTCAACTGTGCCGCCTACACCAACGTGGACCGTGCGGAGACGGACGAACCCACTGCCCGACTCATCAACGCGCAAGCCGTTGAGAACCTGGCACTTGCGGGCACCCATATCATACACATCAGCACCGACTATGTCTTCTCCGGCGAAGGTTGTATCCCCTGCCGTGAGGACGACCCCGTAGCCCCGCGCACGGCGTACGGACGCACCAAGTTGGAAGGGGAGAAACTATTGCAAACCGCTAATCCACAAGCGATTATCATTCGTACAGCATGGCTGTATTCCGCCTATGGGAACAACTTTGTGAAGACCATGCTCCGCCTTGGACAAGAGCGCGACAATCTCGGAGTGGTCTTCGACCAAGTGGGCACCCCCACCTATGCTGCCGACCTCGCTACCGCCATCTATGCCGCCATCAACGCGCCCGAATGGCACGCGGGTGTCTATCATTTCACCAACGAAGGCGTATGCTCGTGGTATGATTTCACCCACGAAATCTTTGCCCAAGCCGCACCTTTGCTGCCCACCGACGCGGCAAACAAGGTGAAAACCTGCAACTTGCGCCCCATCTTGTCGAGCGAATACCAATACCAAACGCCCCGCCCGCACTACAGTGTCTTAGACAAAACCAAAATCAAGCAGACCTTTGGCATCACCATTCCCTACTGGACCGACGGACTTCACCGCTGCCTGCAACTGCTCTTGAAACCGTAATCATCACTTCTCCTTTATTTATAAATAGTTATAAACACATACTTTCAACGAGAGGATAGCGAGTGGATAGCGAGTGGATAGCAGGTTGTTATGCGGGTGCGAAGAGGTTAATTGTAAAAATAGTATAATACCTGTCGTATCCGCGCTTGTTCATTTCGGCACTATTGCTTGACGTCGTATATGCGAAAATCAACGGAAAAGAACGAGACAAAAAGAGTACCTTTTTGTTTGTTCGGAAAAAATACAGTATCTTTGTAGCGGATTTTAGGGATACACATCCCCTGTGTTGGGGAGTGCCTCTGAAAAGACAGCAAACTTATATTACAACAACCTAAAAAAACAAATGATTATGACAAAGAAATTCGTTTGTCCCGTATGCGGATACGTGTACGAAGGAGCAGAGCCTCCTGAGCGTTGCCCTCAGTGCAAGCAAATTGTGGAATGGAAAGAAGTTGACGAGTCTGCAGGTATCACATTTGCCTGCGAACACGTGATTGGTGTGGCAAAAGATACCGATGACCAAATGAAGAAAGACCTCAATGCCCACTTTATGGGAGAGGCTACCGAAGTGGGTATGTATCTTGCCATGTCGCGTCAGGCTGACCGCGAAGGCTATCCCGAAATCGCTGAGGCGTTCAAACGCTATGCTTTTGAGGAGGCTGAGCATTGCGCTAAGTTCGCAGAACTGCTCGGCGAAGTGGTTTGGGACACCAAGACCAATCTCGAAAAGCGTATGATGGCAGAGGCCGGCGCTTGCGAAGACAAACTGCGTATTGCCACACGCGCTAAGCAACTCAACCTTGATGCTATCCATGACACCGTGCACGAGATGGCAAAAGACGAGGCTCGCCACGGAAAAGGCTTTGAAGGACTCTACAATCGCTACTTCAAAAAGTAATCCTGTCCTGTAAACAGACATTTGAGACTGCTCCATATATGCGGGGCAGTCTTTTTTGTACACGTATCATACTGAAATACCGCTCGGAACATAACAAGTCCACCATTTTACACCACCTATACTGATAACGATGATAACATGCTTACAATGAGCAATATAATATGTTGATAACATTGTTAATAAACTGCTTATAAAGGTACTGATAAAATTTTTGTGGGGAAAAGTGGGGTATATGAAATAATTTTCGTAACTTTGCGGCGGAAATGAGATAAGAAGCAGACAAATAACCCGAAAGAAACAAACAGACAACCCACAGGGAAACGAAATGAGTACGTTTATTGGCAATATCGAAGCGCGGCTGGATGAGAAAGGGCGCATATTCATCCCCGCCGGGTACAGAAAGATACTGGGCGAGATGGAGTCGCGCCGTATCATTATGCGCCGAGATACAGACAATGCGTGCATCATCTTCTACCCTGAACAAGTATGGAACCAGAAAGTGGGGCAACTGCGCCAAGCCCTGAACGAGTGGGACCCTGACGACCAGATGATACTGATGCAGTTTATGGCAGAGGCGGAAATCCTCGAACCCGACAGCCAGGGACGCGTACTGCTCCAGAAGAAGAACGTGGAGATGATAGGTGCCCAACAGGATGTGCTGTTCGTGGGTATGCTGGACCGCTTCGCGCTGTGGAGCCCGAGTGTCTTCCGAGACAAGCAGATGCCGCAGAAAGATTTGGCAGAACGTATAAGACAGAAAATGAAAGGGGGCACATCCTGCAACCAAGGCTCCATGTAAGGTCATAAGAGGGAAAAGGAACATATAATTATCGTGTAATTAACCATTAATTCTTCATAGCGGAGAAATTGAATATGAACGAGGTGTACCACATACCGGCAATGCTGCAGGAGACGATAAACGGACTGAATATACAGCCCGAAGGGACGTATGTGGATGTCACCTTCGGCGGAGGAGGTCACTCACGCGCTATCATGAGCAGGCTCGGAGACAACGGCAGGCTGTTCTCCTTTGACCAAGACATGGACGCATATATAAACGAGCAGACCCCCTCCCACTCCCCCTTCAAAGGGGGAGAGTGCAGATGCTCTGAATACCCCTCCTCGAAGGAGGGGTTAGGGGAGGTCCGTCAGTTGTTCAACGACAAGCGATGGCAGTTTGTGCATGGTAACTTCCGTTACCTGAAGAACTTCATGGACTACTACGGGGTAACGGAGATAGACGGGCTGTTGGCTGACTTGGGTGTGAGTTTCCATCACTTTGACGAGGCAGAGCGTGGCTTCTCGTTCCGCTTTGCCGGTCCGCTGGATATGCGTATGAACCAAGAAGGCGGGCGCACCGCAGCCGACATAGTAAACACCTACTCCGAGGAAGACTTAACACGGGTGTTCCGTATCTACGGCGAGATGAACAACGCCAAAGCCGTGGCACAGCGGATAGTCAGACAAAGGGAGAATGCGCCCATTCTAAGGACAGAGCAACTGACAGCAATGCTCACACTCCCCCAAGCCCCCTCAAAGAGGGGGATGTCGGCATTGTCGGCAACAAACGGGGGGAACAGTCTGAAGATTTCTCCGTCAGGAGAGGTGGAGGTGCCGACATGGGCAAAGAAAGACTTGGCGCGGATGTTCCAAGCATTACGCATAGAGGTGAACGACGAGTTGGGAGCCCTGCGGGAGATGCTGTTGGCAGCACGCGAGTTGCTTCGCCCGGGCGGGCGGATAGTGATACTGACCTATCACTCATTGGAAGACAGGATAGTGAAGAACTTTCTGCGTTCCGGTAATCTGGACGGCACCATCGAAAAGGACTTCTACGGCAACATACTGACACCCTTCCGCGTGATAGAGAAAGGGGCTACGGCAAGTGCAGAGGAAGTGGAGCGGAACCCGAGAGCGAGGAGTGCGAAACTGCGCGTTGCGGAGCAACAATGCGCAATGCATAATGCACAATGCGCAATGAAATGAGTTAGTGAGGTGTGGCAATGAGGCAAGGGAGTATAAAGGAAATACTTAGCGGAGATGTGCTGAAGCGGGGCTGGTTTCGCAGGCAGTACAAACTGATACTGCTGATATGCGGACTGATATTCGTGTATATCTATGCGGGATACCAAGCCCAAAGGCAGCAGAAGCACCTCAGCGACCTGCAGAAAGAGTTGCAGGATGTACAGTTCGAGCAACTGACCGTCAATGCACAACTCGTAGAAGTAACCCGCCAATCGGCAGTGGCAGAGGAACTGAAGAAACGAGGAAGCAAAGTGAAAGAGAGTGATGTACCCGCTACGCGGGTACAGTAATAAGTAATAATTAATAGTTAATAGGTGCAGTAATAGGTAATAATTAATAGTTAATACCCGTGAGTGACAATCTGAAAAATACGATACTTCGGTTCGCAATCATCTTTGTGGTGATTACGATGCTGTTCGGTGTGGTGTTGTTTCAGATTGTCAGGCTACAGACCGTGGAACGGAATCAGTGGGAGAGCATTGCGGACAAGTTTGAGTCCGTGACCAAGCCCATTCCCGCAACGCGAGGGAATATCTACGATGCGGACGGTCGGTTGCTTGCCGCCAGTATCCCGCAGTACAGCGTGCATATAGACACACGTGTGGAAGCCCTACATTTAGACAACGGTAAACTGTTCTGGGAGAATGTGGACTCCATCGCCGAAGGGCTCAGCAGGATTATCGGCGACAAAACGGCACAGGAGTACAAGCGTCAGATGGTGAAAGCCTACGGGGCGCGCACCAGTAGGGAAAGGGATATACGTCTGTACAGGGGACGTATCAGTTACATACAGAAGAAGGAAATCCAGCAGTTGCCCCTCGTCAGGCGCGGGTACTACAAGAGCGGTTTCCACTATGAAGACCTGCATCGGCGAGTGAAGCCTTTCGGCAGCCTCGGCAGTCGGACCATCGGCAGTATCTATGGCGAAGGGGGACACGGAAACGCGGGCATCGAGAAGGGTTTCGACACCTATCTGTGCGGTGAAGACGGCGTGAGTGTTCGGCAACCCGTAGCGGGCAAGTTGCGCTATGTGCCGGTGAAAGAGGCGGTGAACGGGTGCGACGTCTATACCACCTTGGATGCCAACCTCATGGACATCTGCGAGACGGCGTTGCGTCAGCGGCTGAACAAGACGGAAGCCGATTGGGGTTGTGTCGCGCTCATGGAGGTATCCACAGGCGAGATAAAGGCGATGTGCAACTTGGACCGAGCCGAAGACGGCACCTACTATGAGGCAATGAACCACGTAGTGTCGCGCGTGGAGCCCGGTTCCACGTTCAAAACCATCGCACTCATGGCGGCATTGGACGACGGCAAGATTGACATCGACGACACCGTGGAAGTCTATCGCAAGGGCTGGACTTACTACAACGCACGGCATACCGACTCGCACCCGCGGGATACGGTGTACAGCATACGCAACGCGCTGGCAGTCAGCAGCAATATCGCCATGGCGAAGATAATCACCGAGGGTTACAAGGGCAGCGCACGCAAGTTCGTGCACAAGTTGGAGCGTATGGGCGTGTTGGACAGCGTGGACTACATCATCCCGGGTGCCGACCAAGCGCGTATCGACATACCCAACGACACGGTGACCATCTCGCGCATGTCGTACGGCTATTCGGTGGAGATGAGTCCGATGCAGACTATGCTGTTCTACAACGGCATTGCGAACGGGGGTAAGATGATTTCGCCCGTGCTGGTACGGGAGGTTCGGAAGAACGGCAAGCCGATAAAGACATACCGGTCGGAGACCATCGAAAGCAGTATTTGCGGGTCGTCCACGCTGCGCGACATACAATCGTGCTTGCATGACGTGGTATGGGACAACCATCTGGGCACGGCATCGGTGAACCCGTGGGGCATGAGGAAAGCCCAAAGCAATCTGGTGCATATCGCGGGCAAGACGGGCACGGCGCAACTGTTTGAGAACGGCAGGTACCAGAGCCGCAGGCACCGTATGTCATTCGTGGGCTACTTCCCCGAGGAGGACCCGCAATACACATGTATCTGCGTGATTAGCGGTCCGAAATACTACGGCTACTACGATGCGGGTATGGACTGCGGCTCGGTGGTTAGGCAGATAGCCGAGAAGACCATGGTATATGCGGCGGAATATGTGATAGAGGACGGGGAGAAGGTGTTGAGAATTAAGAATTAAGAATGAAGAATTAATAATTGAATGTTAGGTATATGAAACTGAGTGAGTTGCTGAAAGGTGTGGAGGTGCTGCAAACCGTGGGCAGCACGGATGTGGAAGTGCAAGGTATCCAATTCGATTCGCGCCGCGTGGGTGACGGCGATGTGTTCGTAGCCCAACGCGGCACCACCGTGGACGGACATACGTTCATCGCACAATGCGTGGAGAAAGGCGCGAGAGCGGTAGTGTTGGAAGACAGCACCTATCTGCCCGGGGAATTAAAAATGAAGAATGAAGAATTAAGAATTGCAAGTCAAGATACCACCTATATACTGGTGCGCAGTAGCGATGAGGCGCTGGGCAGAATGGCGCACACTTGGTACGGCGAGCCGAGCCGACACCTGCACTTGGTGGGTGTAACGGGCACCAACGGCAAGACCACCACCGCCACTCTCCTCTACCGCCTGACCAGAGCCCTCGGACACAAGGCAGGGCTCCTCTCCACGGTCATCAACTACGTGGACGACCAACCCGTCGAGGCAACGCACACCACCCCGGATGCACTGGAACTCAATGCCTTACTCGCCCGCATGGTCTCCGCAGGCTGCGAGTACGCCTTCATGGAGGTCAGCAGCCACGCCATCGCGCAGGAGCGCATCGCGGGCTTGCAGTTCGCGGGGGCGTTGTTCACCAACCTCACACGCGACCACCTCGACTACCACAAGACTTTCGACAACTACCGCGACACCAAGAAACGCCTCTTCGACAACCTCCCCAAGACCTCCTTTGCCATCACCAACATGGACGACAAGAACGGGCTGGTCATGACGCAAAACTGCCGTGGACACGTCTTCACCTACTCCACACGTAGCATGGCGGACTTCCGCGGCAAGATACTCGAAGAAGGGTTTGACGGTATGCTGCTTCGCATACAGAGTACGCAAGGGGCGGTGGACACCGAGGTATTTGTGCCGTTGGTCGGGCGTTTCAACGTGAGCAACCTGCTGTTGATATACGGTGCGGCTGTCGAACTCGGCTTCGACCCCATGGAGGTGCTCCGCGTACTCAGCAGCCTGCACCCCGTGAACGGACGCTTCGAGACCATACACGCCCCGCAGGGCTGGACGGCGATTATTGACTACGCCCACACGCCCGATGCGGTGGAGAATGTGCTCCGCACCATCAACGAGATAGTATCGTCCACGGCTGCCAGGCAGCAGCAACCCGCACAGGTCATCACGGTGGTCGGCTGCGGTGGCAACAGGGACAAGGGCAAGCGTCCGATGATGGCGCGAATAGCCTACGACCAGAGTACGACGCTGATACTGACCTCCGACAACCCCCGCGACGAGGAACCCGCTGCCATTCTGCAAGACATGGCGGCAGGTCTCACCGAGGACGAACTGCGCCACACGCTCATCATCGAAGACCGTGCTTCTGCCATCAAGACTGCCTGCACCCTCGCCCGCAAGGGCGATGTGATACTCGTCGCCGGCAAAGGGCACGAGGACTACCAAATCATCAAAGGCGTCAAACATCACTTCGACGACCATGAGGTGGTAAAACAATGCTTATCTGTATGAAAAAGCGATGCAACTTTGTATGGGAGACGATGTGATTAACTTTGGGAGACGACGCGGCTCGCGTCGTCATTAACAAGTCATCGGGTCTTTATCGAGTCAAGTGTATGAGATTAGTATGAGATTAGTATGTGATTAGTATGTGATTAGTATGTGATTCAGCAAGGGATAAGCAAGGGATAAGCAACCCATACCGACAGCAAAAAATCACCTTACGGACATTAACCATTAATTATTAACTATTACTTAATTAATATGTTATACGAGTTATTCAGCCATCTGAGCAACGTCCCGGGCGCACGACTGATGACGTACATATCGTTCCGCGCCATCGTGGCGGGCGTATTGGCATTGGGTATCAGTATCTGGATGGGCAACTGGTTCATCAATCTGCTGCGCCGCAAGCACATCTCCGAGACGCAGCGCGACGAGAAGACCGACCCCTTCAATGTCGCCAAGAAAGGCGTGCCCACCATGGGCGGAGTGGTTATCATTGCGGCGATGCTCATTCCCTGTCTGCTTATGGGCAGGCTGACCAACGTCTATATGCTCCTTATGCTGCTGACTACCATACTGTTAGGCGCACTCGGCTTTGCCGATGACTACATCAAGACGTTCCGTCACAACAAGGACGGCTTGAACGGTTGGATAAAGATAGCAGGGCAGGTAACCCTCGGACTTATCGTCGGACTCACCCTCCGCTACTCTCCCGACGCGGTGATGAACGAGGTCGTAACCTCGCGCATTGAGAACAACATCGAGGTGGTGGAGAAGTCGCCCGACGTCAAGTCCACTCGCACCACCATTCCCTTTGTGAAAGCGCACAACTGCAACTACGCCGACATGTTCTCGTGGCTCGGCGAGACCAACAAATACAAAGCAGGCTGGGTCTTCTTCGTGCTGCTGACGGTACTCGTGGTGGCTGCCGTGAGCAACGGAGCCAACCTCAACGACGGTATGGACGGCATGTGTGCGGGCAACTCGGCGATTATCGGAGCGGCACTTATCGTACTGGCGTATATCAGTGGCAATGTGGTGTTTGCGGACTATTTCGATGTGATGTACATCCCGGGCAGCGAGGAACTGGTAGTCTTCCTTGCCGCATTCGTGGGGGCGTTGATAGGCTTCCT
The DNA here is from genome assembly GCA_934725535.1 of uncultured Bacteroidales bacterium. Lineage (GTDB taxonomy): Bacteria > Bacteroidota > Bacteroidia > Bacteroidales > Paludibacteraceae > Colicola. The sequence continues at coordinate 46,679 of CAKVBV010000005.1, read as the reverse complement.
CTGGTGGAACGGTTTCCCTGCGCAAATCTTTATGGGCGACACGGGCAGCCTCACCATAGGCGGTATCATCGGTGTGTGTGCCGTCATCATTCACAAGGAGTTGCTCTTGCCTATCCTCTGCGGCGTGTTCCTTATGGAGAGCGTGAGCGTCATACTGCAGACGCAGGTGTATAAGTTTGCCAAACGGCGCGGCAAGCATATCCGTGTATGGAAGCGCACGCCGCTGCACGACCACTTCCGCACATCCATGGAGCAGGTCTTGCGCAACGACCCCACATGCTCCGTACTCTGCAAAGGCCACGGACAACTCCAGCACGAGACCAAGATAGTACTCCGTTTCTGTATCGTCACCCTCCTACTGGCTGCCCTGACGATACTGACATTGAAGATACGATAGCCCCCTCATTACCTATAAATAAACATATAATTATCGTGTAATTAACCATTAATTTCAGGAATATGGAAGAGGAGACAAGGCAGCAGCACTACAAGAAAGTGATATATGATATCATCGGTGCAGCAATGGAGGTGCACAGGACATTGGGCTGGGGATTGCTGGAACCTGTATATCAAGAGGCATTGTACTTGGAACTGCAAAGTAAAGGTATTGATTGCGAGCGGGAACAAGAAATAGATATTCGGTACAAACAATACGTATTGGACAAGAAATACAGGGCAGACTTGGTAGTGGGCGATGTAATCGTGGAGTTGAAATCAGTGTGGCAGATACTGGGCGAGCATCGGGCGCAATTATGTAATTATCTGCGACTTACAAAGAAGCCTTACGGAGTATTGCTTAACTTCGGGGAGCGTAGTCTGACAGGGGAACGGTGGCATTACGACCCGCTGACGAATGAGTGTACATTGGTAAACAAGGATATGGAGCCTGTTATATCGGATGACTACAGACTGGAGCGGTACGATATACAGACAAAACATCCTAAAAAAGAAATTAATGAATAATTATATGGGCAATTACATGTTCTAATAATGAAATTAATGACTAATTATATGGGCAATTACATGTCCCCACAACGAAATTAATGATTAATTATACGGGTAATTACATGTTCCCATAACAACGTAGATGTATATGAAGAGAATTGTTGTTTTAGGCGCAGGCGAATCCGGCACAGGCGCAGCGATATTGGCGCAAACCAAGGGGTTTGATGTCTTTGTGAGTGACATGGGCGAAATCAAACCCGTGTACCGTGCTTTGCTCGACCAACACGGTATTGCGTGGGAGGACGGGCAGCACACCGCGGACAAGATACTGAATGCCGACGAGGTCATCAAGAGCCCCGGCATACCGGACACCGCACCGCTTATCATGCAACTGACGGCACAGCACACGCCCGTCATCTCCGAGATAGAGTTCGCCGCACGCTACACGCAGGCAAAGATGATTTGCATCACGGGCAGCAATGGCAAGACGACAACCACATCCTTGCTATTCGATATGCTGCGCCGCGCGGGCTTGGACGTAGGCTTGGCAGGCAACATAGGCAACTCACTGGCATTGCAGGTAGCGCAGCAGGACCATGCCTACTATGTCATCGAGTTGTCGTCGTTCCAGTTGGACAATATGTATGACTTCAAGGCGGACATCGCTATCCTGCTGAATATCACACCCGACCACTTGGACCGCTACAACTATGAGTTTCAGAACTACGTGGACGCCAAGTTCCGTATCACACGCAACCAGACCTCGCGCGATGCCTTTATCTACTGGAGCGAGGACCCTGTGATTGACCGCGAGATAGCCAGAATACGCCCGCAGGCAACGCTCTACCCGTTTGGAAGCAACAGTCAGAATATGGCGTACACCGACGGCAGCCACCTTGTCCTGGCGGCTCCCGATGCAGTGGAACCGCTGCGGGTACCCCTTGAGGAACTCAGCCTCCAAGGCAAGCACAACCAACTCAACTCCATGGCGGCAGGCTTGGCGGCACAGATACTGCACATCAAGAACGATACCATTCGCGAGAGCCTACGGCAGTTCGCAGGTGTGGAACACCGTCTGCAATACGTGGCAACGGTGCGCGGCGTACGATACATCAACGATTCCAAAGCCACCAACGTCAATTCCTGTTGGTATGCACTCGAGAGTATGACCACACCCACCGTGCTTATCCTCGGCGGCAAGGACAAAGGCAACGACTACTCCGAGATAGACGACTTGGTACAAGCCAAGTGCAAGACGCTCATCTTCATGGGATTGCACAACGAGAAACTGCGCGAGCACTTCGGCGCGTTGGGCTATGTGCCCTCCACCGAGGCGACTGCCGATACCGAACGCATATACGTGGACACCGACAACCTGCACGATGCCGTGCAAGCAGCCTACCGGTTGGCACACGAGGGCGACACGGTACTCTTGTCTCCCTGTTGCGCCTCTTTCGACCTGTTCAAGAGTTACGAAGACCGCGGCGACCGGTTCATGACCGCCGTCCGAGCCCTCTAACCCCCAATCCCTAACCCCTACCCTCTAATCCCTAATCCCTCCGACATGGACAAGAAAGGACTCATAGGACTCTGCCGCGAACGCCTTCGGTACGTGGACAAGACGTACTGGATTCTGTTCGGCATACTGATGATAGTATCTGTTATCGCATTGTTTTCCGCCAGCAGCAGCCTAGCCTTCAAGCAGGACAGCGCACTCGAACCCGTGGCGAAGCATATCCTGTTCATTGCGCTTGGCGCAGCGGCGGCGTTTGTGATACAACTGCTACCCAGCAAGTGGGTGCGCGTATGCGCGTATGCGGGCTTGGCGTTGTCGTTTGTACTGCTGTTGCTCACGTTCACCCCGTTGGGCGTAGAGCATAACGGTGCCAAACGATGGTTGCGGTTAGGCGGCTTCGAGTTCCAACCGTCCGAAATAGCGAAACTGACGCTCCTCATCGTGGTCAGCGACCTGCTCAGTCATATACGCACCGCGGAGGACGAGAAGAAGTATTTCTTTATCACACTGGCGGTCACGGCATTGATTTGCCTGCCTATCTTCCCCACCAACCTGTCCACTACGCTCCTCTTGGGCGGTGTGGTGTTTCTGATGTTCTTCCTCGCGCGCGTACATATCAAATACTGGGGAACAACGCTGCTCATAGCCATAGGACTGCTGATTGCAGGGTACTTCATTGTGGAGAAAGCGTATATCGAACCCAACCGCGAGGCGGACGGAGTAATGAAGCGTGTTACCACATGGGTGGGACGTGTGGACGACTTGATTGCGGAAATCAAAACCCCTGACGAAGAGTTCGCCTTGAACGATGACAACTACCAGCGTTCCCTGTCCAAAGTGGCAGTTGCACGAGGCGGCAAGTCACCCTTAGGCGTACTGCCCGGCAACAGCACCATGCGCGACCGCTTGCCACTGGCGTATGCCGACTATATCTTCGCCATCATTGTCGAAGAGACGGGTATGTTTGGTGCTGTCGGACTGATATTCCTGTACTTGGCTATCCTCTTCCGTGCCTGTCTCACCAGCAGCCGTTATGCCGACTATGCGGCTATGTTGATGGTCATGGGGCTTGCCCTTATGATTACCTGCCAGGCACTGGTGAGTATGATGGTGGTAGTCGGCATTGGTCCTGTTACAGGGCAACCGCTACCGCTCATTTCCCGTGGCGGAACCAGTGTGCTGATAACGGGCATCTATTTCGGTGTCATTATGTGTGTCGCACGCGAGCAGAACGAACTCCATGCCCGCCAGCAAGCCACCGCCGAAGACAGCCGTCAGGAAGTCCCCGACATCCGCTTGGATTAGTACGGAATGAACATCGGCTATATATTGCACATTAACTATTAATTATTAACTATTAACTAAAAACATGCGTTATTTGATTAGTGGAGGCGGCACAGGAGGGCATATCTTCCCCGCCATTAGCATAGCCAACGCCTTGCGCGAGTTGGACCCCGAGTGTGAGATACTCTTTGTCGGAGCCTTGGGCAGAATGGAGATGGAGCGCGTACCCCAAGCGGGATATAAAATCATTGGTCTGCCGGTACGCGGCTTTGACCGTAAGCACCCTTGGCGCAATATCAGCGTACTCATCGACCTCATTCGCTCTATGCGTCAGGCACGCGACATCGTCCGCGACTTCCGCCCCGACGCAGGGGTTGGCGTAGGCGGCTACGCCAGCGGGGCAGCCATGAAGGTTGCCGCACGCATGGGCGTGCCTATCCTCTTGCAGGAGCAGAACGGCTTTGCAGGAGTCACCAACAAACTCCTGCGCAACGACGCAGCCAAAATCTGTGTTGCCTACGAGGGCATGGAACGGTTCTTCCCCAAAGAGAAGATTATCCTCACGGGCAACCCTGTGCGGCAGAACCTGACCTCCGGCACACGCCCCGAGGCACTCGAGTACTTCAATAGCGAGTTCGGTGTGCACTTCACGCCCGACCGCAAGACACTCCTTATCATCGGCGGCAGTCTCGGCGCACGCACCATCAACGATGCCCTGCTGGAGGGCATCCATCGCCTTGCGGAAGCCGGCATACAGGTTATCTGGCAGACGGGCAAAATCTACTACGACCGTATTCGTGAGGCGGTCAATGCCCTGCCCGATGCGCAGGCTGTCCTCGCCAACACCATCATCACGCCTTTCCTCAGTCAGATGCCGCTTGCGTATGCCCTTGCCGATTTGGTCATCTCACGCGCGGGCGCATCGTCCATATCCGAGTTGTGTCTCTTGAGCAAACCCGCTATTCTGGTGCCGTCACCCAACGTAGCCGAAGACCATCAGACGCACAATGCCATGGCACTCGTGCATAAAGACGCTGCCGTCCTCGTCCGTGATGCCGACGCACAGAAAGACTTGGTAACCACGGCACTGTCATTGATTTCACACAATGCCCGTCTGCAGACTCTCCACACCCATATCCTCGCCCTTGCCCTCCCCGACTCAGCCCGTCTCATCGCCATGGAAGTCATCCGCCTCGCCAAACAAGGATAAAACGCTGACCATTCATTGATTTTTCGCTGTTAACTACGGTACATACACGGTAGATATACGGTAGATACACGGTAGATAATCGGTATATTATAACGACCTTATCCTAACCTTGCCGAGCCCCTGCAGGGGCATTACCGTATCCATATTGTATCTTCATAGGCTGATTTTTAGAACTCTGTGCCAATCTCCCGCAGGGGACACGGACGCCTCGTCCACGGTGTGTTGATGTATGGGGACGACGCGTCCCGCGTCGTCAAAAGCACATCAGCCCACGAATTTGCATATATGCAAAAAAAGCAGTATCTTTGCGGGCTGACTTCACTTGGTGAATATGAAAGATAAACAGAATCTGAATTTTGCATTGATAGGTGCGGCTGGGTACATCGCACCGCGGCACATAAAGGCCATTGCCGATACAGGAAACAACCTGATTGTAGCGTATGATAAGTTTGACTCCGTCGGACGGTTGGATAGCAGTTTCCCCGACTGCTCGTTCTTTACCGAGAATGAGCAATTCGACCGTTTCTGCTCCAAGCAGATGCGGACGGACAACCCCTTGTCGTGGGTGTCTATATGCACGCCCAACTATACGCACGACGCGTTTATCCGATATGGACTGCGCTTAGGCTGCAATGTTATATGCGAGAAACCGTTGGTACTGAACCCGTATAACATTGACAATCTTGTGGAGTTGGAGCAAGAGTCAGGACATCAGGCATATACGATACTGCAACTGCGCCTGCACGAGAAGATTGCTGCACTCAAAAAGAAAGTGGAGAATGGTCCGAAGGACAAGATATACGATGTGGATTTGACCTACATCACCAGCCGCGGCAAGTGGTACTATAGTTCGTGGAAAGGCGATGTGCATAAGGCAGGCGGCATTGCCACCAACATAGGCGTGCATTTCTACGATATGCTGCAGTGGATATTTGGTCCTGTGGAGAAGAATATAGTGCACGTGATGTCGTTCGACCGCGTGGCGGGATACTTGGAACTGAAGCGGGCTCGCGTGCGTTACTTCCTCAGTATCAATGCCGAATGTCTGCCGCCTAATGCCGTACAAGGTGAGAAACGTACCTACAGGACGTTGAGTATTGACGGAGAGGAATTTGAATTCAGTCAGGGCTTTACGGAATTGCACACCGAGAGTTACAAGCATATCCTGACAGGCGACGGGTTCCGTATTTCGGAAGCACGACCGTGCATAGAGATAGTGAGCCAAATACGCCATGCCGAACCGATAGGATTGGTGGGCGACTACCACCCCTTGGCGAAGTTACCCCTGGCACGACACCCGTTTGGTTGGGACGAGAATAGATAATATGGCACTGAGAAACTATATATTGGGACTGCTGCTTCTGCCGCTGATTATAACCTCGTGTGTAACAAGTCACAAGGTCAATCTTATGCAGGAGCCGGGCAAGAATGGTGTCCCGCAGTATGCCGATACCCTGTCGTACGAGGACTATCAAATACGCACTGGCGACCGGCTGTATGTGTATGTCTATTCGGTAGATGAGCGCGTAAGCAAGATGTTCAACCCTATAGGCAGCACCTCGGTGGCACAGATGAGGCAGATGATGACGAGTGGCAATACCTATGGCGCATACGACTTATATACGTATCTGGTGCAAGAGGATGGCACGATAGACTTTCCCACTGTCGGGCATATACCCGTGCGGGGTATGACTACTCGGGAAGTAAAGCACGCATTGGAAGATAGCCTTGGGTCTTTTGCTCGGAACTATGGTGATATGCCGATGCTCTCGGTCGAGGTGAATATAGTACGCCGTACATTCAGCGTCATTAGTGACCGTGGAAGCGGAGTCTTTACGTTGCAGAAAGAGAAGGTTACTATCTTCGAAGCACTCGCTATGGCAGGAGACATCGGAGACTTTGGTGACAGAAGTAAGGTGCGTATCGTGCGCGAGAAAGAGGGACAAACACGTGTGATGACTTTCGATGTACGCTCCAAAGATATTATCAACTCCGAGTTCTACTATATTGAACCTAATGATGTGATATACATACAGAAGATTAAAGGACAGGCATTCGGTATCAATTCCGTAACTACGGCTATCAGCGTAGCGGCTACCACGCTGGCGTTTGGCGGTTTGGTATATGGTATAGTAGTACGAATCATCAACGCTGTGGACAACACAAAATGACAGGAGGACAACACATGAAACTGCTGCATATACACATACTGACAGGTCTCCTGCTGGGTCTGACGCTCACAGGGTGCTATAATTACCGTCAGGTCGGACTGCTGCAAGAGCGGAAAGACCTCCCGCACTATGACTCTGCCGCGTACGAACCATACCGGCTGCAGGTGAACGACGAGATAATATACCGCATTATCTCTATGGACGAGACCATAGCAAAGACAATGGGGACTAACGGCAACAACGCTGCAGGCTATACGTATGCCAACTCCTATCGTATCTACTCGGACGGCACCGTGGATATACCGTTCTTGCCGCCTGTCAAGTTGGAGGGACTGACCGAACTCGAAGCACAGGACACGCTGTGCAAAGCCATTCGTGAGATAATACCCGACGCGGATGTCAAGTTGGCATTGTACAACAAACGCTTCACCGTACTGGGAGATGCACATTCCGGTACCTACAATATATACAAGGAGCGAATGACTATATTCCAAGCATTGGCTATGGCAGGCGACCTGATGAACTCAGGCGACCGTAGGCATGTCCGTATCGTACGGCCACATGGCAATGACGAACCCGAAGTGCTGGAGTTCGACATACGAACCAATACCATTATCGACTCCAAATACTATTATGTCTATCCCAATGACCTTATATACGTAAGCCGTGATAAGGGCAGTTTCTATAAACAAGCCAGTTATAGTTCTTTCCTTGCACTGATTACAAGTTCAGTCTCCCTGCTTGTAACGGTGCTGAACTATATACCGGGCATCTGGTAAACTCACAACGATTATGACACCGCAAGAAGAAAACATACAAAACGGAAGCAACATCATTGACGAACAACTGTCTAATTTCGATGCATGGGAATGGTTCTACCGCATCCTGCACTATTGGTATCTGTTTGTCATTGCTGGTATTATTGCTTTCTCATTGGCGTATCTCAAAAACAAGAAGGTGATAGACACCTATCTTACTACGGGTACGCTCATCATCAAGGACGCACAGAACGCCAACTACGGAGCACAGTCTCTTATGCAGGGCTTTGGCGTGGACGCAGGATATAGAAATGTGAATAACCAACTGATTATATTGGGCAGTTACGACCTTATTCAGCGCACGGTGGACTCTCTCCCCTTTATGAATGTGGAGTACATTACCAAAGGACGGTTCAAGACACGCAATATATATCGCCAGACTCCTATTCTTGTGGAATACAGCAGGATAGACCCTATGGCGTACAACTACCTATTCCGCTGTGACGCACAGCAGGATGGCACGCTCAAGATAACGTGCAACGACGAGGACATACCTTTTGAATATACAGCCCGATATGGCGAACCGGCGAAGACCAACCTGTTTACTGCCACCATTTGGCCTACTGATAATATGATGCGGGCAGGACAGCATATCTATTTCCGCTTTAGGAGCAGAGAGAGTCTGGCTGCAGAGTTCGCAGGGAGACTGCAACTGAACTTCGTTACCGAAAAGAGTACGGTACTGGGCATACAACTGGTGGGCGTAACACCCGCACGAGACAGGGATTTTATCAACAAGTTGTCCGACATCTATCTGCTGCAGAATGTTGAGCGGAAGAATATGGCAGCAGACAAGTCCATTCAGTTTATCAACGAGCAGTTGGATGCCCTCCAGCACAGCCTAACCTCCAGTGAGAGCGCGATGACGGACTTCCGGCAGGAGAATAAGTTTGTGGATGTCAGTTCCTATGCCTCGGGACTTATGACGAAAGTCAGCCAGTACGACCAGCAGAAGATGGCTCTCCGCCTCAAAGAGACTTATCTTGATTATCTCACCAACTATCTCAACCACCAGATTGAGCAGGGCTCCGTGGTGGCACCGGCTACCCTTGGGCTAAACGAACCGATGCTTATGCAATTGGTACAGCAACTCAATACCCTGCAAGTGCAACGCAGCGAACTCAGCCCTAAGAATGTGTACTATGCCAAATACACCAACGATATTGAGAACGTCAAGAACGCCATAGCCGAGTTGGTGCAATCCATGCGCATTTCTCTTGACATCGAGAAGAAAGACCTCGCCAATCGTTTCTCTGAAGTGGAGTCTGACATCAAGAACCTCCCGCAGAAGGAACTGCAAATGGTGGCGATAGAGCGTAATTACCGTATCGATGACAACTACTACACGTTCTTCCTGCAAAAGCGTGCCGAAGCGGAGATTCAGAAAGCCCGCAACACACCGGACAGCGAAATCATGGACCGCGCACGAACCACCTATGCCATGAACGGCAAGGAAAAACGAAAAAATGTCATCACCTATATGGTATTCGGACTGTTAGTGCCGTTCCTTCTCATCATATTGTCCGAGTTGCTGAACAACAAAATCCGCACGCCCAAAGAAGCCGAGCAACTCAGCGACTTTGAACTCTTAGGCACTCTCCGTCACGTATCTTCCCACAACCCCACGTATGTCAAGAAGAACCCCCGCTCTGGTTTCGCCGAGATGTTGCGCGGCATACGTTTGCGCATTGAGTTCCTTGTAGAGCGGAAAACCAAAATCTCTGTTACCGTTACCTCCACCCAATCGGGCGACGGCAAGACCTATATCAGCACCAATCTCGCTGCCCTCTATGGTATGACGGGGCACCCTACCCTGCTCATTGATATGGATATCCGCAAACCCAATGTGCACGAGAAGTTAGGCATCGAAGCCAACATAGGCGTTACCAACTACCTCATTGGCGACTGCACTTTGGACGACATCATTATCCACAACGAGCAGTTCGGCTTCGATATGATTGCTGCGGGTACGGTACCACCTAACCCGGGCGAACTCATACGCAGCGACAAACTCACCGAACTGCTTCAAATACTGCGTGAACGCTACGACTACATAGTCCTCGACTCCTCTCCCGTAGGAATGGTACCCGATGCCCTTGCACTCATTGAGCAGACCGATGTTACGCTCTATATCATCCGCTGTATGGAAACCAACAAGACCTTCGCTAAGCAGGCACTCCGCTCGTTGGCTCTCAATCATAAGGACAAGATACACCTCATTCTCTCCGACATCCCTGCCGAGAAAGCAGGTCGTCGCTATGGCTATACCTATGGCTACGGCTATGGCAGTGGCTATGGCGACGGAGACAACTACGGCTATGGCTACGGCACCCACTATGGGCACTATCGCGGCTACAGCAAGTATATTGACGAATACAGATACAAACATTCGCACAAGAATGAAACGAGTAAACACAAGTATGTGGACGATGATGACGATGCGTAAAAGCCCCATTCTCCTGCTGTTTGTTCTCATCTTCTCGTTGGCCGGTTGCTCCCGCACAACCTCCGATGAGCACCATGTTGGCTTCTCAATAGCCCAATCGGGCGACACCACCGTGGTCACGGTCATGTCCCCGTGGCAACCCGGCACCACCATGGCGCGATATGCCATCACCACTCCCTACCGACGCATCGCCTGCACATCGGCTACCCACGTGGGCTTCCTCCGCGAACTGGGACTGATGGACAGGCTGGTCGGTGTCTGTGTACCAAGCCGTATTTACAACCTCACCGACGAGCAACGCGCCACCATCACTGACCTTGGCGACGATATGAAGCCCAACCTTGAGGCTATCCTCCTGTCCCGACCCGATGCCATCATCGTCTCCACCTATGGCGAAGGCGATGCCACCGTCGCACAGATAGCCGCACTTGGCATTCCCGTCCTTTATTGCAACGAATGGACAGAACGCACACCCCTCGCCCGTGCCGAATGGATTCGCTTCTTCGGTGCGTGCTTCGGCTGCATGGAGCGTGCCGATAGTGCCTACCACGCCATTGCCAAGGCATACAACGACCTCGCCCTGTCCCGCACCACCGAGGGCGTATCTGTCATGTCTGGGCAGTCTTTCCGCGGCACGTGGTACGTCCCCACCGGCAACACCTATATGGGCAGGCTCTTCCGCGACGCAGGGGCTGACTATTGCTATGCCGACAACCCCGCCACCTCATCGCTGCCACTCACCTTCGAACAGGCTCTGCAGGACTTTGCCGATGCCGATGTATGGGTGGGATGCAACGCGCACTCTATGGGAGAACTCGCTGCTATCGACGACAAGCACACATGGTTCGCGGCGTACAAAAACCACCGTGTCTATAATTTCGCACGTCGCACACTGCCCTCAGGAGCCAACGACTTCTGGGAGACAGGTGTCGTCCACCCCGAACTTATCCTGCGCGACTTGCAGGCTATCCTCGCCAACGACGACCCCGACACGCTCTTCTTTTCAGAGCAACTTAAATAACTATTAACCATTAACTATTAATTATTACTCCTCCCGCCCCTCGCAGAGGGGCGGGAGGATATTACAAAGTATGACACCTAAACATTGGATTGCCCTCATCGGGCTCACTTTCGCCACGTTCATCTTCAACACGTCCGAGTTCATTCCCATCGGACTCCTCACCGATATTGCGGCGGAGTTCCACATGACCGAGGCGCACGCCGGCATGCTCATCTCTGTCTATGCGTGGATGGTCATGCTCCTCTCGCTCCCGCTTATGCTATTGGCGTCGAAGGTCGAACTGCGGCGGCTCATGCTCATCGTAACCTTCCTCTTTGTCCTGTTCCAAGTCCTCTCGTCCGTCTCCACCACCTACGGCATACTGATGGCATCTCGTATCGGCGTAGCCTGCACCCATGCCATCTTCTGGTCTATTGTCTCACCCTTAGCCGTCCATGTCGTCCCCGACTCGCACCGACCGTTGGCACTCAGCATGGTTGTAACAGGCACGTCTGTCGCCATGATTCTCGGACTGCCTCTCGGGCGCTTTATCGGCTTGCAAATAGGCTGGCGCATGACTTTCCTCTGCATTGCCGCCTTTTCGCTGTTCACTTTCATCTACCTCTTCTGCACGCTGCCCAAGGTACCGAGCCACGGCGGCTTCTCTGTACGACGCATGCCCGAGATACTCCGCAACCGCACTCTTATCAGCATTTTCACGCTCACCCTCCTTTTTGCCACGGCATACTACACGGGCTACTCCTACATCGAGCCCTTCCTCCTTCAGGTCGCCCACATGTCCGAAAGCCTCATCACCGTCACCCTCATGCTCTTCGGTGGCGCAGGCATACTGGGCAGCATCGCTTTCTCGCGCTTCTATCCCCGCAACCCTTCGCGTTTCATCACCATTTCCCTCCTTGGTATGTTCCTCAGCCTGCTCCTTTTGTATCCTGCCACAGTCGCTATCCCGCTGATTATCTGCCTGTGTGCTTTCTGGGGTATGGCGGCTACGTCCTATAATGTCTCCTTTCAAAACGAGATAATCAACCACACCACTGACGATGCCACACCCGTTGCTATGTCCATCTCTTCGGGGATTTTCAACCTGGGTATCGCCACCGGCACGCTCATTGGCGGCGGAGTCTGCACGCACTTGTCCATAGCCTATATCGGCTTTGTCGGAGCCGCCGTCGCTGTCTTTATGCTCCTCTTCTGGTTCTTCGCCCTCCGACCCCGCCTACAAAAATAACCCTTTTTTATTATAAATACGCCCTCGCTATCCCGTAAGTCCATGGGCGTAGTCGGGCTTGGGGGACGACGCGGCTCGCGTCGTCATACACTAACGGCACAATAGGCAAGCATCTCTCATATCGTTAAAAAGGTATATTAACTATTAACCATTACTTATTACTACACTTAACTCGGGTTCTTCTCGAGTTAAGTGTATGACATTAGTATGTGATTAGTATGATATTAGTATGTGATTAGCGGGAGGATAACGGGAGGATAGCGAAACCTTGTTCTAAAGCAACGCTTCCCAAGTATATTGCACTGCAAAAACACTGGGAAGTTGCACAAGTCGGTATTATTTTGTACCTTTGCGGGATTGTAAGGTAGTGTTGATTGTAAACCTATTACTTTTTAACTGTGTGAAAAAAGTTCTGATAGGCATAGCGATATTCTTGGCAACCCTGCTGCTGGTGGTGGGGGGCGGATTGCTGTTGCTGAATCAAAGCCGTGTGCAGACGTATATCATCGGACTTGTAACCGACAGGTTGTCGGAGGAGATAGGTGCGGACGTGCATATCAAACGCTTTGACTTGCGTCCGTTCAACAAACTGACTTTGGATAGCGTGTATCTGAGCGACCAACAGCATGATACGCTGGCATTTATCGACCATCTGTACGTGCGCTTTCAGCCGCTGTCGCTGAGAGACAAGCGTCTGGATTTTGAACTGATAGACCTCCAACGACCCTACATCAACATACAGAAAGAAGGGAAAGACCGACTGAACTGCACGTTCCTCATGGAGCGGTTTCATTCCGACTCCACGGCTTTCCCGTTGCGGGTGAACATCGACGCACTGCAGTTGAGAGACATGCGGGTGAGGTACGACGAACTGTTGGTGGACCAAATCAATGTGGACTTCGTGCTGCCCGTATTCAGTAGCGACTCCTTGGACTTCACGATACAATCGCTGTCACTACAGGCGCAGTTGGACAGGTTGGACGCAGGCTTTCGTGCTGACATACATGGCGACTTGGATTCGCTCTTCGCTGACAAGATGCAACTGACCTATCGCGGGCAGCAACTCTTTGACGGAGACTTGGCTGTATATCGTCCCACGGTGCTTGACTCGCTGTATGTGCAGGCGGATTGCAATGATTTGTTTTTGAACCACGCGTTGTTGCAGGACATGCTGTCGCAGTTGTTCCGCAAGCCGTGGCACCTGCCCAAACCCGTTGCAACATTGGGTAATATCCACTACAAGGGCTTTGTGGCGGGGCGGTTTGAGGATATGCAACTGCATGGTGCGTTCAGTAGTGCGCTTGGCTCGCTCACTGTGAATGGTTCGGCAAAGACGGACACGACGTTTCAGAATATCGATTTCTGCGGTCATGTATCCACGCGACGCTTCCATTTGGGCAGATTGATAAGCAACAAGGATCTGGGCGTGGTGGCTATGAGTGCGCATGTGGACGTGGAGGCAGGCAACAGCCGACCCCTGTCGTGTGTGGCAAACGCGCATATCAACAAGATAGAGTTTCGGGGTTACACGTACAGGAATATCCGTTTTGACGGGTCGTTTGAGGATGAACTGGTGAGCGGTAATCTGCATATCGACGATGCGAACATCGGTTTGCAAGCCATGGGTATGGCGGATTGGTCGGAAGCCGATACCCGGATAGACCTTGCAGCACGGGTACAACACTTCCGTCCGGGGGCGTTGCACCTCTTGGAGAAGTACCCAGATATGGAAGTGGAAGCCATGAACTACGTCAGCATATTCACGTCGGGCAGCAGCGTGGCACAGATGATGGACAATATGACGGGGTACGTGATAGTGGACACATTGCTGTTGCGCAACGGCGGGAAAGAGATGACGATGGAACAGATAAAGGTGCAGGTGGACCACACATTGGACAAGGGTCGCCCTATGCACCAAGTGAAGATACAATCGGATTACCTGACCGCAGGTGTTACAGGACATTTCACCTATAACACTCTGCCCTCCACCTACCGTGCGTTTATGCGGCAGTACCTGCCGTCGCTGCACGCAGCAGAGAGTGATGTGATGGTGAAACGGCATACCAATGACTTGGACTTCTATGCCTATTTCCGAGACTTGGACAAGATAACCGAGACCCTTGGGCTTGGAGTACACTTGCCGTCATATCCGACCATCAAAGGGCATGTACACGAGTCGGAGAACGCGTTCGGTGTGCAAGCATATATCCCCCGTCTGGCAGGGGCAAAGGCTTCGATGCAGGACATCACCGTTTCGGCAAACAATGCGAACAACAGGATAGGCTTGTCGGTGTACGCACTCAACCACCTGCCTCAGGACAACCCTACGACCGCAAAGATTGGCGATGTCAAGACGTATTTGGATATGAC
The DNA here is from genome assembly GCA_934725535.1 of uncultured Bacteroidales bacterium. Taxonomy (GTDB): domain Bacteria; phylum Bacteroidota; class Bacteroidia; order Bacteroidales; family Paludibacteraceae; genus Colicola. The sequence continues at coordinate 31,670 of CAKVBV010000005.1, read as the reverse complement.
CGCAAAGGATGACGTGATAGGTCTTACCGTGCGGCTTGACAATACGGACAGTGTCCGCAACGAGGGTGTGATACGTGTTTCGACCATGCTGCAGCAGTATGCCAACCGTCCTATATGGGACGTACATATCCACCCGAGCAATATCGTGCTGAATGACTCGGTGTGGAGTATTGAGGACGCACATATCATCTATACCGCTGCCGACCAGACACTGGCGGTGGAGCATTTCGGGCTGAGCACAAGCCATCAGTCAATCCGCGCCAACGGTATGGCATCGAAGAGTGTGGCGGATTCGATAGATGTGGCGTTGGAGAACATCAATGTGAACTACCTGCTCTCGTACACGAATGTGGCGCATGCGCTGTCTGTGGACGGTGCAGCCACAGGCTGGGCTACGATATACGGTTTGTTCTCCCAACCTATGTTCGAGGCACAGGCTACGATACCCGATGCAGGTCTGAACGGTGTGCCTTTGGGCAGGGCTGTGGCAGAGGCGCACTTGGATAAGGAGAACAAAACGGTGGTCATCACAGGCGATGTGATAGACAGTACGGAATATACGATAGCCCATGTGGACGGGTTGGTGAAACCTGAGGGATACTGGGAACTGGACATCGCGTGCGACAGCGTGAACCTTGCAATAGTCAATTTCTGGACCAAAGGAATACTCTCTGACCTCAAAGGACTGGGTTACGGCAACCTGCACATAGGGGGACATAAGCGTGAGACATACATCACGGCAGGTCTGTACGGCAAGAACGCACAACTGACCGTACCGATGATAGGGGCGACGTTCATGTTCTCGGACTCGGTGCTGATGGACTCGACATCCATACGCTTTCCGCATATCACACTATACGACAAGGAAGGGCACAAGGGTACGTTTGACGGCGTGCTGAGTCATACACAGTTTGAGAATTTCCGTTACAAGATGACGGCAAACGTGGACAAGATGCTGGCTCTGAACCTTCCTTATGACCCGCAGTCGATGTTCTACGGCAAGGTGTATGGCACGGGAACGGTGGATATACAGGGCGACGAGCGTGAGTGCCGTATCGGTGTGAATGCACGAACGGAATCAAAGTCCAAGTTCTACCTGAGCATCAACACAGCCAGTACCGCCGCCAACACTTCGTTTATCAATTTCGTTCAGCCCGATACGACTACCCATGACTTGCTGCGGCTGCTGCAACAGCCCGCGGAAAAGCAGGCAAAGGCAGAGAAGAAGAGTTCGACAAGGGTGCTGCTCTCGCTGCAAGTGGAAGCAACCCCGCAGGCAGAGATTAACCTGCGCATGGGCGGTGATGACGGTTTGCGTGGTCGCGGGGAAGGCAATCTGAAGTTGAACTATGACGACAGGACTGGCGATGTGCAGTTATTAGGCACCTATACCCTGCAGTCGGGTACGTTTACGTTCTCGCTTGGCAATATCGTTCGCCGCAGTTTCGAGATAGCAGAGGGTAGCCGTGTGATATGGAGCGGTGACCCGACCTCACCGAGTGTGGACGTTACAGGCAAGTACCACCTGACGGCATCGCTGCGCGACCTCTACGGAAGCGAGATAGAGCAGTTGGCAACCAACAGGACATCGGTGCCGGTGAACTGTGTGCTCCACATGACAGACCAATTGTTCAACCCTATCATCTCGTTTGCGATAGAACTGCCACAGTCCGATGAGTCGGTGCAAAGCCAAGTGCGCTCGATGATTAACACCAACGAGATGCTGATGCGTCAGGTGATATACCTGTTGGTATTCAACAGGTTCTATACGCCTGATTATTTGCAGAACACCAAGAATGTGGGGCTCAACGAGACCTACTCGCTGTTGTCGTCCACTATCACGGGGCAGATAAACGCATGGTTGAGCAAACTGACGGACGTCTTCACCATGGGCTTCAATATCCGCACGGACGGCGAAGGGGCTACGGCAAGTCAGGAGTACGAGGCGAACTTCCAAATACATCCTGTCAGCCAGTTGCTGATAAACGGTAACTTCGGGTACCGCTACAATGACCTGAGCAACCGTCCGTTCTTCGGTGACCTTGACATAGAGTATATGCTGACCGAGAACGGGAAACTGCGTTTGAAAGCCTATACGCATACGGTGGACAAGTACTCGCTACGGCAGGCGAATACGGTGCAGGGCGTGGGCTTTGTGTTCAAGCACGACTTCAACTGGACACCCCGACACAAGAAGGACAGCACCCGCACGACAACGCCGCAGGACAGCGTTGCGACAGAGAAATAACATATTGATATACACAATCTTATCACCATGCTCATCAAAACTTACGGTGCCGCCTTGCAAGGCATAGACGCAGTCATTATCACAATAGAAGTACACGCCGTGGCGGGGTATGAGTTCACGCTGGTCGGCTTACCCGACAACGCCGTGAAGGAGAGCCGTGAACGTATCTTGTCCGCTATCACCGTGAACGGTTTCGGCAGACCCAAGCATACCCTGACCATCAATATGGCACCCGCCGACATCAAGAAAGAAGGTGCGGCTTATGACTTGCCGTTGGCAGTGGGAATACTGGCGGCAGAGGAGCATGTGCAGACGCGGTTGTTAGGGCAATACCTGATTATGGGCGAGTTGTCGCTGGACGGTTCGTTGCACCCGATACAGGGTGCGTTGCCCATAGCCCTTGCAGCGCAGAAGGCAGGTTTCAAAGGGGTGATAGTCCCCATAGAGAATGCCCGCGAGGCGGCTGTGGTAAGCGGAATAGAAGTGTACGGCATGGGGCACCTGTTGGACGTGGTGCGTATGCTGAACGGTACGCAAGAGTTCGAGCCCGTGCGGGTGGATATAGCGGCGGAGTTTGCATTGCACGCCTTTCCGAGCGACTTGGATTTCGCCGATGTGCGCGGACAGGAGAGTACCCGCCGCGCTATGGAAGTGGCAGCCGCAGGGGGGCATAACATACTGATGATAGGTCCTCCCGGGGCGGGTAAGAGCATGATGGCGAAACGGTTGCCGTCAATACTGCCACCGCTGACGTTGGGCGAGGCGTTGGAGACGACGAAGATATACTCGGTGTCGGGGATGATGACGCAGTACCCCAAGCAAGACGGGCGTTCCGCTGCGCTCATCGTGCGGAGACCGTTCCGCAGTCCGCACCATACAGTTACGGATGTGGCGTTGGTGGGGGGCGGGAGCAACCCGAAACCAGGGGAGATAAGTCTGGCACACAACGGTGTGCTGTTCTTGGACGAACTGCCTGAGTACAAGCGTTCTGCGCTGGAAGTGATGCGCCAGCCTTTGGAAGACAGGCGGATATGTGTGACAAGGACCAAGATGAGCGTAGAATACCCTGCGTCGTTTATGTTGGTGGCTGCCATGAACCCCTGTCCGTGCGGGCATTACGGGGAGAACAACCCCGCGCACCCGTGCACGTGTACCCCTGCGCAGATACAGCGATACCTGAGCCGCATATCGGGTCCGCTGTTGGATAGGATTGATATTCAATGCGATATACAGGCGGTACCTTATGAGCAACTGCGCAGTATGGAGCCCGGCGAGAGCAGTGCGGCTATGCGGGAACGCGTGGTCAGGACACGGGAGATACAGCGGAAACGCTTTGAAGCATACAACCAAACGGCGGAGGTGCCTGTGCATTGCAATGCGCAGATGACGCCGAAGATGTTGCGGACGTTCTGCCAACTGTCGGCGGATTGTGACAGATTGCTGAGTTTTGCGATGAGCAAGATGGGCCTGTCGGCACGCGCTTATGACCGCATACTGAAAGTAGCCCGCACCATTGCCGATATAGACAACAGTGCGGACATTCAACCACGGCACCTCACGGAGGCTATTTCCTATCGGAATCTGGATAGGGAGAGCAGGTATTTCTAATGGTAAGGGGACTTCTATAAATTCCCAAAAACAAAATACACCAAATATATAAATAGACTTCTTTTGCTGTATTTGGTCGCTATTTTGGCATCTTGTGGTTTATCGGTCGGTTACAATGCCCGCATTGCGCCCTCCCTCTGCACCACAATCTGCTCAAAATATCACCCCAAATACATGCAAAGCAATTTATAGAAGTCCCCTTATTTGCTTAGGAAGCGGTCGGCGTCCATGGCGGCTTTGCAGCCGGAGGCGGCGGCGACGATGGCTTGGCGGTAGTGCGGGTCGGCACAATCGCCTGCGGCAAAGACACCCGGCACATTCGTGCGTGGGCTGTCGGCGTCCACAATGATGTAGCCTTCGGCATCACGGTTCAAGTATTCGGCAAACAAATCCGTGTTGGGACGATGCCCGATGGCGAGGAAGAAACCCTCAATATCTATATGGCGGAGTTGCTCGTCGGGCGTGCCCTTCTTATATATAAGGTCTGCGCCGTGCACCTTGTCCTCGCCCGTGAGGCGCAGGGTGTTGCACTCGAAGAGCACTTCGATTTTCGGATTCTCCAGCACACGCTTCTGCATGATGTCGGAGGCGCGCAGGTAGGGTTTGCGGACAATCATATAGACCTTTTCGCACAAGCCCGCGAGGTAGGACGCTTCCTCGCACGCCGTGTCGCCGCCGCCTACGACAGCCACCGTCTTTTTGCGGTAGAAGAACCCGTCGCACGTAGCGCACGCCGAGACTCCGCGCCCCTTGTAGTCCTCTTCGGACTGTATGCCGAGGAACTTGGCACTCGCGCCCGTGGCGATGATGACCGTGTCGGCGGTCCACCACTCGTTGTCGTCAATCTGCACACGCTTGGGCGAGGTGCTGAAGTCCACTTTGGTAACCACGCCCGCACGTATGTCTGCGCCAAAACGTTCCGCCTGACGACGCATGTCGTCCATCATCTGAAAGGGTTCGACACCATCGGGGTAGCCCGGGAAATTCTCCACTTCGGTGGTAATCATGAGTTGTCCGCCCACCTGCATGCCCTCGAAGAGGACAGGGTGGAGGTTAGCGCGCGAGGCGTAGATGGCGGCGGTGTAGCCCGCAGGTCCGGAGCCGATGATTAAACATTTTGTTGACGACTCCCCCGACCCCCTCAGAGAGGGGGACTGCAAAACGGAGTCTGAAGTTGCGGTGTTCATGCTATATTTTATTTGGATTTTATGCTTGTGGGTGGGGTGATTGTTATCTTAAATCGTTGAGAAAGGCGTCGGGCTTTTCGATAGTAAACGACTGTGGGTCAGTGATGTACGCGGGATTGGTGAGGCGGAGCGAGGTGGTCCTGCCTGTGGTCTCGCGGAGTTCTACCGACAAGGGGAGCAAGGTGGCGGTTTCGACCTTGAACACGAAACGCGCGATGCCCGCCGACAGGTCGTTGGGGGTGAGGGTGATGAGGGTCTGCCCTTTGCCCGAAAGGACTTTTTCGTCCACCTTGCAGACGGGGACAAGTGCCTTGGCGTAGAGGAAAGGGTTGGTCTGGAGTAACTCCTCCTCGGTGGGCGTTGAGAGCGTAAGTTCCTCAGAATCTGCGCTGTACATATAGAAAGTCTGCCCGTCGTAAGCCGTTTCGATAGCCCACATCGACAGAAGGAACAGCCTGCCGTGCATGGTGAGTGTGCCCGAGTAGGTCATGGGTTGCGACTGGTCGTCGGTGACGGTAATGGTGAAGTCCGAGCAGAGCGTCTTGTCCTCCAACGCGGATAAGAGCGCGGGGAGGGTGGAGGCGTTGGCTGACAGGCAGAAAAGTAGCAGAACTCCCCCAAGAACCTTGCGCAAAGAGGGATGGACTCCTCCCAACCCCCTCAAGGAGGGGGAGTTTGGAGTTAGATACTGTATGATATTATTTATTGCACTCATTGTTTGTTTTATTATTGTTTATATTCTATCCGTTGCCTATCCCTTGCGCATGGGTTGCGTATCCCTTGCTGTTTGACCCGACAAAAACGCGGGGAGGTGTTGACTTTATTTAAGAGACTCCCCCAACCCCCTCAGAGAGGGGGCTCAACAAAGCGGGTATTCTACTACAAGTAACATGGTGAGGGATACCTTATTTAATTAGACAGCACCGAGTTCCTGCAGTTTCTGCTCGAGCATGTCCATGTCCTGAATCAGCACATCGCGCCCTTTGGGACCCTTGTTGGGACCGACAATGCCCGCGGCTTCGAGTTGGTCGGACAGTTTGCCCGCACGGTTGTAGCCAATCTCGAATGCCCGTTGCAGGCGCGAAGTGGATCCCTCCTGCTTGGCGACCACGTAGCGCGCCACGTCGGCAAACATGGGGTCGAGACGTTTCATATCTACGCTGCCCGGGGTGACTGCATCTTCCTGACCCTCAGGGATATACTCGGGCAGTTGGTACGGTTCGAAGTAGTGCTGCTCGTCCTTGATGTAATCCACGATGGCGTCCACCTCGGGGGTGTCCACGAAGGCGCATTGGATACGGGTGATGTTGCCGTTGCCGGCGTAGAGCATGTCGCCGCGACCGATGAGTTGCTCGGCTCCCTTGGCGTCGAGGACGGTGCGCGAGTCGATGACGGACTGCGTGCGCAGCGCGATACGGGTCGGGATATTCGCCTTGATGACACCCGTGACAATGTTCACGGACGGGCGTTGGGTGGCGAGAATCATGTGCATTCCCACGGCACGCGCCTTCTGTGTGATGCGGGCGATAGGCGTCTCCACCTGCTTGCCCGCCTGCATGATAAAGTCGCCGTACTCGTCGATAACTATCACAATATAAGGCAGATAGCGGTGATGGAGCGAGTCCGCCACGAGTTTCTCGGGGTTCAGGCGGCGCTTGACAAACTTGTCGTTGTAGTCCTCGAGGTTGCGCACACCGGCGTCCATGAGGAGTTTGTAGCGGTTCTCCATCTCGATGACGAGGGAGTTGAGGGTGTTAATCACCTTGTCGCAGTCGGTGATGATGATGTCCTTCTCCTCCACGTCGGGCATGGCGGCGAGGTAGTGGCGGTAGAGTTCCTTGTAGGGGGAGAACTCGACCATCTTGGGGTCCACCAAGACCAGTTTGAGTTCCGCGGGGTGTTTCTTGTAGAGCAGCGAAGTGAGTATGGCGTTGATAGCCACCGACTTACCCTGACCCGTGGCACCTGCCACGAGGAGGTGCGGCGTCTTGGCGAGGTCGAAGAGGAAGACCTCGTTGGTGATGGTGCGGCCGATGGCGATGGGCAGGCGCATCTTCTGCTCGTCCTGAAAGCGTTTGGACGCTATCACCGAGTGCATGCTCACGGTCTGCGGCTTTTCGTTGGGCACCTCGATGCCGATGGTCCCCTTGCCCGGCATGGGGGCGATGATACGGATGCCCGTGGCGGACAGCGAGAGCATGATGTCGTTCTCGAGGTTGGCTATCTTCGATATCTTGATGCCCGCCTTGGGGACCAACTCGTAGAGCGTGACAGTAGGTCCGACGGTGGCTTTGATGCTCTCGATTTCGATTCCGAAGTTGCGCAGGGTGGTCACTATGCGGTTGGCATTCGCCTGCTGCTCGTCCTGGTTGATGACGGGCGCGGTCTCGTTGTCATAGACCTTGAGGAGGTTCAGGGGCGGGAAATGGTAGTTCTCGAGGTCCTTGCGCGGGTCGTAGGGACCGAGTTTATGTAGCAGAAAATCAGGGTCTTGCTCGCTGAGTTCCACGTCTTGCGGCTCCTCGATGTCGAGGGGAGCATCGCCCGTCTCGTCTTCTGACTCAGGCTCAGAAGGCTCTTCCGGAAGGTCATCAGGCGTGTGTGTATTCTCAATGGTGACGGTAATCCCGCCCGCGGGAGCGGTATCCGCAACGGAATTTTCTGCATCGGGAATGTCAATGGTGATGGTATTCCCGTTGGTGTCCTCGCCGTTGGGCTCTATCTGTATCTCTATAGGTGTGTCGTCTGTATCTTCTTGAACATCAGTACTTTCCTGCTCTTCTTGGGGCTTCGGCTTACGCGCAAAGAGATGCTTGCACCATTGTCCGAAACGGCGGCAGTTGTCCACAAAATGACGGTCGATGACGATGAGAAATATCACGAGGACGACCGCCAGAATGAGCAGAAGTCCCAACCATTGGATGTAGGAGGTCGCCCACTCGGAGATGATTTGACCGTGCGCACCGCCCCAGCGGAAGAAGGAATCGATGCCCGTCATCTGCTGTGCAAAGCCCAAGACAACAGAGCCCCACAGGAGTCCGAACAGCGTGATAAACAGCAGTTTCCAACGTTTGAGGGGGAACTCAAAGAGCAATCGTGCGGCATAGACACCCAAGGCAAGAATGGGCAAAAGGACAATAATGCCAAAGGCACCATCAATTAGTCCGCTTGATATCACCGCCCCGGGCAGCCCCAATGCGTTGGTGATGCCTGCACGCATCGCGCGGCGGTCGGCGGCGTGCTCTATGATAGAGTAGTCGTTGGCACCCGTGAAGAAGAAACTGATATAGGCGATGAGCAGCATCAACGCCATTGCCAGCAGCACAATACCCACTATGAGGCGGAAACGTGTGCTATGGAATATGTCGCGGGATGTTTTGAGGAACTCACTCGCGGTCATCTTGTGTGCGCTCTCTACGCGAATGGGTTTCGTATCTGTATCGCCCGCAGTGGTGCGGGTGGGCTTGGTGATTCGTTTTGCCATCTATACTGATTATGAATTATACATGATGAATTATGAATTGCAACTATTCGTCTGTCTGATGTCTAATTACGAACTACGAGTTCGAGATTAGCCTGCAAAGTTACGAAAATTTTCTCATTATCGCAAATGATATTGCCGCTTTGCCGTTCATTGTTGTGCTATTAAATTGTGCTATTTTGATACAAAAAGAGAAAGTTATCCTCTCGCTATCCACTCGCTATCCTCTCGTTATCCACTCGTAGATTGCCTACTCCTGAAACGAGGTTTCCCCTACCCTATTCTGTACTTGACGGGGTGATTATTTCTGCACAGAGATTTAATGAGCCAAATGTGTGTTATGGCAGATGATATGGGCGGCGGTGCGGGCAGCGGTGCGGGAGGTGAGGAGATGGGAGAGGTGACGGTAGCGGGTGAGCATGGTGTGGCGGTAGTGTTCGTCGGAGAGGAGACGCCGGAGTTCGTGCTCTACATTGCTCACGGTGAAGCGTGAGGCAATCAGTTCCTGTATGACCTCCTGCTGAGGGATGATGTTCACCAGCGTAAAATACCTGGTGCGGAACAATATAGGACGTATCAACCATTCCAGCCAACGACTGCAAGCGATATAATAGACTGCCGTTTGCGGGCAACCGAGCAGCGCAGTCTCCAACGTAGCCGTGCCTGAATTGACGACAGCCGCGCGGGCGGAGGAGACCAAGGTATAGGTGTCGCGCGTCAGTGTCTCGCCGTGGAGATAGGGTGCGTAGAAAGAATCGTCTATCCCGGGTGCGGCAGCCACTACGATACGATAATCCGTGCCTGCGACACAGCGGGCTGCCTCCAACATCGTGGGCAGGCAATGGCGTATCTCAGACGGGCGGGAACCGGGCAAGAGGGCTATGAGAGGTTCCACCGACTGACTGACCTCCCCAACCCCTCCAAAGGAGGGGCTCAACAAATCGGAATCCGAATGGTGTTCTCCGCCTTGTATATCCTTTTCCTCTTCTTTTGTCGGGGTGTGGGCTCCCCCTGCCCCCCTCAGAGAGGGGGAATAGTATTGAGATGCCACACTCGGTTGGTTATCTGTCCGGCTGTTCTCGGTTTTTGTTTCTTCTTTTGCTTCTTCTGTTGGATGGGATATATTATTATCTTCCGTTTCCTTTTGGTGGGATTGCTGCCAGGTGCGGATGCAGTCGGCAGTGGGGTTGCCGACGTATTGGCACGAGTAGCCATAGCGTGCATAAAAGGCAGGTTCAAAGGGGAAGATACCCAACACATCGTCGGCGTATCGGGCAATGCGGTGTACACGCCAGGACTTCCATGCCCAGACCTTGGGCGGGATATAGTACACGATACGGGTGTGCGGGAGGTGCTTACGGCAAAAGGCAGCCATGCGCAAATTGAACGACGGGTAGTCTATCAGTATGAGTACGTCAGGGCGCGTCTCCACAAGGGCTGCACGTGCTATGCGGAAATTACGGCGAATCTTGGGCAGGTTGGCGAGTACCGCCACGACTCCCATATACGCCATGTCGCGATAGTCCACGCGAATATCGCAGCCCGCTGCACGCATCTTGTCACCACCCAAGCCCACGAAAGACGCATCCTTGTCCTCCAAGGACAAAGAACGCATCAGGTTGGCGGCGTGCAAGTCGCCGGACGCCTCGCCGGCTATGACAAAATACTTCATATCACTACACTAATGAACGTGTGACACATATCCTGAGAACATATAATTACCGTGTAATTACCCATTAATTTCCATTAAATGGCTGTATGATAGAACATTAATTACCATATAATTAACCATTAATTCATAGTATGGTATCTTCGCGAGGGCATTGACAGGCTGTCTTTTGATGACGACGCGAGACGCGTCGTCCCCCAAACACCGTATGACACCTGCCTTGGATATATTGGGTACTTGTTTCGTATATGTCTTTAATTTGTTTCGTATCTACAGCAGGGTGGCGACGCAGGCGAGGATGTAGGGTAAGGCACCGAGAAGGACCCCTTTGCTCAGACGCCACGTGTCGGTGGTGTAGAAGACAAAAATAAGTGCCAAATCGGGAAAGACACACACCTGCAAGAGTCGGTTCCAGATACTGCCCATGACCTTGAAATCAAAGACAGAGAACGTGTACCACAAATTGAAATGGTCGATATAGGCAGCACCAAATGCCGCCGGCAGTATGAGACCTATAAGGACTCCTATCCAATATCTATCAAATCTGCTCGTATGCCGTTCTGTCTATGGTACAGGGTTGAATGCTGATGCAGCCGTGCGCGAGTGCCCACTCGTCGGTGTCCTCCGCGTCAGGCTCATGGTTGACAAACTCGCCGATGAGCCAGTAGTATTTGTCGCCGTACTCGTCGATACGCTCCTCCAACTCGCGTTCCCAGTGTCCGCGCGCCTGACGGGTGAGGCGTACCCCCTGTATCTCGCCCATGGGGGCATTGACATTGTAGCAGACGCCATAGGGCATGGGAGTCTGCGTGAGGTTGCGGGCAATCTCGACGATATAGGGCTCGAAGTTCGAGAAATCGGGGTCGGGTCCGTGTTCGCAGAGCGAGAATCCGATAGCGGGTATGCCATGTTCCGCCGCGACAAAGCACGCCCCCATAGTGCCCGAGTAGATGACGTTGATAGATGCGTTGGAACCATGGTTGATGCCGCTCGCGACAAGGTCGATGCGCTTGTCGTCGCCCTCGAAGAGGATATTGATAGCCAGTTTGACACAGTCGCTGGGGGTACCGTTGGTGGTATAGACGTCCACGTTGCGCTGCCACTCCTCCTCGCCCCAGAGGTCGTTGACCAGCGGGCGGAGGTACATGTGCTGCTGCACCGAGATGGCGTTGCCCTTGCCGCTCTGCGGGTCGTCGGGCGCGAGGACAGTGACGTGCCCGAGTTGCGTCATAAGGCGCACCAAGGTGACAATGCCCTTGCTGCCCCAGCCGTCGTCGTTAGTCACGAGTATCTCCATAAATCAAAATATAATTATCCGCAAATGGATTGTAAACATATAATTGCCCGTTCAGTAACAGGGGAATAGAACATTAATTACCGTGTAATTAGCCATTAATTTTCGCTCAATGACAGGAGGATAAAACATTAATTGCCATGTAATTAGCCATTAATTGCAAAGCCACAGACAAATCTCCATGAAAGCCCCTTACGGCGGGAGGGCTATACTGCCACGGCGTGCTCGTACAGGTACTCAGGGGCAATGTCAATGGTGCCATGCTCCCACGAGACCGTCCAACCATCCAACTCGAACTGACGGAACACCGACAGCGACTGCAATGCCCGATAGAGCGGCTGAGATACCATATCCTTGCCGTCGAAAACCTTGACAGCACCGTCGTTGAAAGTCAGTCGGAGACGGTATGCCCCCAAATACTCTGCCGATGTAATCCAAATAAGGTTCATATCAATCAAGCGGTTTAATTTCAACAATCGTTTCAGCCTTCTCAATGCGCTCCCAATTAGCCATGAGTTCGTCCTTGTGCAAATCGAGCCACTCATACACCATCCCCAGCACCCGACGCGGCAACTTACCGTCCACCTCGCCTGTCTGAATATCAATCACAGCGCGGTAGTCGTTGTAACGCACGTGGAAATGAGGCGGGTTATGGTCACCATTGTACATACCGATTATGATACCATAAAAACGACTTACCTCTGGCATATACGATTATATAATTTATGTTAATATATTTATTGCTCGTCGGGTGCGGAAAGGGAGGGTAAGGGTTGTCTATCCCTTGCGCATCCCTTGCGTATCCCTTGCTGTTTGACACGAGGGTGACGGGAGACGATTAGGGCTGTTGGTCTTTAATAATTTTATACTTAATTACCAACTGCCTTATAATCATTCCTTGATGGTCTTTATCACTCGCTGTGCCAAGGCGTCTGCTTCTGCCATCGTGGCCGCCTCGGAATAGACACGGATAATGGGCTCCGTGTTGCTCTTGCGGAGGTGCACCCAGCCGTCGGCGAAGTCTATCTTGACACCGTCGCGGTCGTTGAGACGCTCGTTGCGGAAGACCTCCTTGGCGTGCGCGAGGACGGCATCGACATTGATGTCGGGAGTGAGTTCGATACGGTTCTTGGAGATGCAGTAGTTGGGGAAGGTAGCGCGCAGTTCGCTGACCTTGCAACCCTTTTGTGCGAGGCTGCTGAGGAAGAGTGCGATGCCTACGAGTGCGTCGCGTCCGTAGTGGCTGGCGGGGTAGATGACGCCGCCGTTGCCTTCGCCACCGATGACAGCGTGGGTGCGCTTCATCTCGGTGGTGACATTGACCTCGCCTACCGCGCTGGCGGAATACTCGCCGCCGTGGAGACGGGTGATGTCGCTGAGTGCGCGGGTGGAGGACATGTTGCTGACGGTGTTGCCCGGGGTGTGGCTGAGGACGTAGTCCGCCACGCTGACGAGGGTGTATTCCTCGCCGAACATCTCGCCGTTCTCGCAGATGATTGCCAGACGGTCTACGTCAGGATCCACGACGAAACCGACGTCTGCCTTGCCCTCGCGCATGAGGTCGCTGATTTGTGTCAGGTTCTGCGGTATGGGTTCGGGGTTGTGTGCGAAGTGCCCGGTCGGCTCGCAGTTGAGGCGGATGATGTTCTTGACACCGAGAGCCTCGAGGATAGCAGGGATAGCCAATCCGCCGACAGAGTTGACACAGTCGATGGCAACCGTGTAGTTGCGCGCTTCGATGGCGGCTTTGTCCACGAGTTGGAGCCCCATGACATTCTGAATGTGGTAGGGGAGATAGTCCTTATGGGTGATGTGTCCGAGTTCGTCCACCTCGGCGAAAGTGAAGTCCTCACGCTCGGCGATAGAGAGTACCTCCTTGCCTTCGCGGTCGGTGAGGAACTCACCATGCTCGTTGAGCAGTTTGAGAGCGTTCCACTGCTTGGGGTTGTGGCTGGCAGTGAGTATGATGCCGCCTGCTGCGTGCTCGCCGATGACCGCGAGTTCGGTGGTGGGTGTGGTGGCGAGACCTATGTTGGTGACGTTGTAACCCATGCCGATGAGCGTGCCAGTGACAAGGAGGTCCACCATCTCGCCCGAGAGACGTGCGTCACGTCCTACGACGATGGTGCGGTTGTCGGGCAGCATGCGGCGACGCTGGGTAGCGTAGGCTGCTGTGAAACGAACGATGTTGACGGGGTCAAGCCCCTCTCCTACGGGTCCGCCGATGGTGCCGCGGATGCCCGAGATGCTTTTTACCAGTGACATATAGTTAAGTAACAGTTAATGGTTAATAGTTAATATCAGTAACGTTTTATTTGGATTTTCATGTCGTAGCCGTAAGGGATGACGCTGCTGTTCTCGGAGTCGAAGCCGAGTTTGCTGGGGCAGATGATTTTGCACTGTGCGCCCGAATGCTTCATGTACTTGACAGCGACCTGCCAGCCTGTGCAGGCGTTGTTGTCGGAAGTCCAATACTTGAATTGGATGGGGTAAGCAGAGTCGTCGGTGTTCCACGCCCGCAGGGTATCGGCATACGCCTCAAGGGTGTAGCGGGTGTAGCGAAGGTTGATGAGGTCGTTAGTCTCGACCTCGGCAGAAGCGGTGTCGCCATGGCTGACGAGATGGAAATAGAAGTTGTCGTAGTCGGGGATACGCCAATAGACCTTCTCACCCCACTGCGCAGGCTCTTCGTCCACGACGGTGATGCCTTGGCGGGAGATGAAGTTATCGATAAGTTTCTCCTCTGCTTCGAGTTGGTTGGAATAGGACGTGCTGTCGCTGCACGCCGTGAGAGCCACAAGGGATAACAGGCTTATTATGAGATGTTTCGTAGTCATTTATGGTTGGGTAGTTAGCAGTATTCGTAGGTTGGTGTAGGGCTTGATGAGCGATGTGCCCTCGATGCCATAGGCGGTGTACCACGGTGCGATGACGGTCATCTGCTCGCCCATACACATCTGTGTGAGGGAGCGGTTGATAGCAACAGGCAGGTCGCCTGAACCTATGGTGAAGATGTCCTGCACATCGGCTATGGTGTTGCCGTCCAACTCGCTCATTATGAGATGTATAGTCAGTTGCTGTCCTGCGCGGAGGGTGTCGCCTGAAGTGCGCAGGGTCTTGGCATACCAGAAGCCGAAATCGTCGAGCGTGTAGCGGAGACTGTCGGCATTAACCGCTTGCTGGCAGGCACGGTCGGCGGCATCTGCCATGTGCATATTGAAACGCATCTGCGCCATCATGGCAGAGTCCGGCTCCTGCTTGTCGTGAAGGTGGCGGACAGGTTGGGGAGAAGGTGAGCAGGCTACCAAGAAGACAAGGGCAAGACCTCCCCAACCCCTCCAAGGGAGGGGTGACTCCCCCCGCCCCCTCAAAGAGGGGGAGATGAAATGGAGTATGTGACGTAATATGCTCATCTATGTCAATAAAGACCGTCTGTTGAGACTCCTTTTTGATGGGGGAGTCTTATTTTGCGAGGCGAATGAGGTACTGACCGTAGGAGGTTTTGCTCAATTCTTCGCCGAGGCGGCGCAGTTGGTCGCTGTCTATCCAGCCGTTGCGCCATGCAATCTCCTCAATGCAACTGACATAGAAGCCTTGCCGGTTCTGAATGGTGGCGATGAAGTTGCCTGCATCCAAGAGACTGTCGCAGTTGCCGGTGTCCAACCATGCGAAACCGCGGCTGAACAACTTGACTTGCAGCGTGCCCTCGGTAAGGTACATCTTGTTGAGGTCGGTTATCTCGTACTCACCTCGTGCGCTGGGTTGCAGCACAGCCGCCTTGTCGCATACCGTGGCATCATAGAAATAGAGCCCCGGTATGGCGTAGTTGCTCTTGGGGTGCGCAGGTTTCTCCTCCAATGAGAGGACTTTGCCGTTCTCATCGAACTCCGCTACGCCGTAGGCAGTGGGGTCCTGCACTTCGTAGCCGAAGATACATGCGCCCCGTTGACCGCCCGACACCTGTGCCACTGCCTCGCGGAGCATCTTGCCGAAATGCTGCCCGTAGAACAGGTTGTCGCCCAAGATGAGACAGCCGGGCTCGCCGTTGAGGAACTCCTTGCCAAGCACAAACGCCTGCGCGAGTCCGTTGGGCACCTCCTGAATCTTATAATCAAAATGCATGCCAATCCTGCTGCCGTCGCCCAATAGTTCGCGGAACATGGGCAGGTCGCGGGGTGTAGAGATGATAAGCACTTCGCGAATGCCTGCGAGCATGAGCGTGGATAACGGGTAGTAAATCATGGGTTTGTCGTACACCGGCATGATTTGCTTGCTGATGGATTTGCTCAGCGGATACAAGCGCGTTGCGCTACCGCCTGCCAAGATAATTCCTTTCATTGTATTATATGATTTATAGTTGGTACATGATTAGGGTGCAAAGATACGTTTTTTTTCTGAAAAACACAAATTGATAGCCAATACCTCTATTTATACCCCTTGTACATTCTGCTGCTCAAAGCGAAACAGGTGTGGTGTAGTTGCGTTCGCCGAAGATGGTGGTGCCGATGCGGACGAGGGTACTGCCCTCCTCGATGGCGAGGAGGTAGTCGTGGGACATGCCCATGCTGAGGACAGGGAGGCGGCGGGCATCGCAGATGGTTTTGAGTTCGCGGAAGCAACGGCGAATCTCCTGTGTATCATCGGTTTGTGTCGCCATGCCCATGATGCCGCAGACCTCTACCCACGGGTAGGCGGCGAAGTCGGCAGGCAATTCGTCGGGTGCGAAGCCCGTCTTGGTTTCCTCGCGGGCGACATGCACCTCAAGCAGCACTTTGACGCGGCGTTGTATGCGCTCCGCCTCGCGGTTGATGGTCTCGAGAAGGCGCAAGCTATCCACAGACTGTATCAGATAGACGAATGGAATAATAGCACGCACTTTGTTGGTTTGCAGGTGTCCGATGAAATGCCAGCGGATGTCGCGGGGCAGGGACTCGTACTTGGGCAGGAGTTCCTGCACCCGGCTCTCGCCGAAGTCGCGTTCGCCGGCGTTGTAGGCTTCAAGTATAGCCTCGCAAGGGTGGAACTTGCTGACACACACCAACTTAACCCCATCGGGCAAGTGGCGGTGAATGTCGGCGATATGTTGAGAAATGTCGGTCATGGGTTATAGTTACGAAAAGTTAAGTAACTTATTTTCAAGCAATTAAAAATCGGTAAGAAATTGCATATACTCGCGATAAGGTCCCGATAGACCCGCGATAGACTCGCGACAAACTATCAATGAGATTTGTCTTTTGACAGTCTAAATAATCGATGATACCTGTACCTTGCCGCTATCGGGTTTGCGTTAATCCACGGCGCGGAAGACCTCGAGGACAGGGGATTTGGCGATGTTAACTATCTCACAATCAATGCTTGCGAGGGATTGCATGAGGCTCTTGACGGCTTCGTTGAGGTCGTTCGCCTGCACATAGATGTTTGCGCCTTTGCGGGTCTCCTTGCCGTTGTCCTCCACGGTAATCATCTCGACACGCGCCTTGTACCAGAACTCGGCGTCGGGGTTCGGAATCATGTCGTAGAACTGCACCTGTTTGCAACTCTTGACTTCCCATTCGCCTGATATAAAGGGTTTTATTTCATCGATAAGGCGCGTCTCCACATCGGCGCAGGTGAGCCCTTCGACCATGTATGTCTCCTTGACAGCAGCGGGATTGTCTTCGCCCGTCTGGCGGGTGTAACTGATTTTGAGTTCGTAGAAAACCATGATTATTTACGATTTACAAATTTACGATGTACGATTTATTTGGTGATTTATTTTTGGATTTAATTATTTCATTATTAGCGACTTAACGTCTGTGGCGTGCAACTCGCCTTCGGGGAAGGTGCGCAGAGTGCCCGACCAGAGCAGGAGTGGTGCGGTGGGACGCGACTGGATGACGCGGTCGTAGGGCGTGCTATCGTCGGTGTCCAGCAACCAGTTGTCCTGCAATTGGAAATAGACATCGCCGGCGTGCTTGCGGTAGATAGAGGTGCGGTCGTCGGAAGTGATGGCCTCGTGAATAGGGAACGCCACCTGCACGCCCTCGAAGTCCATGAGGAAGTTCGCTACTTGGCGTTGGAAGGTCTCGAGGGACAGGCGTTTCTGCTCGATGAGTGTGCGGTTGAGGTAGATGAATGGTCCGTAGCCGCCGTCCACCCAACGCTCGTGCCCATATATTGCCATAAGATAGGTGCCGGTGAGTGCTGCGGCGCGGTCCACGTTGAAATGCTGCACAGGCAGCCCCGCCGTTTCGAGGGTCTGCGCTGCATATCCGAGGACGGGTCGCCCGACGACAAGCAGTTGGTATTGCGCCTTGCCGATGCGCCGGTTGAGTTGCTCCATAAGGAAGCCAAGGTCCTGGTTGATACCAAGATACATATCCTCCTGTTCGGCAGATGCGAGAGCATCGGAGGTGGCGTGCGGCGAGAGGGTGGTCAGTTGGAGAAGCAGCAGGTCGGGGGTGTTGTCCGCGCCGAGTTGCAGGTCTTTTTGCAGTGCGAGTGCCATCTCAATGACGAGGGTGTTGGCGGCAGGTGTGTTCAGTAATTGTGCTGCGGGTGTGTATGAGAAGGGCTTTTTGCGCTCTTCGGGCGTGGGGCGCATGTACATGGAGATGTCCATACGCGGTGCCCACGGGCGGCTTGCCAGTTCGGTGATGCGTCCGCTGACGTTCATCGCGTCCGCCGCTGCGGGCAGCCCTTCGGTGTAGAAAGAGGTGGTTGCCCATTTCTGTTCGCGGGGGTCCAGCCAACAGCACGCATTGGCGGCATGCCCCGCCATGAGGACGGTGGCTTCGGGTTGGAGCCCGACGGCATAGATGTGGGCTTGCGAGCCATGTTGGATACGCCATTCGTCTGACAATGAAACGGATAGCAAGGCGCGTGGGGATATGGCGAGGTCGGTGCCGATGCCTGCCGCTTGTGGGTCAGCGAGTGTGGGATACACATTGCGGTCGGTGCGTGAGAAATACGAATCCGCCATAATGCCGTGGCGCGACGGGGTGGTGCCCGTCATGAGCGTGGCGGTGGTCTCCTGCCCGCCATAGACGAGGTGCGGGAAGTCGATGGTGGTCTGGTAAGCCTCTTCGCTGAGCGTGCGCAAGCCGCCCGCGGGCCAATAGGAACGCAGGTCGGTGAGGTTCTCCTGAGTCATGCCGTCCACCACCACCACCACCGTGAGACGCGGCAGGGCATTGGTGTTTAGGGAATAGAGGATAGCGAGTAGGGCTATCAGCGAAGTATGTAGATGAGTCGTGCGCATAGGTGAAGAACGGGGAATAGCAGCAGTCGCCAGTTGAAGCCGACCAGCGGGTGCGACGAGAAGAAGGTCAGGAAGACCACGATAGCAATCAGGACGAGGTACACAAGCCCCAGCAGTGCGTCCACCCACCCACTCAGACGGCCGCGGCGGCAGTCAAGGAGCGTGATGCCGACCATCACGAGGATGAACAGCCCGATGCCCAGCCAGCAGTTGGCGTACCACGGCACGGGGGCGATGTCGAACGGCGCGATGTCCTCGCTCAGCACCAGCGGCGTGCCGTCCGCAAGGCGTGCTTCGGACATGAAGAACATCAGTTCTTCGGGCAGGAACAGCCGCTGTTCGTTGTCCATGGGAGCGTCCGCCCGCCTGCCGAAGATGAGGTTGATGCCGAAGTCCACCCACGAGTTGCGCCCCGTGTAGTGGGAGATGGCGCGACGGTATGGCTGGTGTATATAGCCTTGATAATCAGACAGTATGGTGTCGCCAAGCGCGTCCTTGATGAGGTAATATGGGCGCGTGGCGCAGTTGTCGAACACGAAATTGTAGTGATAGAAGCGGTTCTCGGGCTGGTAGTTGACAAGCAGCGCGTCGAACACCTGCTGCATCTGCGTGTGCGTCAGGTTGAGCCGCTGCCAATAAACCTTACGCCCCACGCGCTCCGCGCTCATGCGGAAGTAGCGCAGCGGTTCGATGCCGAGTTGGTAGTAGGTGTCGCCCTTGATGAACTTGAGGTAGAAGTCCTCGGTGTCGAAGGAGAAAATGCCGTAGTTGAACACCACGTCAATGCCCTGCGCCTTGTCCTCGACGAGGATGGCGGAGTGTCCGTACTTCGACCACACCTGCGTGCCCGGGGTGCAGGTCAGCAGATAGACGTGCGCGCTGTCGCCCAGCGTCTGGGCGCAGGCGAGCAACGAACACACACATAACGCTATTGTTATCAACCACTTACGCATACATCATTATCAGATTGGGAACAAACGTGAACACCAGCCCCAGCAGGTAGCCGCACACCACCTGCATCGGCGTGTGGGCTTTCAGGTAGATGCGCGCGTACATCAGCAGCAGCGACACGACCAGTACCGCCACCACAGCCGCCGTCACGTCCACGCCGCCGCACAGCCCGTAACTGCACACGCCGCCCAGCAGCCCGCCCATCGCGGACAGGTGCGCGGATATTTTCCACCGGCGGTTGATGACCGTCACCACCGCCAGTGCCAGCGTGGCACCGACCGCCAGCAGCAGCCACATCAGCGGCAGGTGCATGGTCGCGCGCACAAAGTAGCACCAGAAGGCGTAGCACACGGTGCTATATATATAAGGTGTGGTGCGTTGCTTGGGGTCTTCGATGTAGAGCGACGTCAGTTGTCCGCGCCGCCACATCCAGATTATCAGCGTGACGGGAATCACGCAGGTCAGAAACAGCGTGCCGACCACCGACAGCCATGCCAGCGTAGCGGGCATCTCGGGGCTGTGCACGTGCATTGCCGCGAAGAACAGCCCCATCCCGTAGGTGGGTATCAGCAGCGGATAGAGCACTATGCTCAGCGTTTTCGCCAGTATATCAAGCACTTTCTGCATCATCTATTGTATCTGTTTGCGCAGCCGCGCCACGGGGATGCCCAACTGTTCGCGGTATTTCGCCACGGTGCGCCGCGCGATGGAGTAGCCGCTCCGGCGCAGCGTATCCACCAGTTCGTCGTCGGTTATCGGGTTGCTCTTGTCCTCGGCATCGACTATCTCGCGCAGTTTCTGCTTCACTTCGCGCGTCGAAATCTCTTCGCCCTCGCTGTTGGTCATGGCTTCCGAGAAGAAGAATTTGAGCGGGAACACGCCGTATTCGGTCTGCACGTACTTGTTGCTGCACACGCGCGAGATGGTGGAGACGTCGTAGCCCGTGCGGTCGGCGATGTCTTTCAGCACCATCGGGCGCAGATAGACGTTGTCGCCCTGCAGGAAGAACTCGCGCTGGTAGTTCACTATCGCGCCCATGGTGTGCATCAGCGTCTCGTTGCGCTGGCGGAGGGCGTCGATGAACCAGTTGGCAGCCTCTATCTTGCCCTTGACGAACCGCGCCGCCTCGCGTGTCTGCGGCGTGGACTGTTTGGTCGGCTTGGTGTAGGTGTCCAGCATCTCGTTGTACTCCGCCGACACGTGCAACTCGGGCAGGTCGCCTTGGTTGAGCGACACTATCAGTTCACCGTCCTCCTGCTCCACGATGAAATCCGGTATCACCACCGTCTGGTTGCGGTCGTAAACCGTTCCTAACCAAGCACTTCCGGGGCGCGGGTTCAGGTGGGTTATCTCGCTGATGGCGGCTTTCAACTCGTCCTCGGTGATGCCCGCGCGTTGCGCCACTTTGGCATAGTGGTGGCGCGAGAACTCGTCGAAGTACTGCTGCAGTATCTTCTCCGCCAGCACCACCGTGGGGGTCTGCTCTTTCTGCCGCAACTGTATCAGCAGGCACTCCTGCAGGTCGTAGGCACCCACCCCGGGCGGGTCGAACTGCTTTATCTGCGCCACTATCTCCCGCATCTTGTCGTCCGACACGGTCAAGCCTTCGCGGAACGTCAGATCGTCCACCAGTTCCTCGGGCGTGCGCCGGAGGTACCCGTCGTCGTCAATGTTCCCCACCACAAATTTCGCCACATGACGGTCGGGCTTGTCCATTTTCGTCAGGTAAATCTGCGACTTCAGGTACTCGCTGAAACTCGTTCCCACCGAGAACGGAATGTCCTCTTGCGGCGTATTCTCCGCGCGCCCCTGCGATGCGGACTGGGTGTCGGCATAGTCATCGTCCTGCACATAGTCGTCGTAGTCAAAGTCCTCGTTCTTCAGCGGGTTCTCGTACTCCTCGTCCTGCGGCTCGGTGTCCTGATAGTCGTCCGCGTTCTCGTCGCGACCCTCTTCCAATGCGGGGTTGTCCTGCAACTCTTCGTTGATACGGGCTTGCAACTCACACGACGGCAACTCCAGCAAGCGCATCACCTGTATCTGCGCAGGTGACAGTTTCGCTTGCAGTTTCTGCTGCTGTTGTAGTGAGAACGAGGTCGCCATATTCTTACTATTTGTTAATGTTTCAGTCGTTTCTTTGCCCTGTCAAGCCGCTGCCTTTCAGCAAGGGATGCGCAAGGGATACGCAACCCATAGAGAACGGATACAGAACAAATGTTCTTAATGTATATTAATTATTAACTATTACTCATTACTTCCGACAGGAAACGCCTATTAACTATTAATTATTAACTATTACTTGTTAGCAATAACTTCGCCTACGGCAGAAGTTATTGCTAACAACTGCTCCGCATCCAGTTCCGTATGCATCGGCAGCGACAGCACGCACCCTGCCAGCCTTTCCGCCACGGGGAAGTCGCCCTTCTTGTACCGCGGATCTTGGTATGCCTTTTGCAGGTGCAGCGGCACGGGATAATACACCATTGACGGTATCTCCCTTTCCGCCAGCGCCTCGCGTACCTTGTCGCGGTCCACGCCCACCAATCGCAATGTGTACTGGTGATAGACGTGCGTCGAATGGGCTTGGTGTCCGGGTATCAGCACGTGCGGATTGCCCGCGAATGCCTTGTCGTAGTAGGCTGCTGCCCGTTGCCGTGCCGCGATGTACTCGTTCAGGTGCGGCAACTTCGCGTCAAGCACCGCCGCCTGAATAGCGTCCAACCGCGAGTTCACGCCCACACGGTCGTGATGGTAGCGAACCACCATGCCATGGTTGGCTATCGCCCGCATCTGAGCCGCCAACTCGTCATTGTCGGTGAATATCGCACCCCCGTCGCCGTAGCAGCCGAGGTTCTTCGACGGGAAGAAACTGGTGCACCCTATGTCGCCCATCGTTCCTGCCTGCCGCGTCGTGCCGTCCGAGAACGTGTACTGCGCCCCGATGGCTTGGCATGCGTCTTCCACCACGTACAGGTGGTGCTCCCGTGCAATTGCCATAATAGGCTCCATATCAGCGCATTGCCCGAACAGATGCACGGGCACGATAGCCTTCGTGCGGGGGGTGATAGCCTTGCGGACAGCCTCCGCCGAGATGTTCATCGTGTCCCAATCTACATCTACCACTACCGGTGTGAAACCCAACAGCGCAGCCACCTCTGCCGTTGCGATAAACGTGAACGTGGGGGTGATAACCTCGTCGCCTGGGCGTAGCCCGAGACCCATCAACGCTATCTGCAGGGCATCAGTGCCGTTGCCTACGGGTATGACGTGTTTCGCACCCGTATAGGCTTCGAGGTGCGACTGGAACTCCGACACCGCCGGACCTTTCACGAATGCCGCGCTGTCTATCACCGCTTGGATGCCGCGGTCTATATCTTCCTTTATGTGTTGATATTGCGTCTGCAAATCAACCATTTGTATCTTCCTCATGCTATTTCTCAATGATATATTCCAACTCACTCGGGTTCACGCGCACGCGCGTTACATAAGGATTGTCGCACTCCACCTCCACGGGCACCGATGCCTGTTCGCCCTTCGGGAAATGGCACAGCACATGGAAATCCTCCTCCCGCACATCGTTGAAGTGCGACATGCCCACACGCGCCTGAACCGTCACCGTCTGCGGGAACAACCGCAGCGACTCCCCTTCGGGACAACCGTAAGTCTCCACGGGCAACGTAAACGATTTCTCCGTAAACTGCTCCGTCACGAACAGCACACTCACGCTCGACGGCACCACACGCAATCCCTCAGGCACATTCAGCCCCACCGTACAGCGCATCGTATCGCGGATATCCTTTATCTTCAGCGACTCCGTTGCGATATAACGCAGGTCTCGCAGGTCTTGTTTCTTGCCGTAAACACGCACCGTTTGGGGTTCCACAACGGGTAGGCTGCGCATCTGGTACTGCGGCGCAGGCGTCCATTCAGCCATCAGCCGCACCTCCACATCTTTCTCCTCCTGCTTGTGGTACCCCGCCTCAATCACTTCGGGCTGCACCTGCAGCACCACCGTACTGCCGGGTAACATGTCCTGCAATTTCGGACGGAGTATCTCCGCGGTGATATGCACCGTACCCTCTTGCTCTGTCAGTTGGGTCGCCATATTCAGGGTGAGTACGGGCTTGCTGCCGCCTATCTTCTGCAACTGCTTGCCGTTGTCGCGGATACTCACACGCAACGCCTCGGGCAACGGTTCGTCGAACACCACCTGTGGCGGAATATCCGTATATACGATAGGCAGGGTTATCTCCGTATCGCGTTGCGACGACATCGCGCGTCCCCACCACACCATCGTGGCAAGCCCGACAAAAAGCAAGTAGGTGAGCAAATCTTTCCTCACCAACCATTGCCACAACTTTCTGGCATAGACCTTCGCCACCCGCAGCCAATCTGCCACGTGGCGAACCCATGTTTCGCGCTGCGTATCCAACCGTTTTCCGTTTCTTGCTCGCTATCGGTTCATTATGAGTCCGTTATGGGGTCATTATGGGTTCATTATGGGTTCACTATCGGCTCATTATGGGTTCACCACCCATCCATAGCCGACTCCGCATCGCCCCCAAATCAATCCCCAATCAACCCCCTATCGACCCGCGACAGACTCCCGACCGACCCGCGACAAAAACGTTTATTTCTTGTCTTTCTTCTCGTCCTTCGGGGCTTGTTGTGCCTCATCGGCAGACGCATAAACGCTACCCTTGTCCACTTTGATGGTGATGTCTTTGGCTATCTCGATGATAAAGGCGTTGTCCTGTACCTCTTTGATATTGCCATAGATACCACCGGCTGTCACAACCTTGTCGCCTTTCTTCATGGCATCACGTTGTTTCTGTAGTTCTTTCTGCTTTTTGGTTTGCGGACGAATCATAAAGAAGTAGAACACCACAAAGATAAGGATCATCATAATCCAGAACGTCCATGAACTTTGTTGTTGCCCGCCGGCAGCAGCACCTTGTGCCTGCAATAAAATGAAATTCAGCATCATATTAATTATTAACTATTAACTATTACTTTGTTCATACTTTGAACAACGCATTCTCTTTCTTCAGGTCGCTGACCACTCTGTCGAGTACGCCGTTGATGAATATGTAACTCTTTTCGCCCGAATACTCTTTGGCTATCTCGATGTACTCGTTCATACTCACTTCCAATGCGATGTCGTTGAAGCCCAGTATCTCTGTCAATGCGGTCATCAGGATAACGGTGTCCATAAACGCGAGGCGTTCCGCATTCCAGTTCTGCAAAGCCTTTTCTATCAGAGTCTTGTACTCGTCGGCATGCTCTATCGTCAGTTGCAGCAGGTCTTTGCCAAAGTTCAGTTCAGCCTCGGTATCGAACATCTCAAGCAATTCCTGATCGTCGCCGCGCTCTTCCTTGAAGCGTTTGATAGTCTTCACCACGTAGGTCAGTATCACGTCCGCATCGGTCGTCCAGTTACACTGGTCGAGTGCCACCTCCATATCTTCGAGAGCCACATACAGGTCCTCAAAGTTGGGCAACATCGTGTATATCTTGCGCCAGAGCGTCTTCTCATCTTCGTAGGTCGGCTCGTTGGGGGCGGACATGAACTCCTTATATACATCGCTGTCTGTCAGTTGTTTGTAGAACGCATGCACGGCATTCATACCGGTGTCCCAACGCAGGTGTTGCTCGTCCATATAGTTGCGCAAACGGCGGTTGTTGAACAACTGCTGCGCGATACGGTTGTTCACAAAGCGGTAGTTCGGCTCATAGTGGGTATGAGTCACCGCCGCCCGCGTCTTGGCTTCACGTATCTGTTCCGCGGCGTAGTCTGTCAGTTCGCACGCGAACGCGAGCAGCATCATATACAAACTGTACGTGTCCGAGAAACTCTTCAGCAACTCTTTCCTTGCCATGAGCGGAGTCTTCTCCCCATCCTTGTAGTACGCAAACAATGTCTGCACTACCTTCGTCCTAACCAATGTCCTATTTATCATTACGCTATCTTCTATGCATTCGGCAAAACGCCAATTTCCGTGCAAAATTACAAAAAATACTTCACTCTCACAAACACACATCGCAATAATTAGGCAAACAACTGCTTTGCAACCATTTCCCATCCGAATCAAGAATCGTACCCTTCACGGTAGGATTATCCGTTACTCATTATCCCAAGACACTCCCGACTACATACAATCACATTTCGCTACGGATTGATTATAAATAGTTCTAAATGCACACCACCAACGAGAGGATAAGCGGA
The DNA here is from genome assembly GCA_934725535.1 of uncultured Bacteroidales bacterium. Taxonomy (GTDB): domain Bacteria; phylum Bacteroidota; class Bacteroidia; order Bacteroidales; family Paludibacteraceae; genus Colicola. Next base: position 5,766 of record CAKVBV010000005.1, on the reverse strand, counting down.
GGATAGCGAGTGGATAGCGGGTGGTTGCCCTGCGAAAACACGCTGATTATTAAAATTATTATAAAATTTTTCTCACACTTTTTGCCACGAAAAGCACTTCCTCTATTTGCAAATATGTGGAATTTTCAGTAACTTTGCAGGCGTGAAATGAAACATAATGAATACCGATATGATAAGCAATAACTATTGTGTCATTATGGCTGGCGGTGTAGGTAGCCGCTTTTGGCCGTTCAGTAGGAATAGCAAACCCAAACAGTTTCTGGACTTTTTCGGCACGGGCAAAAGCCTGTTGCAAATGACGGTGGACAGGTTCCGTCCGCTGGTGCCGATAGAGAATATGCTGATTGTAACCAATGTACGTTATCTGGAGACTGTGCTTCAGCAGGTACCCGACCTCACTGTGGAGCAGGTACTGTGCGAGCCTGCGCGCCGCAATACAGCCCCGTGCATCGCGTATGCGATAGCACACATCAAGTCGATGGTACGTCAGCGCGCCAATGTGGACAAGAGCGTGCCATGGGACGATGACCGGCTGAATGCCAACATAGTGGTAGCACCGAGCGACCACCTGATACTGCAAGAAGACAAGTTCCAAGATGCCATTCGCCGTGGCTTTGAGTTCACCGGCGGCCACGACGCGCTGCTGACCCTCGGTATGAAGCCCACACGCCCCGAAACGGGCTACGGCTATATCCAAGCCGAAAGCGAAGGCGGCATGGAAGAAGGAAGTATATGCAAGGTACGTGCGTTCACCGAAAAGCCGGAATTGGAGTTGGCGAAAGTGTTTGTGCAGAGTGGAGACTTCCTGTGGAACTCAGGCATTTTCCTATGGAACCTGCGTGCGATACGTGCCGCTTTCCGTGAGTTCCTGCCCGAGGTGGTGGAGAAGTTCCTTGCGGGCGAGGACAGCATGGGCACTGACCACGAAGAGTCGTTCATACAAGAGATGTTCCCCACCTGCCCGAATGTGTCGATTGACTACGGCGTGATGGAAAAGGCAAAGAATGTGTACGTAATGCCGAGCGACTTCGGCTGGAGCGATTTGGGTACATGGGGCTCACTGTATGAGTTGAGTGAAAAAGATGAGAATCAGAATGTTACGTTGCATGCCGATGCCATGTACTACGACAGCAAAGGCAATATCGTAACCCTGCCCGAAGGACATCTGGCAGTGATTCAGGGGCTGGAAGATACGATAGTGGCGGAGTCGGACGGCGTACTGCTGATTTGCAAACGCGACGCCGAACAGCAGATACGGCAGTTCTGCATGGACGCGGAAGTGAAGTACGACTCCAAATACAACTGATTCAATGAGTTACCTTAATTTCGACAAGACGCTTCTCATCAATCTTGAGCGCAGTCTGAGCAAGGAGATGATTCGCACCAACCGTGCGGGCGCGTACAACTCCACGACTATCGTGGATTGCAACACGCGCAAGTACCACGGACAGTTGGTGGTGCCGCTGTGGGAACAGGTGCCAGAGGACAATTACGTGCTGCTCGGCAGCCTCGACGAGACAGTGATTCAGCACGGCGCGGAGTTCAATCTCGGTATCCACAAGTATGGCGACAACATATATTCCCCTAACGGGCACAAATATATACGCGAGTTTGATTGTGAGGTGATTAGCAAGACCACCTACCGTGTGGGTGGCGTCATCCTGACCAAGGAGCGTATGCTCGTCAGTTTTGAGCCGCGGGTGCTGATACGCTACACATTAGTGGAGGCACACTCGCCCACCACACTGCGCCTGAAACCCTTCTTGGCTTTCCGTAGTGTGAACACACTCACACACGAGAACGACCGCGCCAACTCCGACATGCGCGAGGTGCAGAACGGACGCGCGTGCCGTATGTATGAGGAGTTCCCCGAATTGTATATGCAGTGCTCCAAACGGGTGGAATATACACACAACCCGCAGTGGTACAAGGGAATAGAATATCAGAAGGAGCAGGAGCGCGGCTACGACTACAAAGAGGACCAGTTGGTGCCCGGCTGGTTCGAGATGCCCATGAAGCGTGGCGAGAGTGTTATATTCTCGGCAGGCATTAGTGAGGTGAAACCAAGCACTCTCAAAGCGTTGTGGATCAAAGAGTTGGCACGCCGCGTACCGCGGGACAATATGTTCGGATGCCTCAAGAACTCGGCAGCGCAGTTCTACAAACGCGAGGGCGACAAGTGCTACCTTCTGGCAGGCTACCCGTGGTTCCATGCCTCCGCACGGGAGGAGTTCATCTCGATGGCGGCGTGCACCATGGGCATCGGGCGACCCGAATACTGGGATGCTATTGTCAACAAGACAGCCGTGGACGAGGTGCGCGCCTTCATGGACGGCAAGCCCTGCAAACTCATCGGCATGGACGAGCCGGATGCACTGCTCTGGTTCGTCAAGGCGATACAGGACTATGCCTCCTACACCACCGTCGAAGAGGCAGCGCGTCTCTATGGGACACTGGTGGTGGACATCGTCAATTACATCCGCAAGCAGCAGCACCCGCGCCTTTTCCTGCACAGCAACGGACTCCTCTGGGTGGACGGCACCGAGCGTCCCGCCACATGGATGAGTGCCGTAGAGAACGGTCGCCCCATCACCCCGCGCACAGGCTACGTGGTAGAGCACAACGCATTGTGGTACAACGCCTTGCACTTCGCGGCAGACATGCTCCGACTGACGAACCACGAGCAGATGGCTGACCTCATGGACTACCAGGCGGAGATAACCAAAGAGGCTTTCGTCAGCACTTTCTGGAACGGCTTTTACCTTGATGACTACGTCACCGCCGAGGAGCACAACAAGGAGGTACGCCCCAATCAGATAATAGCGGCGTCACTGCCCTACTCTCCTCTTGACAAGCACCAGCAGAAAGCGGTCGTGGACATCTGCACCAAGGAACTATACACCCCCAAGGGGCTGCGAACCATCTCCCCAAAGAGCGGGGACTACCGACCTATATATATAGGTGGGCAGTTGGAGCGTGACCGCAACTACCACAACGGACCCGTATGGCCATGGACGATTGCTGCATACGCCAAGGCGTATCTGCGTGTGTATCAGCACTCAGGCGAGAGTTTTATTCGCCGGTTGCTCATCGGATACGAGGCGGAGATGAGCGAACTCTGTATCGGCACGCTCAACGAACTCTACGATGGCAACCCGCCCTACAAAGGGCATGGAGGCATGAGTTACGCACCCAGTGTGGCGGCAGTGATTGTAGTATGTAACACATTGAAGCAGTTTGAGATATGAAAGCGTTGATGTTTGGTTGGGAGTTTCCCCCGCATATCCTCGGCGGGTTAGGCACTGCCAGTTACGGGCTCACACGCGGTATGGCGGAGCAGGGTGATATGCACATCACTTTCGTCATACCCAAACCGTGGGGCGACGAGGACCAATCGTTCCTCAAAATCATCGGGGCCAACAGCATTCCCATCGTCTGGAAAGACAATAGTTACGACTATGTGCGCCAACGCATGGAGGGACGTATGTCGCCCGAGGAGTATTTCCACTACCGCGACGGCATACGCTACGACTACACCCGCATCGGCACCGACGACCTCGGCTGCGTGGCGTTCTCGGGGCGGTACCCCGACAACCTCTTGGAGGAGATAGGCAACTACGAGGCAGTGGCAAGTGTGCTCGCGAACAGCCTTGATTTCGACATCATTCACAGCCACGACTGGCTCACCTACCCCGCAGGCGTCTTCGCCAAGCATATCTCCGGCAAACCGCTGGTCATCCACGTGCATGCCACCGATTTCGACCGCAGCCGCGGCAATGTCAACCCCACTGTCTATGCCATCGAGAAGCGCGGTATGGACGAAGCCGACCATATCATCTGCGTCAGCAACCTGACCCGCAACATCGTCATCGAGAAGTACCACCAGGACCCCGCCAAGGTCAGCACAGTGCACAACGCCGTCGAACCGCTCAAAGACCCCGATAGTTTCGTCAAGACGCCCCGCAAAGACAAGATTGTCACCTTTCTCGGACGCATCACCATGCAGAAGGGACCCGAATACTTCGTCGAGGCGGCTGCGCGTGTATTGCAGAAGACCAAGGGCGTACGTTTCGTGATGGCTGGTAGCGGCGATATGATGGACAAGATGATTGACCTTGTGGCACAGCGTGGCATTGCCGACAGGTTCCATTTCACAGGCTTCCTCCGAGGCAGACAGGTGCAGGAGATGCTCGCCGAAAGCGACGTCTATGTCATGCCCAGCGTCAGCGAACCATTTGGCATCTCGCCACTGGAGGCAATGCAGGTAGGCACGCCCTCTATCATCAGCAAGCAATCGGGCTGCGCCGAAATCCTGAGCCATGCCATCAAGATTGACTACTGGGACATCGAAGCCATGGCGGACGCCATCTACGGCATCGTCACCTACCCCGCCATGTATGAGTCCCTCCACACGCTCGGACGCGAAGAGGTCAACAATATCCGCTGGTACGATGCAGGACTCAAAGTACGCCGCATCTACGAACAGGTCATTGACAACCATCGATGAACCGATGTTCTCTCTGTATCGCTGTTTTTAAGGTGTATTAAGGTGTTACTCAGTGGAGCGTTGCTGTTTTTTCATTGCTATACAGACATCACAGGTGCCACAAGTGGGAGCATCGGTTTCACCGAAGTATGCCAATAGCAGTTGCGAGCGACAAAACTGCCGGTTCTCTGCATACTCCACCATAGCTTTCAGCCGTTCTACATAGCGTGTCTGCCTGTCTTCGTACACAGATACGGGCAGATGTATATCTGTCTGCCTGTCACGTGTGAAAGTAAGCGTGTTAGCGACCTCACGTGGTATGTAAGTGATTATATGCCGTTGTGCCAACGACACCAACAGGGTGTGATAGTCGATATTCACCCTTTCTTTGCCCGCCATAGCGGCAATGGATTTCCCTATCTTACTTAGTCCGTGAATATACTGCAAGTCCGTAAATATCCCCGGGTAATGCCGCATTAGCCACTCCAGCAACTGTTCTTGCGTGGGGCTCAATGCGTAATCCCCCATCTCGCGTCTCGGCACACGTATCTGCACACGGGGCTGTATCTCCTGTTCTACCTGAAAGTCAATGTATCCCGCTTGTGTAAGCAGGTGCAGGGCAGAATACGCGGGGAGCATCGGCAAGTGCATCACACGGCACAGGTCGTTCATATCTATGAAGAACGTATGCCCACGTCCACTACCCGCTCCCACACTGAGATAGTCACACGTCTTCTGATAGACCTCTTCCACAAAGGCTTTTGGCGGGTAGTTGTCCCCTATGCGCTTGCGCGCCTTGGTCTTGTCGGACACATCATAGAGCAATACGGCATACGCCTGCTTCTCATCACGTCCTGCACGTCCAGCCTCTTGAAAGTATGCCTCTATGGTGTCAGGCAAGTCGTGATGAATCACTATACGTACATCCGGCTTGTCTATCCCCATGCCAAAGGCGTTCGTACAGACAATCACACGCACCTGTCCTGTTTTCCAACTGCTTTGCTTGGCTGTGCGTTCTGCGGGGGTCAGTCCTGCGTGGTAGTAGTCTGCGGAGAGTCCTTGTGCTATCAAGTATCCGGCTAACTCTTTTGTGCGTTGTCTGTTACGCACATATACGATGGCCGAGCCCTGCACCTTATTCAGTATATGCACTATCTCATCCGCCTTCTTGTTGGTATGGCGAACTACGTAACTGAGGTTAGTACGGGCAAAACTCTTCTTTAATACGTGGTGTTCAGGAAAAGCCAACTTGTCCTGTATATCATCCACTACTTCGGGTG